>JBKCVH010000113.1:0-52659 GCA_046317675.1 Burkholderiales bacterium
TTGAGGTCGAGCGACTGTTTCGCCGCCTCAAGGGCTATCGCCGCATCTTCTCCAGGTTCGAAAAGCACGATGTGATGTTCCTGGCCTTCATCTGCTTCGCACTCATCGCAGACGGCCTACGGTAGTGTTAACAGGCCCTAGGTGCCGCCGGCCGGCTGGCCCAAGTGACTCCTGAGTTGGCGCTCCAGCGATGGGGTGAACTGCACACCCAGCTTGGCGCGAAGACTGCGCACCGTTTGCTCCCGATACCCGAAGCCATATGCCATCGAGCTGCAGTCGGGTAGCTCAGCAACAGAACTCCATTCAAGCTTGAGTCCGGCTGCGCGCAACACATCGCGCTCAAAGGCTTTGTCGCGCAATGGCTCGGCGCCAACCGCGGCTTCAACTTGGTTTGATTGCACGCGCAACCGACCGCCCCCCATGTCCTCAAGGGCCGCCGTCGCGCCAAGCTCCTGGGCGAGATTCGCAAAACTGCAGGGCTCCTCAACAGGAATGAAGGGGCAGACGATCGGATCGCCCACTAGCGCCGCAGGGTCCGTCCGCCCAGACTCCGCAGCGAAGACGAACGCAACATGACCCATCAAGACGACCCCAAGGGTCAAGGCATGTCGTATCCAGTTCTGCGCTTTTGTCATGCGGCTCACCTCACCAAACCGAGGGCCAATGCTAAGTTGAAGCCGTGCTTGCAGGCGCCCTGGCGTCGGTTCCCAAGCGCACAGAGCTTTGCGCACCACTCACAAAGAATGTCCCTTTGCCAGGGGTGCGCATGCTGACCGTGCCCTCGGTGCCGGTCACCGCGTACCGCGACTTGTTCAGCAACTGGTGTAGCCGCCTGCTGGCGCCACCGGGCCGATTCCAGATCAGCACCAACGCCTTCGTGCTCGGCAGCAGGCTGCCCGAGGCGACCTTGGTCTACCTGCTCGGCAGCCGCTATTGCGAGACCGACCAGCTCTCGGACATTGCTTGGCAGCGCTTCGGCAACGGGCCCACGGGCTGGGCGCGCATGCAGGCCATTTGTGATTTCGTGCATGGCCACATCGAGTTCGGCTACCACCACGCACGGCGCACGCGCACCGCGTGGGAGGTCTACCGCGAAGGCATTGGCGTGTGCCGGGACTACGCGCACCTGGCCATTGCGCTGTGCCGCTGCATGAACATCCCGGCGCGCTACTGCACCGGCTACTTGGGTGACTACGGCACCCCGCCGCCCTACGGAACCATGGACTTCGCCGGCTGGTTCGAGGCCTTTCTGGGTGACCGCTGGTACACCTTTGACGCCCGCAACAACACGCCGCGTATCGGTTGCGTGCTGATCGCTCGAGGCCGCGACGCCTGTGACGTGGCGCTGGCCAGCACCGTCGGGACGAACACGCTCGAAGGCTTCAAGGTCTGGACCGATGTGGTGGATGACAGCACGACGCACATGGCCTCGCCATGACCTACTGCGTGGGCGTCAAGCTCGAAGAGGGGCTGATCCTCGCGAGCGACTCCCGCACCCACGCGGGCGTGAACAAAACGCCAAGTTCTGCAAGATGACTGTGCTCGAGCGGCCCGGCGACCGCATGCTGGTGCTGCTCAGTTCTGGCGGCCTGGCCGGCACGCAGGCGGTGATCAACGTGCTGCAGCAACAAGCCGCTGCCGCACCTGTGGACCGTGGCCTCGATGTTCGACATGGCCAACTTGGTGTCTGACGCGATGCGCGCCATTGAACGCCGGGATGCGCCTTGCCTGGGAGAAGGCGGCCTCAAGGGGAAAGCATTGGCAACAGCTGGGGCGTCGACTGCAATCGGTGCAACATCCAGCGACCCGCGCTGCCCAGCCCCTCGGTGCGGTGCGCCAAGCAGAAGGATGCGACCGGGCGGGGTTGGGCAACAAACAATCGCACCAGGCTGCCCGTTTGAAATGCTGGCTCGGCAAGGAACCGGGGAATGAAGCCGACACCCAAGCCAGCCACCTGAGCAGCCAGTTTGTCGCGCATGGTGCTGACGGTCAATGTGTCCTGTCCGGGCAGCAGACCGGCGCTGCGCCTTGGCCCAGCGCGAGAGCTGTCAGCCACACTGATGGCGCGATGGGGTCGCAACTCATCGTCGCTGACCGGCAGTTCCCGCCGATCGGCCAAAGCGGCCAGCGGATGCGAAGGCGCCACCGCGTAGTCGAACGACAGGCGACCCAACTCATGGATCTCGTAACCGCCCCCAAGCGGCACCCCACCCGCGCCCAGACCCGCCAAGATGAGGTCAGCGCGGCCAGATTCCAGCGCATCCCAAGGCCCGCCCAGCGCTTCCTCAGACAGGGTCAGCCGAGTGCCGGTGCCGAGAGCGTCAAAGTCGCTCACCGCCGGGTAGATCGCTTGCAAGCCAAAGATGGTGTCTATGCCCATGCGCAAATCGGCCTCCCAACCGGCCTTGCGCTGGGCCAGCCGGCGTTCGACGTCAGCCGCCATGCGCAAGAGGCGCCGCCCATCGGCCAGCAACTCCGCGCCGGCTGGCGTGAGCTGAACGCGGCGCTGAGAGCGGTCAAACACCTGCACATCCAACGAACTCTCCAGTTGCGCCACGGTGTAGCTCAGCGCCGAGGGCACCTTGTGCAACTCGGCGGCAGCCTTGGTGAACGAGCCGTGGCGCGCGACTGCGTCGAGCACGGTCAAGGCATCAATCGAGAATTTGGCGGCGCGCGACATGATGAAATTTTTTGATTCAAAACACCAAAACAATTTGCTTTTTGAAAAGCTCTGGCGTGCCTAGCATAGGTGCGTGATGCGCCGGGTGTGCCCGGGCCTCCACTGCTAAATCAAAGTTTTTGCACAAGGAGAAAGAATTGACCTGTCGACGCGCAGCGCTGTTGTTCATGTTGGCCCAAGGCGTCCTGATGGGGCAGGGCTTGGCCGCATCAGGAAGCCCGCCGGCTGCCATGCAGGCCGGCCAAGCGGGCCAAGCGGGCCAAGCGGGCCAAGCGGGCCCAGCGGGCCAATCAGCAACCACGCGTGTCGTGACCATCACCTACCTGCAGTCGCAACCGGGCCGCCTGGCGCAGCTTGAGCGCTTCGTGCGCGCCAACTGGTTTGCAATGGATGAGCTTGCTGTACAGCAAGGTCTCTTCGTGAGTTACGAGTGGCTGGATAGCGGCACAGACCAAGGGCCTTGGAACGCCATCGTGATGGTGACTTACGCCGACGACAAGGGATTCGAAGGCATTCGGGAGCGCTGGGCAGGCATCCGCTCAGCCCACCAAGAAGTGCGCCCCGACGGCCTGAGCATGAAAGAGCTTGGGCGCGTCATTGAAACCAAGAACCTGTTCGAACGCGCGCCGTTTGCTGTGAAGAGAGCCGCAGCAAACGAATTGCGCTGAGCCGCGGGAACAGCCTCAGCCGCAGCCACGGTCACCCTCACCCCTCATCATCAACAGCAGAAGAGTTCCCATGCACCCCTACCCCTCACCCCGCCGCCCCGCCGGGCTGTCGTGCCTGCCATTGGCAGTGATGTTGATGCTGCCGCTGGCGATGGCTTCGGCGCAAGCGCAGTTGACACCCACCGCCACGACCACCGTTTCTGCGGCGGACCGGGGCCCAGCTCTGGCGGCCGTGGAGCGCTACTTTCAAGCCGCCGACTCTGGCAGCGCTGACGCTGTGCGCAGCGTCTTTTGGCCTACCGGCCGTGTGGAGGGTGTGGGTGGCGGTCGTTTCCTTTCCTGGACGGCGGATGAGTTCGCCACGCGCAACTTTCGCGGCCAGTCCAACCCACGAAATGACTTGACCCGCACCATCGAGTGGTTGGACGTTTCTGGCACCGGCGCCGTGGCCCGTGTGAAGGTGAGCATTGGCGCTGACACCACCTACTGGGACTACTTCGTTCTGCACAAGCTGGGTGGCGAGTGGAAGATTGGCCTCAAGGCCTTCGCCAACCCTGAGCGGCCCAGCTGAGCATGCGATTCACTTCATCACGGGAGGGTTAGCAGAAAGCACGGCTCTCAGCTGGATCTGTCCATGCGAGGGCCGCGCAGATGGCCTTCCTCGTAAGCCTTGTTCCGTCGATCTATTCGGCCGACGGGCGCCAGCAGTCGAGTCCACAAGGGTTTGCCGCCTATCTGACGGCCGATTCATCGTTCTTGCCAAGGCATGGGCCGAGTGAGCTCGAGCAACCTTCAGAACCGTTGCGAAGCTCGGGTTTGCGTTTTCTCTAAGCGCCGTGTAGGGGCTCTCGCGGCTCAAAGTTGACGCCATCCAGCCTGCTGGCCACGCGGAACTGGCGGCTGCCCGACGGCAGGATTGGGAAGATGGCTTCGCGGCTGCTGCCGACTTCCAGCCAGCGAAAGCGCACCCGTTCGGCCTGCAGCACGGTGGCGGCGTAGCGAGTGCCCAAGGGGAGCGCGGCCCCCGGGCGGCAGGTCCACGGCGCCTTCGCGCGGGCACAACTGGCTGGCCCGGCGAATGGCATCAATGCGCAGCGTGGGCGGCTCGCCCGCCGGGGCTGCGCGTGCTGGCGCTCAGCCCTCAGCCAGCCGCTGCAGGCCCTCGCCCACCACGCGGCAAATGCGCCAGTCCGGCATCACCGTGGCGCCCATGCGCTCGTAAAAGCCAATGGCGTTGGCGTTCCAGTCCAGCACGCTCCACTCAAAGCGGCCGTAGCCACGCGCCACCGCGATTTGCGCCAAATGGCGCAGCAGCAGTTGGCCGAGGCCGTGGCGGCGATGGGCGGGCTGCACGTAGAGGTCTTCCAGGTACAGGCCGGGCAGGGTCAGGAAGGTGGAGTAGTTGGTGAAGAAAAGTGCGAAGGCCACCACAGTGCCATCCGGCATTTCAGCCACCACGGCCTCTACCACGGGGCGGGCGCCAAAGAGATGCTCGGTGAGCCGGGCGGCGTCGGTTTGCACCAAATGGCTGAGTTGCTCGAACTCGGCGAGCTCGCGGATCAGCGCCACGATGGCGGGGACGTGGGCAGGGGTGGCGGGGCGCAGGCTGGGGTTCATAAGCTGAGGGGGTCAAAAGGGTCAGCGCTGGAGCACGAAGGGCTCCATGTCCGCTTCGTCCCGCAGGCGCTGCGCAATGCGGGTGGCCAGTTCACGGTCGGCCAAGGGGCCGAGCTGCACGCGGTGCAGGCCACGGTCGCGAATCAAGGTCAGCTTGGCGCTGATGTCTGGGAAGCGCTCGGCCAATTCGGCCTGCAGCAGCTCGGCCCCCGAGAGCGCCCGAAACGACCCCAGCTGCAACCAAAAGCCTTTGCCCGAGGTGCGCGTTTTGGCCTCGCCCTCTTGCAAGGGGCGCAGCTCCTGCGTGCTCGCCACGGCAGGAGTGCCTTCGGCTTGCG
The DNA here is from genome assembly GCA_046317675.1 of Burkholderiales bacterium. Lineage (GTDB taxonomy): Bacteria > Pseudomonadota > Gammaproteobacteria > Burkholderiales > Burkholderiaceae_C > Inhella. The sequence goes on from JBKCVH010000113.1 coordinate 5,304, forward strand.
GGGGCGCGAGCAGCGGCTCATCGGTCTGCTTTTCCCAGCGGCCGGTGCGAATTTCATCGAAGGTGATGCGCTCAATCTCCACCGGCGCCACGCCGCGCAGCAGGTCGAGCTTGAGCGCTGCGGTGTAGCTCAGGTCAATGATGCGACCCCGCACAAAGGGCCCCCGGTCATTGACCCGCACGATGGCCTCGCGCCCATTGGCGGGGTTGCGCACCCGCACGTAGCTCGGGATGGGCAGGCGCGGGTGGGCCGCCGTCATCGCGTACATGTTGTAGGTCTCGCCATTGGCGGTGGAGCGGCCGTGGAACTTTTTGCCGTACCAACTGGCCAAGCCGCGCTCTTTGAAGGGGACGTCGTGCGCGATGGGCTCAAAGCGCTGGCCGTTCAGCTCGTAGGGCTTGTTCGGGCCACCGAGGCGGATTGGTTCAATGCGCGGAATGGCGTCCGGCACGGACATCAAGTTGGGCGGTGGAATGGCCTCTGGCCCATCCCGCTCGATGGGCGAAGGCCCAGGCGGCAGCGTGCGCGTGGTGGAAGCACACGCGGTGAGCAAGAGGACGAAGAGCAAGGCAAGCCAGCGCATGGCGGCGCACCTTAGCATCGCGGCCCCGTCAAGGAGCCTTGGATGCCTGAGTACCTCTTTCCGCCGCCGCCCGTGAGCAGCGTTGCCATTGCCAGCAGCCCCCTACTCTTTGCCGTGCACCGCATTTACTGCGTGGGCCGCAACTACGCCGAGCACGCCAAGGAGATGGGGCACGACCCCCAGAAGGAAGAGCCTTTCTTCTTCAGCAAGCCGGCCGACGCGGTGTTCGAGCCCAGCCAAGGCGCCCTGCCCTTTCCCTGCGCAACCCAAGACCTGCACCATGAGGTGGAGTGGGTGGTCGCCCTTGGCGCACCCCTGCACCGTGCCACGCCCGAGCAAGCAGCCGCCGCCGTGTGGGGCCATGGCGTGGGCCTCGACTTGACCAAGCGCGACCTCCAAACTGCGGCCAAGAAGTCCGGCAAGCCCTGGGACGTTTCCAAGGGCTTTGACCACAGCGCCGTGCTGGCGCCCCTGCAGCCGCTGCAAGGCCCCCTGCCCACGACCGGGCGCATTCAGCTTCAGGTGAACGGCGAGGCGCGGCAGGACGCCGACTTGTCCGACCTCATCTGGGCCGTGCCCGCGCTGCTGGCCAAGCTCAGCCACTTCTACGCCCTGCAGCCGGGCGACCTCGTGTTCACGGGAACCCCGGCCGGCGTGTCCGCATTGCAGCCCGGCGATGTCGTCGAAGCGCAGATTGACGGGCTGCCCCCGCTGCGCTTGGAGCTGGCCCATGTTTGAGCACAACGAGACCCTGGAAGAAGCCCGCGTTCGCAACATCATTGAGGCCCTGCGCGAAGACATTGGCGTGGCCGACTGGACGGCGCGCCTGACCCCCGAAGGCCAGCGCGTGAAGGCCCAGCTGCGTGTGCGCGAGGCCGCGGTGTGCTGCGGGCAGCCTTGGTTCAACGGTGTGTACGCCGCGCTCGACCCAAGCGCCGTCTTGAACTGGCATGTGGCCGAGGGCGACGACATGCAGGCCGACTCGGTGATCTGCGACATCGAAGCCGACGGCCGCGCCCTGCTCAGCGCCGAGCGCCCGGCGCTGAACTTCCTGCAAACCTTGAGCGCCGTGGCCACCCTCACGCGCCAGCATGTGCGCGCCATCGAGGGCGCCAGCCCCAACCCACGCGGCTGCCAAATTCTGGACACCCGCAAAACCCTGCCCGGCCTGCGTCTCGCGCAGAAGTACGCCGTGCGCGTGGGCGGCGGCGCGAACCAGCGCCTCGCGCTTTACGACGGCATCCTCATCAAGGAAAACCACATCGCAGCCGCAGGCGGCGTGACGGCCGCACTGCGCGCCGCCGAAGCCCTGCAAGCCGGCGTGAGCATCCAAATTGAAGTGGAGACCCTTGCGCAACTGGACGAGGCCTTGGCGGCCGGCGCCACCAGCCTGCTGCTGGACAACTTCACGCTGGACGCCATGCGCGAGGCCGTGCAACGCAACGCGGGCCGCGCCTTGCTGGAGGCCAGTGGCGGCATCACCCTCGAAGGCCTGCGCGACATCGCCAGCACTGGCGTCGACCGCATCAGCATTGGCAAGCTGACCAAAGACGTGCGCGCCGTGGACTACTCGCTGCGCGTGCTGGGGCCGGTGTAAGGCTGTACGAGGGGCACGGCCCTCAAAGGGCCGCAGGTCACTCCCTCAACAGACCCAGCACCAACCGGTCCGTGGCGTTGGCCTGCGCAATCATCGCCAAGCCGGCTTGCTGAAGCACCTGTTGGCGAGAGAGGCGCGCGCTTTCCACCGCCATATCGGCGTCAAGGATGCGCGAAACCGACGCGCTTTGCGCTTCTTGGGTGACTTGCAGCTGCGCGATGGCCGCTTCCAGCCGCGACTGCATCGCGCCCACCGTAGCACGGCTGGCGCTCACCTGGTCGATGGCGCGGTCGTAGCGGTTGATGGCGGCCACTGCGTCGGAGAGGCTGGACAGGGTGGAGCTGCCAATCGGGTCGGCCAGCAGGGGACCGGGTGCGACGGAGCCAATCCCCGTGGTGTCGGGCGAGAAGCCGCCGAAGTCCGCGTCGCTGAAGGCACGATCCGATGCGAAGGTCACAGTGACGATGCCGGGACCGCTACCCCGAGAGATCGAGGCCGAGATGCCGGTCTGCCCAGACTTGGTATTGATCGCCGCCACCACCTGCGACAGGCGCTGGGCCCCACTGGTGGCCTGGGCAATGGCGCCCAGCGCGACAGGCTGGCCGTCGGCATCGCTCACGGTGAGCGCACCGGCTGCGATGGGCGTGAGCCCGGCCACGGGCATGGCACCGGGCGAGCCATCGGGCAGCGTGGAGCGGGTGTCGATGCCCTGGTTCACCGAGAACGCCACGCCATCAGTGGGCAGGCTGGCGGCGCGCACGTCGAGGAGCGGGCCCATCCTGATCGTCTGGTCGACGTTGGCGCCGACCTGAAGCTGCAACGAGCGGAACGAGCCGTCGAGCAGAAGCTGCCCGTTGAAGGCGGCGGCTTTCCCGATGCGGTCGATCTCGTTGATGAGCCCCTTGCTCTCGGCGGACAGACTGGCCAAGTCGGATGCGGTCCAGGTGCCGTTGGCCGCCTGGACAGCCAGCTCGCGCAGGCGCTGCAGCATGTCGGTGACCCGGCCCAGCGCGCCGTCGGCGGTCTGCAGCAGCGAGACACCATCCCACGCGTTGCGTTCGGCCACCCGGTTGCCCCGCAACTGGGCCAGCATGCGCTCGGAAATGGCCAGGCCGGCGGCGTCATCGGCCGCGCTGTTGACACGCAAGCCCGAGGACAGCCGCCGCACCGCGGTGACGAGCTCACGCTGCGCCGCGTCCACCGCACGCGCGCTGCCGAAGCTGCCAACCGGGGCGAGTCTCAACATGCCCTCCGCCGCCGGCGGGGGGCCGGCAGATTCAGGGCGAGCGAGCGCGCACGCGCAGTTCGTGTCATCGGAGGTACTTCGGCCTGACCGCGCGCCACTTGAGCCCGAAAAGGCACTCGAACCCGGAAGGCGGCCAGGAAGGCGTCGCTGTCCTGTGCAAGGGCCTCGCTCGGGGCAGTGCCTAGATAGGCTTTGCTGCGAGAGGTGTCGTCAGTTGTCGTAAAAGCAGCAATTGCTGTTTTTACGACATCAAACCACAATCACTTCATGAGTGAATTCGACAGCGTCAGCGTGCATCGCCCGGAGTTGGCGCAGAGCTATTTGGGCCTTTTGCAGTCGCAACCCGGGCGCCCTTTGGCCTTGTTCGCGCCGCGCCGCATTGGCAAAACCTACTTCCTCGACCAAGACCTGAGCCCCGCCGCCGTGGCGCGTGGCTGGCTGCCGGTTTATGCCGACTTGTGGCTGCAGCGCGGCTCGCCGCTGGCCGCCATCAACCACGCCTTAGAAGAAGCTCTTGACGACGCCACTGTGCCTGCCAGCAAGGCCGGCAAGATGGCGGGCACGACCGTCTCCAAGATCAGCGCCATGGGCGCCAGCATTGACTTGGGGGCAGCACCGGCACGCCGCAAGCTGCCTGATGCCCCCGAGCTGCGCTTCGACACCCTCGTTCAGCGCCTTCACGCGGCCCATGGCAAACCCCTGCTGCTGATGCTGGATGAGGCCCAGGCCCTCGCGGACGGGCCCAATGCCGAGGCCCTGGCGGGCAGCTTGCGCGCCGTGCTTCACAAACGGCGCGCGCAGGTGTTTGCGGTGCTGACCGGCTCATCGCCGGATGCCTTGGCCCAGATGCTGGCCACCGCCGGCGCCCCGATGTACCACTTCGCCCAAGTGCTGAACTTCCCACCCCTGGGCGACGAGTACCTGAAACTGCTTGCCGATCGCTTTGGCAAGGTGCATCGGGGCCGCAAGCCACTGCTGGACGACCTGCGCAAACTCTTCGAGCGCCTTGGCTACAAGCCAGCCTTGTTGCGCGACGTGGTCAAAGGCATGTCGGCCGAGGGCATGACCGACGTAGAGCGCGGCTTTGCCATGCACTTGGCCGATGAACGCCACGTGGCGGGCTGGCGCGCCCTCATTGACACCTTGCAGCCGCTGGAACGCGCCGTTGCCTCGGCGGTGGCCCACGGCAAGCCGCCGCTTGGCCAGGAGTCCCGCGAGGCGATGGGCCGATTCCCCGGCGTGGCTGCACCGCCCACGGTGGGCAAAGTGCGCGCCGCGCTGGAGCGGCTGCGCAAGCTCGGCGTGCTGACGCGAAGCGGAGCGCCGCAGGTGGAAGACCCGTTCCTGCAGGCCTGGATCAGCGGCCGTCCAGTCGCCTGAGGAAATCGTCAATCGCCTGCCGCGCCACGGGTTCATCCAGCGTGGGGGCGTGGCCCCGATTCGGCACCTCAACGGCTTCCAAGCGGGGCAAGCGGCTCTGCATTTCAGCCATGGTGACTGGGCTCAGCAGGTCAGACAAAGCCCCACGCAGCAGCAGCATCGGCGTCTCGCGCGCTGCCTCGAACAGGGGCCACAGGGGCGGTGCGGCGCTGCCATTGGCAAGCCCCAGCGCGATTGCGGGGTCGTAGTCCGGCAACCATTGCTCGTCAATGACAACATGGGTATCCAGCACCATCTGTTGCCAGTCCCGGCGCTGGAAATCAGGGAACACCACGGCCTGGGTTTGGGCGGTGCGTTCAATCGCTTCATCAAGATGGGCGCAAGCCGTTTGGCGACCGACATAACTGCCGATGCGCGCCAAGCCGGTCGGCTCCAGCACTGGTCCGACATCATTCAGCACCAAAGCCTTGACCCGCCCAGGAAGCGCCGCCGCCAGCATCACACCCATCATGCCGCCCAGGGAGGTACCGATCACCGTTAGCTCGTCGAGGCCAAGCTGATCGATCAGGCGCAGCATGTCGGCCACGTAAACGTCGGGCCGGTAGCGCGTCGGGTCCGGATCGCGCTCCGAGAGGCCACGGCCCCGCTGATCGGGGCACAGCACCCGATGGTGTGCCGCAAGATGCGTCGCCAGGCGGCTGAAGTCGCGTCCGTTGCGGGTCAGTCCATGCAGGCAGAGTACCGGGGAATCGGCAGCTCCCAGGTACTCCGCCACCTGCAAGCGAAGGCCATCTTCGGCGTGCAGGAAGCGGCGCAGTTGCTGCATTCAGACCTCAATCAAAAGCGATAGCTGGCTGTCAACATCACCTGGCGCGGCGGGCCGTAGTAGCCGGTCAGCACCCCAAGGGCAGGGATGTTGTAGCCATCGGTGCGGTAGGCCTTGTCGGTGAGGTTGGTGCCTTGCAGCGAGAAGCTGAGCTGCTTGTCACGTTGCCAGGTGATGCCAGCGTTGATCAAGGCATAGCTGTCCTGCGCGATGTCCTCGCTCAGGTCAGTGGTCGGATAGACCTTGGTGCGGTAGCTCACCCCCAGGCGAGTCAGCACTTCACCCACCGCGACCGGCATGCGGTTCTCAATGTTCAAGGCAGCAGAGAACTTCGGTGTGTTGCTGAACTTCTTCTGGCTGGCCACATTGACGCCACGGTCGAAGAACTCTTTGTACTTGGCATCCAGCCAACTGGCGTTGCCGCGCAGTGTCCAAGCCTGCACGGGGCGCCAGACGAATTCCACCTCGAGCCCGTTGACATGGGCCTTGCCAGCGTTGGTGAAGTCACCGAAGAAGCCGGGCTGACCATTGGCCTGCGTGAAGGAGGTGAAGACCGAGAGCTGAACGTTCTTGTAGTTGTTGTGGAAAACAGCGGTGTTCAGCTCCAGCTTGCCGCCATCGAGCACCATCTTGGCGCCGAGTTCCAGCGAGTCGAGAATTTCGTCCTCAAAGGGCTTGGCCGAAGCCGGCACGGCCGCGACGTTGGCGCGAATGTTGTAGCCGCCGCTCTTGAAGCCTCGCGACAAGGTGGCGTAGATGTTGGTGCTGTCGCTCAAGGCGTAGTCCAGCGACAGCTTGGGCGAGGTGTTGCTGACCTTACGCGTTTGGTCGAAGTTGCTCGACGTGGCGATGGGCACCGTGAAGGTGTCGTTGCTGTACGAACGGTTCAGCACCACGGCACGTTTTTCTTCTTGCGTGTAGCGCACGCCGGTGGTGAGGCCCAGGCGTTGGCTCAGGCGCCAATCCCAGTCGACAAATGCAGCCGTGCCCGTGGTGTAGACGCGGCCATTGGTGTCGCCAAAGGCGAGGTTGAAGAAGTTGTTGCGCACACGGCCGCCGGCATCGCCTTCGAAGCGGTACAGGCCAATCACCCCGCCCTCGGCATTCACGAGTTGCAGCTCCTGACTGCGCGAGCTGTCGTCGTAGCTGGCCAGCACGTCGGCGATCTTGTTGGGCAGGCCGTCGAAGTCGATGCCGGTGCTGGTGCTGGAGCGGCGGTAGCTGCCGATGTACTTGGCGGTCCAGTCGCCACCCAGGCGCCAGGTCGCACTGAGGCTGTGGCCGCCGCTATCGGTGTTGTTCAGGTTCGGCATGCCGCTGCGGATGTCGTAGCGATCCGTGGACTTGGGCGTGGCCGTTGGGTCAAAGCGGTTCGGCGCCAGGCGCTGGAAGCCGCGCATGTTCGAGTTGTCGCGGGTTCGGTCCACGCTGCCCTGGACCTCTAAGGGCAGGTTCTTGGGGAACCATCCCAGGCTCAGCCGGCCCGCATCGGTATCTTGGTTGCTGACATCGGTGTCGTCGGTGAGGTTCTTGCCAAAGCCGTCGCGCACCATGCTGGCGAGCGCGGCGCGGGCGCGGAACTCGCCATCCGCCGTGGCGCCGCCCACCGAACCTTTCAACTGCAGCAGCCCATAGCTGCCAAAACTCAAGGACGCATTGCCGCTTGTCGCCGTCCCCAGGGGCCGCGACACATACTTGACCGCGCCGCCGATGGTGTTCTTGCCGTACAGCGTGCCCTGCGGGCCGCGCAGCACCTCAATGCGCTGGGTGTCAAAAACCTCCAGAAGCGCGCCTTGCGGGCGGGCCATGTAGGTGTCGTCCAAATAGATGCCAACGCCGGGGTCAACGCCCCAGAGCGGATCGGCCTGGCCGACACCGCGAATGAAGGTGGTCAAGGTGGTGTTGCTGCCCCGTGCCGCGTAGATGGTGAGGCTGGGCACATTGCCTTGCAGGTCGGCAAGGTTGCGCACGTTCAAGCGCTCCAGGCCCTCGGCGGTCAGGGCCGTAACCGCCACCGGAACGTCGCGCAGCGACTCTTCGCGTTTACGAGCTGTCACCGTGACAGTCTCCAACTGCGCCGCCTCGGGTGCTGAGCTGGCGGGGGCGGTCTGCGCAACAGCCAATGGACTTGCAAAAGCTGCGAGCAGGCTGATCGACAGCAGGCTGAGCGGGAACGAACGGTTCATCAGGGTCTCCTTGGTTTGCGGGCGGCGCGAAACGGGGTACGCCGCGAACGTAACGACTGACAGATCGCAAGGCCCATGCCGGAACCTCAGCCGCGAGGGAAAACCATCAGAGATTGAGCGCTGCGGCCGGTCTTTGACGCCGCCAGTGCAACACAGCAGCTCCTTCGCAGTCCTTTTCTGACTCCCTGGACCCGCGTGAGGCGCTGTGCACCTGCATACCGTGTAGACACTGCCTTGCTTTCAGACAGTCAGGGTCACTGCGCTGTCCACCCTCCATCCACCGGCAGTGCCACCCCCGTCATGCCCGATGCCGCTGCACTGCACAAGAAGACGACCACTTCACCGAGTTGGCCAGGCGCCAAGAGCGTCAAGTTGGGCTGCTTTTCACGCAGCAATGCGCGCACGCCGGCTTGGCGGTCGCCGCCCAATTCGGCCGCCTTGGCGTCGATCTGCGGCTGGATCAGCGCGGTGTCGGTCCAGCCAGGACAGATGCAATTCACGGTCACCCCCTCGGCTGCCGTTTCGAGCGCCACACCTTTACTCAAGCCCACCAGTCCGTGTTTGGCCGCCAAGTAGGCGCCTTTGTTGACCGAGGCCACGAGGCCGTGCACCGAGGCAATGTTGACGATGCGCCCCCAAGCCCGCTCGCGCATGCCGGGAATGACCGCCCTCATGGTGTGGAAGCACGCGCTGAGGTTGACCGCAAGGATGGCGTTCCAGCGCGCCGTCGGAAAGTCGGCGATGGGGCAGGTGAACTGGATGCCGGCGTTGTTGACCAAGATGTCGATCGGCCCTAGCGCCCGCTCAGCGGCAGCCACCAAGCCGGTGGCCTGCGTCTCGTCCATCAGGTCGGCGCTCACATAAGCACAGCGCGCACCGGTGTCGGCCTGGAGTCGCTGGGCCTCGACGGCGCCTTGCTGGGCGGGCTCAATGCCGTGTAGCACCACCTGCGCGCCGGCACGTGCCAACGATTCGGCAATGGCCAGGCCGATGCCTTGGGTCGATCCGGTAACGAGGGCGGTTCGGGTGTTCAAGCTCATGCAGGACTCTCCAGGGTTAGCTGCTGCCGCAACACCGTCTTCAGCACCTTGCTGTAGGCGTTCTTGGGCAGTTCAGCGACAAACACATAGCGCTTAGGGCGCTTGAAATGAGACGGTGACGCCCAGCAGGGGCAGCTCGATAGCCGGGGGCGCCTAGGCGGCGCTGAGGAAGCGCTCCACCACGCCACACTGCTCCGGGGTGTTCAAGGCCGGTGCATGCCCGCAGCCGTCGATGGTGACGCCCACCGCGCGCGGGCCTCGGTTGCGCATGGCGTCAAACACGGCGGGGCTGAGCAAATCGGAGTCGGCGCCACGCAGCACCAGCACGGGCAGGCTGAGGCGGTCCCAGGTAGGCCAGCGTTGGTAGTCGTCGGGATGATGGACAAACTGCAACGTCATGGCGGGGTCGTAATGCGGGGTGATGCGCCCGTCTGGCAAACGACGTGCCGACGTGTTGGTCAGCTGGCGCCACTGCAGGTCGCTCAGCCGGCCATAGGGCGCATACACCACGCGGAAGTAAGCCTCCAACTCGCTCATGGTGGCGAAGGCTGGCGGCTGACCGGCGTAGTCGCGGATGCGGCGCAAGGCCTGGGGATCCAGTTCAGGTCCGATGTCGTTCAAAACCAGGCGCTGAATGCGCCCCTGCAGCCGCCCGCCTGCCGCCACCATGCCGATGGCGCCCCCCATCGAGGTGCCGACCCAATGGCAGCTCTGCTCGCCCAATTGGTCCAGCAGCGCCTCGGCCAGCTCGGCATAGAAGTCCAGGCAGTACTCCGCCTCGGGGCGCGGGCTCCATTGCGACAGGCCGCGACCTAGGGTGTCCGGACAAACCACGCGAAAGCGCGCCGCCAAGTGCTCGGCCAAGGGGTCCATGTCGCGGCCGGTGCGCGCCAAGCCATGCCAGGCCAGCACGAGCGGCGCGCCTGGCGGGCCCCAGTCCGTGCAGTGCAGTTCGCGGCCAGCACAGCGCAAGTAGCGGCTTTGCATGTCAGGACCGCTGTGCCAAGGCCCTGAGCTTGCCCACGATGCCCGTCGGGAAGTGGTAAACCGAGAGCACGAAGAGCACGCCGAGCCAGAGTAGCCAGCGGTCCGGCGAGAGCAAGGCGCCAAGAACCGGCACATTGCCCAAAGGGCCCTCGGCCAGCCGCATCAAGTCTTGCAGGTAGTTCTGCGCCAGCACGAACAGCAGAGCGCCGATCACGGCGCCGTAAATCGTGCCCATGCCACCAATCACCACGATGAGCAGGATGTCCAGCATGATCTCGAAGGACATCGAGGTCTCCGGCCCGGTGTAGCGCAACCAGATGGCCAGCAAGGCACCCGCCATCGTGGCGAACAGTGCGGCCAGCACATTGGAGAGCGTTCGGTACTGCAGCACACGGTAGCCGATGGCTTCGGCACGAAAGGCGTTTTCGCGGATCGCCAGCAGCACACGGCCGAACGGTGAGTTGACGATGCGCAGCATCAGCAGCACCAACAGCAGCACCGTGAAAAAGAGCAGGTAGTAGCTGAGCAAACGGCCGTCGATGCTGACGCCCCACAGCGGCTCTTCGATGAAACGCGTGCTCGGCCGGAGCAACTCGGGCAGCCTGAAGTTCAGCCCGTCCTCACCGCCGGTGAACTCACTGAGCTGCGAGGCCAGCGTGAGAAAGCTGGAGGCCACGGCCAAGGTGATCATGGCGAAGAAGATGGCCTTCACACGCAAGGACGCCAAGCCGACCACCAGCGACAACAGCAGCGAGGCCAGCAAGGCCAGGCCAAGCCCTAAGGCGATCGCGTCCCAACCCGGCCCCATGCGACTGCTGGCAATGGCAACCCCGTAGGCGCCAATGCCGAAGAACATCGTGTGCGCAAAGCTAACGATGCCGGTGTAGCCCAGCAGCAAGTCGTAACTGACCACCAGCAGCATGAACACCAGCACCTTGGCGGCCACGTTCATCGGCTTGATGCCGGGGAACAAGAAGGGCGCCAACAGGAGCCCCAACACAGTGAATAGCAGCAGCGCCGCCAGCAGCCGACTGCGCGGCAGATCGTGAGACAGCAAGGCGCGCCACATCAGCCAGCCCTCCGTGCAACCGGGTAGAGGCCTTCAGGCCGCCAAAGCAGAATCAGCACCATCAGCCCGATGTTCGAGAACAGCGCCACCTTGGGCGCCAGGAAGCCGGTGTAATTGGCCATCAAGCCCACCAGCAAGGCCCCCACCAGGCAGCCCGCCGTGGAGCCCAGGCCGCCAATGATGATGACGATGAAGATCAGCACATTGACCTCATGCCCAATGCGCGGCGTAACGCCCTGCTGGTACAGCCCCCAGAGCACCCCGCCAAGCCCGGCCAGCGCCGAGCCGACGACGAAGGTGCCCACGAACAAACGCCGGATGCGATAGCCCAAGGACTCCACCATTTCGCGGTCCTGCACCCCGGCTCGGATGAGCAGCCCGACTTTGGTGCGGTTCAGCACCCAGAGCAGCGTGCCCAGCACGGCCAAGCCGACCAGCATCGCCACCAAGCGAAATCGTTCCAGCGCCACATCGCCCAGCACGATGGAGCCGCGCAAGCCCTCAGGCAGCGGCAGCGGCACGAGCTGTGAGCCGTAATGCAGCTTCAGAAGCTCCTCGCCGATGATCATTCCGCCCATGGTGATCAAGATCTGTTTCAGGTGAAGCCCATAGACCGGTCGCACCAATACGCGCTCGAAGGCGAAGCCCACCGCGCCAGCCACGGCCATGCCAACCAGGCAGGCCGCGCCCACGGCGAGAAGGTTCGGTAGCAAGTCGGGTGTGTTGACGTAGCCACCCATCACCCCAAGCACCGTGGTGGCGATGAAGGCGCCCACTGCAATGAAGAGGCCATGGCCGAAATTCAACACATCCATCAAGCCAAAGACCAGGGTCAGTCCAGACGCAATGATGAAGATGATGAGCCCCATCGCCAGGCCAGCCAGCGTGAGGGTGGCCCAGCTGCTGGAGCTGCCAATCAGCGGTAGGGCCAGCAGCATCAGGCCGGCCAAAACGGCCAGGGGGGCGGCGTCGAAGCGCTCGCGCGGGATGGCATCAAGGCTCATGCGTGTGCTTTCAAGCTAAGGCCTAGAAGCTGCTGCTGCAGCGCCTCGTCATCGACCAAGGTTTGCATGGCGCCGGCGTGTAAAACACGGCCGTCCTCCATCACCGCCACGTGGTCGCCCAATGCCTTGGCGACGGCGAAGTTCTGTTCCACCAGCAGCACCGTGGTGTGGCTGCGCTTGAGTTCGCGCAGAGCCTCAATCAGGTTCTGAACGATGGCCGGCGCCAGGCCCTTGCTCGGTTCGTCGATGAGCAGCAGCCGACGCGGCTCCACCATCGCACGGGCAATCGCCACCATCTGCTTTTGACCGCCGCTGAGTTTGCCGGCCGGGTAGAGCCAAAACTTTTTCAGCGCCGGGAAGAGGCCAAACAACCACGCCAAGCGGGCGTCGTCCAAGTCCTGCAAGCGTTTGGCTGAGCGCGCCGCCAGCAGCAGGTTCTCCGCCACCGTCAGGTCGCTAAAGATGCCCATGGACTCGGGCACATAGCCAATACCCAGTTGAGCAATGTCCGGCGTTTGCAACGGCAAGGGCTGGCCTGCGAACTGAATGCTGCCGCTGGACAGTGACCAAAGCCCCATCAGCGTGCGAAGGGTCGTTGTCTTGCCGGCGCCGTTGCGGCCCAGCAGCATGGTCAGCTGACCCTCGGGCACCTCGAGGTCCACGCCGTGGAGGATGTGATACGCCCCGATATGGGTGTGCACGCCTTGCAGCTTCAGCAAGGGCGGCTTGGCGGTCGCGTCAGACATCATGCAGCCACCCCCAGGTAGGCCTGCTGCACGACTGGGGAAGCGATGACCGCTGCCGGCTCGCCATCGGCCACCAATTGACCCTGGTGCAACACGATGATGCGGTCGGCCAGTTCGCGCACCACGTCCATCTTGTGCTCCACCAACAAGATGGCGTGCCGCCCCTCGCGCTTGATCTCGCGAATCAGATCCAGCACCACGGGCACCTCGTCGACACCCATACCGGCGGTAGGTTCGTCGAACAGGTAGACCTTAGGCTGCAGCGCCATCAGGATCGCGACCTCCAGCTTGCGCTGATCGCCATGGGGCAAGCTCGCGGCAAGGTCCTGTGCGCGCGCCTGCAAGCGCACACGCTCCAACAGCGCCATGGCTTCGTCCATCAAGGCGCGGTGGCTCAGCCACACGCTGAGCAAGCGCAAGCCCATGCCGGCGCGGGCCTGTACGGCCAGGCGTACGTTTTCCTGCACCGTGAGGTTGGGGAACAGCTGCGTGAGCTGGAAGGCCCGGCCCAAGCCCCTGCGCGTGCGCAGCGGAGCGCTCAGCCGGGTGATGTCCTCCCCGTCCAGCAGCACCTGACCTGAACTGGCCGGCAACTGGCCGGAAATGAGATTGAAGTACGTCGTCTTGCCGGCGCCATTGGGGCCGACGATGGCCGTCAGCGTGCCCGGCTTAAAGCAGCAGGAAACCGCATCGACAGCCACATGGCCGCCAAAGCGGATGCTCAGATTGCGGGTTTCCAGCACGTCAGCGCCCTTCTCGACCAAGCCCATCGTGGACGCGCTTCATGGCTTGTTGCGAATGGGTACGTCCATCTCGGCCGGCTTGATCTCGCGCACCAACTCTGGAACGCCCCACTCGAATGCCGGATCGACCTTGATGCGGAAATGGAACATGGATTGCAGGGCTTGATGGTCCTGCGCCCGGAACTGCATCTCGCCCTTCGGGCTCATGAACTTCATGCCCTTCATGACGGCCTGCAGCTTGGCAGTCTTGACGTCGCCGCCGGTTTTCTTCAAAGCCTCGACGATGGCAATGGCGGCCGTCATGCCGCCGGCTGTGAACATATCGGGCGGACTCTTGAACTGCTTGTAGTGATTGGCCACCAACCACTCGTTCACCGGGTTCTTGGGCAGGCCGAAGTAGTAGTAGGCCGCGCCCTCCATGCCCGGAAACTGCTTGTAGGCAGTCATGGCCGGCAGGATGTTGCCGCCGGTGGCGATCTCGATGCCATGCCGCTTCAGGTCCAGGTCAGCAATCTTGAACGGGTTGCCGGCACCGGCCCAAAGAATGAAAACGATCTTGCGACCCGGCAGCCCCTTGAGTCGGTCGATCAGGCGCTGCGCGCCTGCCGTGAAGTCGGTCGTCGTCGTGGGCAGGTATTCCTCATGGACGAGCTTGGCCGACTTGAGCGCCTGCCGAAACGCCTTCACCCCGTCACGCCCGAAGGCGTAGTCCTGCGCCAGCGTGGCGATATGGGTGCCCGGCTTGTCCAGTGCCACGGCGTTGGCGATGGCGTCTTGGGAGCTGTTGCGGCCGGTTCGGAAGATGAAGGGGTTCCACTTTTCGCCCGTGATCGAGTCGGCCACTGCCGGTTCGACGATCAGCAGCTTGCCGGCCTCTTCCGCCACTGGCAGCAAAGCCAGAGCGACGCTGGAGCTGGTCGGTCCAACGGCAAGATCAGCTCGGTCGTCCTCGTAAGCGGCGGCCAGTCGGCTCTTGCCGACATCGGGCTTGCCCTGATCGTCTTTCTCGATGACGACGATCTTCTTGCCCGCCACCATCAGCGTGCCGCCGGTGGCGTAGTCCAAGCCCATCAGGAAGCCGGTGTGGGTCTGTTTGCCGTAGGCCTCCAAGGGGCCGCTCTTGCTGTAAACATGAGCGATGCGAATCTCTTTACTCTGGGCTTGCAAGCCCGGCACGAGTAGCAGGCAAGCGGCGGCAAGCAGCGCGGTACGGCGGTAGGTTCTGTGCATGTCGGTCGTCTCCGGTGGCCAAAGCACAGTGCAAGGCCCATGCCATGCACCAAGTCCACTCATTCGACCTCGAAATGCCTACTACGTAGACAGGGAATCCCCACCTGTCCGGGTTTCAGGCAAACCGTGTGTTCAAAGCCCGTACAGCGCCAGCTTTTCGTAGAGAGAGGCACGTGAGATGCGCAGCAGCTTGGCTGTCGCAACCTTGTTGCCTTGGGTGTGCTCCAAGGCAGCTGCAATGGCGCGGCGTTCCAGTTGGGCAATCTGTTCCGGCAATGGCCGCAGCGATACCTCACCTGGCCCCGCCGCCACTGGATCGGCAACGAATCCTGGGTCAAGGGTGACCGGCACGTCGGGCAGCAGACCCTGGAAGTGCCGCATGCCGAGATGCAGTTCGTCGCTCATCATGCTGGCCTGCTCCAGCACATTGCGAAGCTCCCGAATATTGCCGGGCCAAGACTGCGCAGCCAGCAGCGCAAATGCTTCGGGCGATAAGGTTCGCAGTGGCATACCGCTGCGCCGTGCGATGTCCTCGCTCAGCGCCTCGACCAGCACTTCAATGTCATCGCGGCGCTCGCGCAGCGCCGGCACGCGGATGGGCAGCACAGCGAGTCGGTAGTAAAGATCTGCACGGAAGCTTCCGGCAGCAACCATCGCCACCACATCACGGCTGGTTGCCGCAATGATGCGGACATCCACGCGGCGCACCTGGTTGCTTCCCAAGGGCTCAAACTCTTGCTCCTGCAAAACTCTGAGTAACTTGCTTTGAAGGGCGAGCGGCATGTCACCAATCTCGTCCAGAAACAGCGTGCCGCCATCAGCAACTGCGAATTTGCCTTCGCGTCCTTTGCGGTCGGCGCCGGTATAGGCACCCGGTGCAACGCCAAAAAGTTCCGCCTCGAGCAAGGTCTCCGGAATGGCCGCGATGTTGATGCCCACCAAAGAGCGACTGGCCCGCGGGCTCGCAGCATGGATGGCGTGGGCCAACAACTCCTTGCCCGTACCCGTCTCACCCAGCAACAGCACGCTGGAATCCAGCTGCGCCACTCGACGGGCTTGGCGTTTCACCTCGGTCGCCGCAGCGCTCGACCCCACAAAGCTCGTGATGGTGTACTTGGGCCGGCGTTGCGCCGACAACTGCCGCCGAGCATCGTCAAGCTGCTGCTGCAAATGGGCAAACTTCTGAACCAGGGGCTGCAGCGTTGTCTCTGGATGATCGGCTAGAACCAAGCCAATGGCGCCAATGACCTGTCCAGCCGAGTCGCGCAGCGGCAGTCGACTCACGACAAAAGTACCCGCCTTGTTGGTTAGCAGGTCCACCAAGATCGGACGTCCGCTTTCGATGACCTGCGCCAGCAGCGTGCCAGGCACCACCTCTTCGACCAAATGCCCAACGAAGTCAGATTCAGCGGCGAAGCCAAGCGCTGGCAGGAAGCGCTTGTAGCCATCGCTGATCCAAACGATGCGGTGCTCACGGTCGAGCAGCATCATTCCCTGAGATGCGTCGGCCAGGTGCTCAAACATCGACTGCGCTGCCAAACGCAGAACGCTATCAACATCAGCCGGTAGCGAAACGGCAGGGGGACGGAGCGGAGTGACGTTGTGCATACGGGGGGCGCATTGCACCCCATCCCAGCACAACCCGCTATTGGCACTAGCCCCGGGGCCTACAGACCGAGGCGACAACACTCGCTTCGGCGCGCTTAGGCACTTAGCTGAGTGACTCAGGCCAAGGCGTCGTAAAGGCGTTCGTAGGCTTGCGTCAGTGGGTGGCTGGGCTCCAAGTGGATGAGCGGCAACGAGCGCTCATGGCTCTCCTTGACCTTCACGCTGGAGCCCAGGTAGGGCTGCAGCACCGGCAAGCCTTCATCCACCAGCTCCTGCACCACGCGCTGCGGCAAGCTGGCGCGCGGTTGGAACTGGTTAACGATGATGCCCTCCACGTGGAGCGCCTCGTTGTGGTCGGCGCGCAGCTCCTGCACGTTCTGCATCAGCTCGTAAAGCGCGGTGCGGCTGAAGGCGTCGCAGTCGAAGGGGATCAAGCAGCTGTCGGCGGCGATCAAGGCCGAGCGCGTATAGAAATTCAGCGCGGGCGGCGTGTCGATCCAGACTTCGTCGTAGTCCTCGGCCAGCTTGTCCAGGGCGTGGCGCAGCTTGTAGATCTTCTGGCGGCTTTCGAGCTTGCTGTGCAGCTCGTCGAGCTCGGCGCTGCCGGGCATCAGGTGCAGGTTCTCGAAGGGCGTCTCGGTGATGAACTCCACCGGCTTGTGCTCCCGCACGCTGAACTTCAAGGAAGCTTCAAAGAACTGCGCGCTGCCGCAGCCCTCGGGTGCCGGCACGCCGCCCAGCAGGTAGTGGCTGGAATTGCCCTGGCGGTCCAGGTCGATCACCAGAACCCGCTTGCCCTGCGAGGCCGCAATGGCCGCCAAGTTGACCGTGATGGTGGACTTGCCCACCCCGCCTTTTTGATTGAAAACGACGCGACGCACGCTGCACTCCTTGGGTTGAAGGCCGGATTGTGCAGCGCAGCAAGGCTCGCTCAGGCGCTGCGGCCCTTCAAGCGGCCGGCAGCACCTGGGCACACCCTCAGGTGCGCGCCACCTCAGCGCTGGCCAGCGCCGTCATGTTGACCACGCGCCGCACCGTGGAGCTGGGCGTGAGGATGTGCACCGGCTTGGCGGCACCCAGGAGCACCGGTCCCACGGTGACACCATGGCCACTCGTCATCTTGAGCACGTTGAACAAGATGTTGGCGGCATCCAGGTTGGGCAGCAGCAGCAGATTCGCCTCGCCGCTCAGGCTGCTGTCGGGCAGGAAGGCCTTGCGCACGTCGGCCGAGAGCGCGGCGTCGCCGTGCATTTCACCGTCGCAATTCACGCCCGGGCGCAGCTGTTTGAACTGGCGCGCTGCTTCGCGCATGCGCTTGGCACTGGGGCGGGAAGAGCTGCCGAACATGGAGTGCGAGACGAAGGCAACACTCGGTGGAATGCCGAAGCGCTTGAGTTCATCCACCGCCATCGCGGCAATCTCGGCCAGTTGCGTGGCCGAAGGCTCCTCGTTCACGAAGGTGTCGGCCAGGAAGAGCGTGCGGTCATCCAGGAGCAGCGCGTTCATCGCGGCAAAGGTGCTGGCGCCTTCCTTCAGGCCAATGGTGTCGCGGAGGCGGTCGAGGTGGTCATCAAACCGACCCACCAAGCCGCAGAGCAGGGCATCCGCCTCGCCCCGGCGCACCAGCATGGAGGCAATCAAGGTGTGCGAGCGGCGCAGCTGCGCCTTGGCCATGCTGGGCGTGACGCCCTCGCGGCCCATGAGCTGGTGGTATTCCTCCCAGCACTCGCGGTAGCGTGGGTCGTCCTCGGGGTTCACCAGCTCGAAGTCCACGCCCAACTTGAGGCGCAGGCCGGCGCGCTGGATGCGGCTCTCGATCACGGCGGGGCGGCCGATCAAGGTGAGCTTGGCCAGCCCTTCATCCACCACCACCTGGGCGGCGCGCAGGGCGCGCTCGTCCTCACCTTCGGCGTAAATCACATGGGCTTGGCGCTGCTTGGCGGCAGCGAACACCGGGCGCATGACCATGCCGGTTTGGTAGACAAAACGGCTCAAGGACTGGCGGTAGGCCTCCAGGTCGGCGATGGGCCGCGTGGCCACGCCGCTCTCCTCCGCCGCCTTGGCCACCGCCGGTGCGATGCGCAGAATCAGCCGCGCATCAAAGGGCTTCGGGATGATGTAGTCGGGCCCGAAGCGCAGCTCTTGCCCAGCGTAGGCGGCGGCCACTTCGTCGCTGATCTCGGCCTTGGTCAGCGCCGCAATTTCGCGCACGCAGGCCAGCTTCATTTCCTCGGTGATGCGCGTGGCGCCGCAGTCGAGCGCGCCCCTGAAGATGTAGGGGAAGCAAAGGACGTTGTTGACCTGGTTCGGGTAGTCGCTGCGGCCGGTGGCAATGATGCAGTCAGGGCGCACGGCCTTGGCCAGCTCGGGGCGAATCTCCGGTTCCGGGTTGGCCAGCGCCAAGATGATGGGCTGCGCCGCCATCGTGGCCACCATCTCGGGCTTCAAGACGCCGGCGGCCGAGCAGCCGAGGAACACATCGGCGCCGTGCATGGCATCGGCCAGGCCGCGCGCGTCGGTAACTTGGCAGTAGCGCTGCTTGCTCTCATCAAGCCGTCCGCTCTTTGCGTCATCGCGTTCGCTTTGGATCACGCCCTTGGAGTCGATGACAAAAATCTTGGCGCGGTCCACGCCCAGGCCCACCATCACATCCAAGCAGGCAATGGCCGCCGCACCGGCGCCGCTGACCACCAGCTTGATGCTGCCAATGGGCTTGCCCACCAGCTCCAGCGCATTGAGCATGGCGGCGCCGCTGATGATGGCGGTGCCGTGTTGGTCGTCGTGGAAGACGGGGATGGAGAGCCGCTCCTTGAGCTTCTTCTCCACATAAAAGCACTCCGGCGCCTTGATGTCTTCGAGGTTGATGCCGCCGAGCGTGGGCTCCAGCGCGGCAATGTGCTCAACGAGCTTGTCGGGGTCTTTTTCGTTCAGCTCGATGTCGAACACATCGATGCCGGCGAACTTCTTGAACAGGCAGCCTTTGCCCTCCATGACGGGCTTGGCGGCCAGCGGGCCGATGTCGCCAAGGCCCAGCACGGCCGTTCCGTTGGTGATGACGCCCACCAAGTTGCCGCGTGCCGTGTACTCGGCTGCGAGGCGCGGGTCGGCTTGGATGGCGAGGCAGGGGTAGGCCACGCCGGGTGAATAGGCCAGCGACAGGTCGCGCTGGTTGGCCAAGGGCTTGGTCGGGGTGACCGAGATCTTGCCGCGGCTGGGGTTCTGGTGGTAGTCGAGCGCTGCGTCGCGCAGCGCCGCTTCGGCGTCGGGGGTGATGTGGGCGTCCATGCGGCAGCTTATGCCGGGTCGACAGCTCCAAGATTGCGCGTCGCGCATAGCATCCGCCGCCATGCGCATTGCCCGCCGCTCCCTCTTGCCGCTGTTTCCAGCTGCCTTGTTGCCGCTTGCAGCGGTTTCGAAGACCCGCCCGCTCACCGTCGCGGCGGCATCCGACCTTCGCTTTGCGCTGGACGAGTTGCTACAAGGCTTTGACGCACAAGGCCGGCGCGTGGAGGTGGTTTACGGCTCCAGCGGCAAGCTCAGCACGCAGATTCGCAACGGCGCGCCCTTCGATCTGTTTCTGTCCGCCGACCGCAGCTTCGCCGAGGACTTGGCCGCTCAAGGACATGCAGCGGGGCCGGCGCAGCCCTATGCCCTGGGCTTCCTCGCCCTGTGGAGCTTGGACGCCGAACTCGGCCGGCTGAGCCTGCCCGCCTTGCTGCGCCATCCCAAGCTCACACGCTTGGCGATCGCCAACCCCACCCACGCGCCCTATGGCCTGCGTGCCGAACAAGCCCTGCGGCACCAAGGCCTGTGGGAGGTGGCGAAACCGAAGCTGGTGCTGGGCGACAACATCGCCCAAGCCGCGCAGTTTGTACAAAGCGGTGCGGCGCAAGCCGGCATGGTGGCGCTGGCGCTGGTGAAGGCGCCGGCGCTGCAGGGACAAGGCGCTTTCACCCGCATTCCGGCCGATTGGCACGAGCCGCTGGAGCAAGCGCTCATCGTGACGCGCCGCGCCGCCGGCGATGCACTCGCGGCTCGCCTAGCGGCTTACATCCAGTCAGCGCAAGCGCAAGCGCTGCTGGCGCGCTATGGCTTCGAAAGGCTGTCGCCTTGAGCCCGGGCGACTGGCAGGCCCTCGGCGTCACGCTGCGCTTGGCCGCCACCACCACCCTCTTGCTATTGCTGCTGGGCACGCCCTTGGCTTGGTGGCTGGCGCGCACGCGCTCGCGCGCCGCCGTGTGGGTGGAGTCGCTGGTGGCCCTGCCCCTGGTGCTCCCGCCCACGGTGCTGGGCTTCTACCTTCTTGTGCTTTTGGGGCCCAATGGGCCGCTGGGTGGGCTTCAGCTTCCCCCCTTGGTATTCAGCTTCTGGGGCTTGGTGCTGGCCTCGGTGATCAGCTCCTTGCCCTTCATGGTGCAGCCGCTTCGAGACGCGTTTGCCGCCTTGTCGCCTCGCCTCTTGGACATGGCGGCCTGCTTGCGCGCGGGGCCGCTCGACGCCTTCTTCAGCGTGGTGGTGCCCCTGTGCCGTCGCGGCTTCTTGTCGGGCTTGGTGCTGACCTTTGCCCACACGGTGGGCGAGTTCGGCGTGGTGCTGATGGTCGGGGGCAACATTCCCGGCAGCACGCGGGTCCTGTCCATTGCGCTGTACGACCACGCCGAGTCGTTCAACCACAGCGCAGCGCACCTGCTGGCCGGGGGTCTACTGCTCGCCAGCTTTGCCACCTTGCTGCTCCTCAACCACTGGAACCGCCGCCGTGCTTGAGTTGCAAATTCGACTGGATCGCGGCAACGGCTTTGCGATGGATCTCGACCTTCGGCTGCCTGCCGTGGGCACCACGGTGCTCTTCGGCCCATCGGGCTGCGGCAAAACCACGGTGCTGCGCGCCCTGGCCGGACTGGAGCGCGAAGCGCAAGGGCGCGTGGCACTGAACGGCGAGGTCTGGCAGGCCGAGGGGCAGTTTGTGCCGCCGCAGCAGCGCGGTGTGGGCCTGGTGTTCCAAGATGCCGCCTTGTTCCCCCACCTGAGCGTGCGCCGCAACCTCGACTACGGACTGGCGCGCATCCCTCGGGGGCTGGTGCGCCCGAAGCTCGACGAGGCCATCGGCCTGCTGGGCATTGAAGGCCTGCTTGAGCGCCTGCCCGAGGGCCTCTCGGGCGGCGAGCGACAGCGCGTGGCCATCGCCCGAGCGCTGGCCATGGCACCGCGCCTGCTGTTGCTGGACGAACCGCTGGCTTCGCTGGATGCACCTCGCCGCGCCGACATCCTGCCCTACCTCGATCGCCTGCGTACCGAGCTGACGCTGCCCATGGTCTACGTCACGCACTCGGTCCAGGAATTGAGTCGGCTGGCCGATGAAGTGGTGCTCTTGCAAGCGGGCCGCGTGCAAGCCCAAGGCCCGCTTGCCGAGATGCTGCTGCACGCCCTGCTGACGCCAGACGATGAGGCCGGGGTCGTGCTGAACTGCCGGGTCGAACACATCGACGCCGAATGGCATTTGGCGCAACTGGCCTTTGACGGCGGGGTGCTGCGCGTTCGCAACGACGGCTACCAACTGCACCAAACCCTGCGCTTGCGCGTGCAGGCGCGCGACGTGAGCTTGGCGCGCCAATTGCCCGAGCGCAGCAGCATCACGAATGTGCTTGAAGGCAGCCTGGAAAGCCTGAACAGCGACACCCACCCCGCCACCCAACTGGCCTGCATCCGGGTGGGCGCAACGCGCCTGCTCGCAAGGCTCACACGGCACTCAGTGCACCGCCTGCAACTGGCGGCGGGCCAGTCAGTCTGGGTTCAGCTCAAGTCTGTGGCTGTACTGCGCTGAAATGCAAAAAGCCCGCCGACATAGAGTCGGGCGGGCTTGAGATCCGTGCGGTCTAGATATGTGGCGCGACTGGCAAGAATCGAACTTGCGACGCGGCCTTCGGAGGGCCGCATGATATCCACTTCACCACAGTCGCGCGGCAAGCCCGGCATTCTAGGCCCAGGCCTGTATGCAGCCCGCTGGCTATACTGCGGCGCCCTTTTCGGGGCCGTCACAACCACGAGGAAAGCATGAGCCAAGACCACCACGAAGAAGCCCATGAAGGCCCCATCAAGACCCCGAAGCAACTCGGCTGGGCCGTCTTCTTTGCGTTTGCCGTGCCCATTGTGGTGATCATTTTGTTGGCCTACTACGTGAGCAGCCAGTTCAAGCCGGCCGCCGGCTCCGATGCCATGGAACCCATGCGCATTGCCGAGCGCTTGAAGCCGGTGGCCCGTGTTGAAGTCAAAGATGCCAGCGACCTCACCAGCTTGAAGACCGGTGAGCAGGTTTACTTGGCCCAGTGCACGGCTTGCCATGCCGTCGGCGCTGCCGGCGCTCCCAAGACCGGCGACGCCGCCGCTTGGGGCCCACGCTTGCCACAAGGCTATGCAGTCTTGCTGGACCACGTCCTCAAGGGCAAGGGCGCGATGGGAGCCCAGGGTGGCGGTGACTTCTCGGACTTCGAAATTGGCCGTGCCGTGGTCTATTTGGTGAACAAGTCCGGTGGTAAGTTGGCCGAACCCGCGCCGCCAGTTGCCGCTTCAGCGCCCCAGTAAGCGGGCCTGAGCCGCCCAGCGAGCCGCCTTCGGGCGGCTTTTTTACGTCGGTACGCGCTAGAAGCCGAAGTGCTGGGGCAGGTCGGCGCGCAGCAGAGTTTCCGGCTGCCATTCACCGGCTTCCACGCGCTCGGCCGCGCGGTGCATGTCTTGGCTGTGCACCACGCCCAGGCCCCGGGGTGTCAGGGCGTAGAGCCAGCCCTCTTCATCCAGCCATGTCGACAACACAGCCAGTCGCTCGCCCGTGTGGGCCTCGACGCCGCCGTCGGCCAACACACGAAGCACCAAGGGGGCGGCCTCCAGGGTCACGTACACGCGTTGCGGGCCATTCTGGAAAAACCATCCGCCCTGGGCGTCGGCTTCGTAATTACGCTGGATGAACTCGCGCAGCTTGTCGTGCTGGATGCGGCTGCCCTTGGGCATAGGGAACGGCCCGGCCGCTTGAGCGGCGTCGTCCCGCATGTACCAATCGCCACGGGCATCCAGCGCCAGCCAGCCATGGCAATTCGGCACCTGAGGCCACTTGGCCATGGCGGCACGAACGATGTCATCCATGCTGCAGGAACTGGCTGAACCACTGGCAGACCGACGCCGGCAGCCCCAGATTGCTCGCGGGCCAGCCGCCCGTCGGGAAGCCCACATGGCCGCCGTGGTCGGGTTGCCACAGCGTGACGGGAGCCTCGGCCAAGTTGAAGGGGCGAGGCAGGCTTTGGGCCGGCACAAAGGGGTCGTTGCGCGCGTTCAACACCAGGCTGGGCACGCGCAGCTTGTGAAGGCGCTCGCCCGCACTGCAGCGGGCGTAGTAGTCCTGGGCATTCGCAAAGCCGTGCAGCGGCGCGGTGAAGCAATCGTCGAAGTCGGTCAGGCTCTTGGCGCGGCGCATGCGCTCGGCGTCAAAGAGACCAGGGTGCTGCTCCAGCTTCTTCAAGGCCTTGGGCACCATGCTGCGCAGGAAGTAGCGGGTGTAGATGAGCCGGTTGAGCCCCTGGTGAATGGCGATGCCTGCCGCCGCAAGGTCCAGCGGTGCCGACACCGCCGCCACGGCGTGCACCGTGTGGCGCGCTTGCGTGCCGGCCTCTTGAGCCCAGCGCAAGAGGGCGTTGCCGCCCAGGCTCACGCCCACCGCCACGATGGGGCCCTGGTGCCGCTCCCGCACTTGGCGCAGCATCCAGCCAATCTCTTCAAAGTCACCCGAGTGGTAGGCACGCGGGGCTTGGTTCAGCTCGCCGGAACAGCCCCGAAAGTGCGGAATGGCAAAGCGCCAGCCGAGCTGATGCGCATGGCTGGCGAAGGCTTGGCTGTAGTGGCTGGCGGAGCTGCCCTCCAGGCCATGAAACAGGACGAGCAGCGCTTGCTCTTGCCCGTGAGCCTGCATGGCGGCCGTTTGCGGCAACCAGTCGCAATCGACGAAGTCGCCATCGGGCGTGTCCCAGCGCTCGCGCAAGAAGGCAGGCGGCGCCTGATGGTGCTGGCGCGCAAAGAGCTTGGGCCAGATCGTCTGTGCGTGACCCCCGGGCAACCAGGGCGGCGCCGGAATGCGGGGAGGGCGAATCGGCTGGATCAATGCAGGATGTTGGCGTTGCCGCTCAACACTTGGGTGGCCTCCAAGGCCTGACCCGGGCTCGCGTGGTGCAGCACGAGCCGCCAGCCATCTGGCGTTTTCAGGTAGGCATTGGTGGCCAGCACCCAGGCCACTTGGGGCGCTTCGTCCTTCCCGGGAACGATCACCCGCTCGTGGACTTGGTGCAAGGCCAATTGGTCCGTGATCAGCTTGCGCACCTCGGCCGGCTGAACAGCAATCGGCCCGCGCGCGAAGAGGGCTTCAAAGCTGGCGCGAATGGCCGTGGCGCCCACCAAAAGGGGCCCGCCAGGGTGAATGCAGCGCACCAATTCGTCGTTGACCCAGAGGCTCATGAGCTTTTCCAGGTCAGCGGTCTGCAGCGCCTCGTAGAACTGCGCCTCAATTTCGTCGGGGGTGGCCATCAACACGGCCAAGGGGGCCTTGCCCCGGCGCGTTGCCATCAGTGGCCGTGCGGAAGAACTTCACCGGCCCGCAGGCGGTACTCGGTGCCGCAGTAAGGGCAGCGACCGACGCCGTTGTGGCTGAGGTCGATGTACACCTTGGGGTGGCTGCTCCAGAGCTGCATCTTGGGGTTGGGGCAGGCCACCACGCCGGGCCCCTGCAAGTCCGATGCGGCAACTTCTACGACGGCGACGGGTTGGCTCATGGTGGCTTAGGGCAAAGATGGGATGGGGTGATTCTAGAAAGCGCGGAACTCAAAGGCTGCGAACCAGGTCCATGGCTTCTTCAATGCGCTCCACGGCATGCACCGTCAAGCCCTCGATCGGCTTCTTCGGTGCGTTGGCCTTGGGGATCACGGCCACGCTGAAGCCGAGCTTGGCGGCCTCTTTGAGCCGCTCTTGTCCGCGCGGCGCGGGGCGCACTTCGCCGGCAAGGCCCACCTCGCCGAAGGCGAGAAAGCCCCGCGGCAGGGCGCGGCCGCGCAAGGAGCTTTGAATGGCGAGCAGCACCGCCAAGTCGGCGGCCGGCTCGCTGATGCGAACGCCACCCACGGCATTGACGAACACGTCTTGGTCATTGGTGGCCACGCCGGCATGGCGGTGCAACACGGCCAAGAGCATGGCCAAGCGGTCGCGGTCCAGCCCCACCGAGAGCCGGCGCGCACCGCCGGTGTCCACCAAGGCCTGCAGCTCCACCAGCAGCGGTCGCGTGCCTTCCAGAGTGACGAGTACGCAACTGCCCGGCACCGGGCTCGGGTGGGCGCTCAAGAAGATGGCACTCGGGTTGCTCACGCCCTTGAGGCCCTTCTCGGTCATGGCGAAAACGCCAATCTCGTTCACAGCGCCAAAGCGGTTTTTGATGGCGCGCACCAGCCTGAAGCTGGAATGCGTGTCGCCCTCGAAGTACAGCACCGTGTCCACAATGTGCTCCAGCACGCGGGGGCCGGCCAGTGCGCCTTCTTTGGTGACATGGCCCACCAGCACGATGCTGCAGCCACTGGCTTTGGCGTGCCGGGTCAAGAGCGCTGAGCACTCCCGCACCTGGGCCACGCTGCCGGGCGCACTGGTGAGTTGCTCGGTGTAAACCGTTTGAATGGAGTCGATGACGCAGAAGTCAGGCGTTTCCGACTGCAGCGTGGACAGGATGCGCTCCAGATTGATCTCTGCCAGCACGCGCACCTTGTCGCCCGGCAAGCCGAGCCGGCGCGCGCGCATCGCCACCTGCGCACCGCTTTCCTCGCCCGTCACATACAGAACCTTCAGCCCGCGGGACAGGGCGTCGAGCGCCTGCAGCAGCAAGGTGCTTTTGCCAATGCCGGGGTCGCCACCAATGAGCACCACGCCACCGGCCACGATGCCGCCGCCCAGCACGCGGTCCAACTCTTCCAGGCCGGTCGGGGTGCGCTCGGTTTCGACGGCTTCGATCTCGCTCAGCGTGGCCACCGGGCTGCTCTTGGCCAGCGCTTGAAACCGGTGGTTTTTGCTAGCGCCTGCGGGCTCGGCAGCGCCCTCGATCAGCGTGTTCCAGGCACCGCAGCCGGGGCACTTGCCCAGCCACTTGGCGCTGGTGGCGCCGCAGTCGCTGCAGGTGTAAATCGTCTTGTCTTTGGCCATGGGGCGCCATTGTGTGGGGCTGGCGACCCGGGGCGTTTCAGCAGACTTATGCGAACAAGCTGCTCAGGAGCACCACCATCAGGGTCAAGCAAGCCGCGGCCGTCAAAGACTGGGCCAGGGTTTCGGTGCGGTCGCGCTGAACCCAGTTCAGGCGGGTGCGGGGGAAGGTGGCAAGGGTGTTCTGGGCGGTGTTCATTCGGTATTCCTTCTCGTTGAATTGGGTCGCACTGTGCCACTCATTAGTGAAAACCCTATGACACCTAGATAGAAACCCTAATCTTTGTAGGCCCAGCTCAAGGGCAAGGCCCCCGGAGCTTGCGTGGTTCAATCCACGCCCCGTTGTTGGAGTTGCCCATGGATTTGCACCTTTGGCTTGCCTTTTTCGCCGCCTCTTGGGCGATCAGCATCTCGCCGGGTGCTGGCGCCGTTGCGGCGATGGGGAGCGGTTTGCAGCATGGGTTTCGGCGCGGCTACTTCACCACTTTTGGCTTGATCCTCGGCATTTGGACCCAGGTGGTGCTGGTGGGCGTGGGCCTCGGCGCCTTGGTGGCGACCTCGACCGTGCTCTTCAGCCTGATCAAGTGGGCCGGTGTGGCCTACCTGATTTACCTCGGCGTGCAGCAGTGGCGCGCACCGGCACGGCCCTTGGTGGCCGCAGACGACGGCGTGCCCGGGGGCAGCTTGGCCCGGCGCCGCGACCTCGTGCTGCGCGGCTGGATGATCAACACCATCAACCCCAAAGGCACCGTGTTCTTGCTGGCGGTGGTGCCGCAAGTCCTGGACCTGTCCCAGGCCCTGACCCCGCAATACCTGGTCATCGCCGCCACCCTTGGCTTCACCGACTTGGTGGTGATGGCCGGCTACACGGCCCTCGCCGCCAAGGTGCTCGGCCAGCTGCGTGATGTGGCGAAAATTCGCCTGATGAACCGCATCTTCGGCGGCCTCTTTGTGGGCGCCGGGCTCTTGCTGGCCTCTGTGAAGCGCGGCAGCTGATGCCCACTTGGCTTCTGTTTCTGGTGCCCACGCTGATCTGGGCCAGCACCTGGCACGTCATCCTTTACCAGTTGGGCCAAGTGCCCATCTTGAATTCGGTGGCCTGGCGCTTTGCTTTGGCCTCGCTGCTGCTGGCCTTCATCACCCGCCAGCAAGGGCAAAGCCTGCGCCTGCCGCTGCGCGTGCACGGCTTCGTCCTCTTGGCCGGGGTGGTGCAGTACGGAGGCAACTACTGGGCGGTTTATGAGGCGGAGCGCTTCATTCCCTCAGGCCTGGTGGCGGTGCTGTTCGCCTTGATGGTGTTCGGCAACGCCATCGGCGCTTGGTGGGCCTTTGGTCAGCGGGTGAGCCAGCGTTTTTTGCTCGCCGCCTTGGGCGGTGTGGTTGGCGTGGTGATGGTGTTCTGGCCGGAAATTGGCGCCACCGGCGCACGGCCCAACGCGCTCTATGGCTTGCTGGTGGGCCTGGGCGCCGTGCTGGCCGCTTGCGTGGGCAACATGCTGACCTTGCACCTCACGCGCAGCGGCCATGCCCTGCTGCCGGTGCTGGCCTGGGGCATGGGCTATGGCGCCCTGTTTCTGCTCCTGGTGGCCGGCGCCACCGGCACCGGCTGGCAGTTCGACCTGCGCTGGCCCTATGTGCTGTCTTGGCTCTACCTGAGCGTGTTCGGCACCGTCATTGCCTTCATCATGTACTTCAAACTGGCACAACGCGAAGGCGCCGCCCGCGCGGCTTTGATGGGCGTGGTGATTCCCGTCATCGCGCTCGCCGCCTCGGCCTTGTTTGAGGGCTGGAAGGCGACGCCTTTGGCTTTGGCGGGCATGGCGCTTTGCTTGTTCAGCGTGTGGGCCGCCAACCGCAGCGCGCGGTGATGGTCCAGCCTGAATTCGGCGACGTAGGGCGTAGCGCGCCGCAGTGATGGCTCTGGCCATGGCGGCAAGACAAGGACTTGGCTTGCGACGCGACACGATCTGGTCAAGAGTTGGGCAGAGTTGTTGCGACTGGCCTAACTGTGCGCAGAAGTTGCTGCACTGCGTTTTTGCGCTGGCTGCCCCCTCAGGAAGTGACGCTTGGAGGGCTTCATGCCGGGAGATGCTGTCATGGCAATGCGCTTGGCTGACAGCAGCGGCGCAGGTAGCCGCCGCTCCGCGGCACACCGGGGCGCGTGCACCGAAGTTCCGAATCTGGGCTGGCATCATCCAGGCGTGAAGTGAGCCGTTCTGGCGCCACGAGACCTTGTAACTGCGCGCCGCTTTTGTCAGAAATTCAATGGCCGTTTCGCCCGTCAACTTTTTGAGGAAGCTCTGATGTGCCGAGCACTTGAAGCGCCCAACCCGCGACATGTTGAGGCGCAGCGCTCCTGCCTAAGCAGCAGCTGTCGCCCTAGAACAAGTTGAGCATCTGGGATGAAGCAACGCATCGCGCCCCTCATGCTCGTCACGATGAGCAGCACCTTTTTCCTCATTTTTGGCATGGCTGCCGCTATCGCCGGAAGTATTGCCACAGCTTGTGCATGCCTAGTTGTTCTTCTAGTCACCGCAGCGCTGGCTTCATTTCAGTTCAAAGTGGCTCCATTCAGCGCTGCTTTTGCCGTGTCGCTTCCGGTAGCCGCGCTAGCAATGTTTTTCGCCGCGAGCACTGCCGACTTTGGCGTCGGTTTAGCTTGGGCCGCGTTTCTGGCATCAGTATTTGCATTCGGCCTGCTGTCAGCCTACTTCGGTCGCTATCGCAGACGAATACTAGAGGCAAGGCGTGCCGATGCTTAACCTTCCAATGCAGCGGACCTGCGCCAGTTGCGCCGGCCGGTCAGCTGATTTCAAATGTTGGGCTTCACATTCAACCAAGAGTGCTTTATGAAGATCTCGATAGTCTGTGCTGCCTTGGCAATGGCTCTGAACCAAGGAGCCAGCGCTGCCGGCGACAGCGTTCGCTTTGAACTGCGCATCAAGGACGCCGGGAAAGAGGTTTCTGCTCCTGTCATGCGAGGCCAGTTTGGGCAAGTCTTGACCAACGAAGTTTCGAACCTTGTAACGGTGGAGGCTGTTGCGGAGAGGCCGGACGAAGACGGACTTGCAATGACAACTATCCGGGTGTTCAGAAACTCCGCGGGCGATGTGCGGCTCATCAAGGAGGCGTCTATGCGAGCCGACCTGTCGAAGACGCCGTCGTTCCAATACGCGGTTCCTGGTACATCACTCAGAGTTGAGGTGATGCCCAGAACTGAAAAGCTGCCGGCTGCGAGCCAGTGAAACCTGAGCAGTCCCCTGAGCCGACTCGCGTCGACATATCGCCGCTCGCGGCCCCGCTTCCACGTAGCCCGAACAGCCAGTTGTGGGCGCGCGTTCGAGCATGAGGAGCCATTGATTGAGCTCACTGTTTCTCAGCGGCCTGCCGCACAGATTCCTAAGTGCCGCCCTGGTGTCCATTCCGCTCGTTGACACCTGCGTTTCCTACGCTGGCGACGGGAATTCGTGGCGACTTCTCAGCATTTTGGGTTGGCTGGTTTTTGCCACGGCTTGGTTTCTTCGCCCCGTCGTGTTCTCGCGCTCCATGTTGAACTCCAAGCACCTGAGTGCAAGGCTGGCCCTGATCTCGCAGAGGCAATGTGCGGTGCTTGCGGGCGTCGGGCTCTTGGTTGTAATAGCGGCATTGGTTGGACGCTACACAAGTGCGGGCTAAGCGGACGCTGCAGCGGACGGCTTCGCTGTCCGCTGAGCTCCAACGTTGAGCGGCTGCCTTCCGCAGCGTTTCCGGCCTTTCAGTTCGAGCTGATCAATACCCGATGTGGCCGCGAGCAGACGCCGGAAGCGCTGGCTCGCATTGACCGCTCCCGCTGCACCGCGGTGGTTCCCCAACTTAGGGCAGGCGTCTCCGCGCCGGATTCCGCTAGGCCAGTCGAAATCACTTTGGCGCCCTACGCTTAGCTGAGCGCGTTACTGGCGCGGCAACTTTTGCAAGGCCAGCAAGACCGGCAGCACCGCCGCTGCGGCCACAAAGTGCTTCAGGGTATGGCCACTGACCTGCAAAACGCCCCAATCGGCGGTGGCGTAGAACACGGCGGCGTCGTTCACCTCAAACACCTTGGCCACGGCATAAGCGGCCACCACCCAGCCCCAACGCACCGCCAGCGCATCAGGCTGCCGTGGCCCGAAGGCCGCCAACAGCAGCCACAGCACCCCGCCGAACTGCACCACCAACCAAGGCAAGAGGTTGCCCTGCAGGGGCAAGCAGGCGGCCAGCGCAGCCGCAGGCAGCAGCAGGGCCAAGGCACGCCATGCGGCGGCCTGGCTGAGCAGGCCCGCCGTGCTCAATGCCAGCGCCCCTGCAAAGGCCACCGCCATGCCCAGGCGGTCGGCCATCAAGGTGACGGGTGTGGGCAGCCAGTGGTAGAGGCCCGAACCGAGGGCGGTCAGGAACAGGCCGAGCCAGAGCACCGCAAGGGCGGCCCGGCTGGCCGCGGGCAATGCGCGGCCGCGCAAGGCCTGCAAGCGCGCCCCCCAAAGGGCCAGCAGTGCAAAGGGCAAGTTGCTCAGGGTGTCGGCAGCATTGGGCACGCACAGCCAAGCGCGCGCGTCCACAAAGGGGTGGCCATGGGGGTGAAGGTGCGCATGCCCATGGGCATTGAGGTGGCCCAGCCAATGGCTGCTGAGCTCAAAGCCAAAGGCCAGTCCGAGTGCATAGAGCAGCAGCAGGAAGGCGCCCATGAGTGAGGGCAAACGCTGGGGGCCGAACTGGGGGTTGGAACGCAGGGTGGAGTCCATGAAGCACCGTCACAGGAGTCGAGATGGCGCGCATGGTGGCCAGGCTCGTGGCCTTTGTCAGCTCTCCATTGCCGAGCGTCTTGCCGTCGGCCGCGCAGTACCGCTATCGGCTACCGAGTTTGCCCATCGACCGGAATTCCCGCGCGGGAACACCGCCAAGTCCCTGCGCTTCAACGCCTTTTCAGTCGGCGTGCAATGCCCGCGGGCGCCTGCCACAAGAGCCGCCGCAAGCGCAGCAATGGGAGTGGCCAGCGCGCCAGCTCAAAGGGGGTCGATCGCCGGGCGGGGTCCGCGCTGCACATCCACAGCGCCGCAAAGCGGTCCCAGCTGATATCGGTTTGGGGGGTGCGGGTTGGGTTCATGAGGCGAGCTCCTGAACTCTCAGACGACAACGCGCCGGCGGCGCGACAGCCGCCGGCGCGTTCTTCTCGATCAGCTGTACTTGACCGAGCAGCCGTATGGCTTGGTACTGGGTTGGCTGACGGGCTTGCCCGCCTTCAACTCGCCCAGGCTTTGGGTGATGAAGTTCGTGGCGCCCGGGATGTCGGCCGGGTTGGCGGTGGGCTTGGAGTCGATCGCACCGGCGTAAACCAGCACACCGGCTGGGTCCACGATGTACATGTGCGGCGTGGTTTTGGCGCCCCAGGCCTTGCCGGCGGTGCCGTTGTCGTCCATCAGCGTGTGCGTGGCGGCGGCCTTTTGGTCTTTCATCCAGGCAGCCAGATCAGCCGGCTTTTTGTAATCCTTGCTGCTGGGCGCGGTGGACGAGACCGTGAGCCACACGGTGCCTTGCGCGACGGCAGCGGCCTGCGTGGACTGCATGTTGCCGGCGCCGTAATGTTTCACCACGAAGGGGCAGCCGGGGTTGACCCATTCCAGCACCACGGTCTTGCCTTTGAAATCGGCAAGGTTCACGGTTTTGCCACTGGTGTCTTTCACGCTCAGCGCAGGGGCGGGTTGGCCGATGCTGGCATTGGCAAGGGCCACTTGTGCGCCGAAGGCGGCAGCCAGCAGCGGGGCGGCAACGAGAAGGCGACGGGACAGCTTCATCTTCAAACTCCAGGCTTAGGAAGGGCGGCGAGCGCTTCACGCACACCGGTGGTGGAAAGGATTTCAGGCAAGAGGACTGGGGCGGCGCCGCCCGGTGCATGCAGCGCGTACACCGGCACACCGCTGCGGCCGAGCGTGCGGAGTTCTGCGGTGATGACGGCGTCGCGCAGCGTCCAGTCGGCGCGCAGCAGGTGCACACCACGCTCTTTGAAGTCGGCCAGCACAGCGGCGTCGGCCAATGCACCGCGCTTGTTGAATTGGCAGGTGATGCACCAAGCTGCAGTGAAGTCCACGAACACCGGCTTGCCGGCCGCCAGCAGTTCAGCTTGCAGCGCGGGGGTCCAGGCCTTCCATTCGCTCGTCAAGACCTGTTGCTGGGGCAATTCGTCCGGCGTGTGCAGGGTGGGTGCGGCCCAAAGCCCGCCAGCGGCCAAGGTGACCAGCGCCAAGCCCTTCCAGGCCTTGCCCGGTTGCGCCCAGGCCCACACGGCCAGGGCAACGGCCAACAGCAGCACCAAAAGGCCGATGCTGGCCGACAGCCCGCGCTGCATGCCCAGCACCCACACCAGCCAAAGCACGGTGGCCAACATGGGGAAGGCCAGCAGCGTGCGCAGCCGCGCCATCCAGGCGCCAGGCCGGGGCAGCAGGCGAGCCAACGGCGGCCACAAGGCGACCAAGGCATACGGCGCCGCCAAGCCCAAGCCCAGCGCGGCAAACACCGCAAGCGCACCCGGCACCGACAGCGTCAAGGCCGCGCCCAGTGCCGCACCCATGAAGGGCGCGGTGCAGGGCGAGGCGACGGCGACCGACAGCACGCCCGTGGCCAGCTGATCCACCCAAGGCCGCTGGCCGCGCCAGCTGGCCAGGCTGTCAGGCGCCCAGGTGCCAAACTCAAAGAGCCCGAAGAGGTTGAGCGCGATGACGGTGAATAGCAGGGCCAGCGCCGCCACCACCAGGGGTTGCTGCAACTGGAAGCCCCAGCCGATTTCACTGCCCGCGCCGCGCAGCGCCAGCAACAAGCCGGCCAACAGCAAGAAGCTGCCGACCACGCCCACGGTGTAGGCCAAGGCGCCCACGCGGCGCTCATGCGGCGCCTCGTTCACCAGCGCCAGGGCCTTGAGGCTCAGCACCGGAAACACGCAGGGCATGAGGTTCAAGAGCAGGCCGCCCACAAAGGCCAGCACTAGGCTCAGGAGCAGACCCACTGGCGCTGCATTGGGTGCAGTGGCGGGTGCAGCCGTGGCGGCGGCTGGAGCGGCCTTCCCATCCCAGCCCCCGGGCAGCGCAATTTGAAGCGCCCCAGTTTGATCGCCCAAGCGCAGCACGGCGTTGATGGGGTTGGGGCTTTCGCTGCGCTGCGGGTTCAAGGGAACCAGAAGCTGCAGCTTCTCGCCTTGCCATTTCACGGTTTCGGGCTGCGCGTGGTCGATGACGCCACCTTCCGCCGCAAAGAACTGCAGCTTGGCTTGGCCCTGCCAGGCGGCGGGAAGCCCTTGCGCGTCAATGACCAGATTGCCGCCTTCCACCCGCGCGCTGGCCTTGGCCTGCAGCAATTGGGGTTGCTCGGCCTGGGCCTTGGCGAAAGCCGCAGCGTGGGCGCTGATTGCGCCGCCTTGGGGCAGCTCCAGCGTGAAGTCGCCGCCCTCGGGAATGCACTGCTCCTTGCAAACCAACCAGTCGGCGCGCAGCTGAATCTTGATGGGTCCGGCCGGCAAGCTGGCCGGAAGCGTGACGCTGACCGGCAGCAGCAGCTGGTTCTCGTAGCCGTAGTTCACCAAAGGCCCAAAGGGCAGGCGGTGCGGCGCCGGCCACTGGATGTCACCGGCTTGCACGCCAGCAGGCAGGGTCCAGGCCAGGGTCGTGGGCAAGCCCGAGTCGCCCGGGTTCTTCCAGTAAGTGTGCCAATGCGGCGCATGCTGGATGGACAGGCCCAGCCACAGCGGCTTGCCCGGCGCCACACCTTCGGGGGCATGGGCGAGCAGGCGCGCTTCGACCTGTTCGGTTTTGACGGGGGCGGAGGCGTCCTGGGCGGTGGCCGCAAAGCCAGCGAGCAGGAACAGGAGGGGGAGTAGGAATCGCATGAAGGGCAGCACTCTAGGCGGAACGCCTGGGTCATGCTGAAGTCACCCCGCCTTACGCCTGCTCGCAGCATGCCTACCATTGCGCATGCCTCTTTCGATCTGGCGATCGGCCCTGGCCCTGGCGCTGGGTGCCGCCGTTTCCTTGGGCTTGGCCCGCTTTGCCTACGCGCTGCTGTTGCCGGCCATGCGGGCCGATTTGGGCTGGAGCTACTTCACGGCCGGCGCCATGAACACCGTCAATGCCGTCGGCTACTTGGTCGGTGCGCTGCTCATGCCCCTGCTCCTCAAGCGCTGGCCGGCCCGGGCGCTGTTCCTGCTCGGTGCGCTGGCCACCGTGCCCTTGCTGGCGCTGCACGGCGTCTTGCGCAGCGAGCCCTCTCTTTATGGGCTGCGCCTGCTGCTGGGCGTGGCCAGCGCCCTCACCTTTGTGGCGGGTGGCCTGCTGGCGGCCCGGCTTGGGCAGCAGGAGGGCGCCAAGCCCAGCCTGGTGCTGGGCCTGTTCTATGGCGGCGTTGGCATTGGCATCGTGCTGGCCGCGCTGCTCCTTCCGCCGCTTCTTCAAGCGGCGGCGCGCTGGCCACTGGCTTGGGCCTTGCTGGCTTTGCTGGCCCTGGCCGCTGCGGGCTTGATGCACTGGGGCAGCCCACCCGAACACCAAGCCAGCGCGCCGGCCGCAGCCGGCGAGGCCGCTTGGCGCTGGCGAGACTTCCGCTTCGGCTTGCTCGGCTACCTGTGCTTTGGGCTGGGTTACATCGGCTACATGACCTTCAATGTGACGCTGCTGCGCGAGCAAGGCGCTGGAGAGCCCTTGATCAGCGCCTTCTTTGCCTTGCTCGGGCTGGGTGCACTGGCCTCCAGTTGGCTCTGGACGCCCTTGTTCACGCGCTTTCGGGGCGGGCTGCCCATGGCCGCGCTGAACGCTTTGCTGGCACTGGCCACCCTGCTGCCGGTGCTGAACAGCAGCCCCGCGGCCATCTTGCTGTCGGGCGCGCTCTTTGGCGCCGTCTTCCTGAGTGTGGTGGCCTCCACCACCGTGCTGGTGCGGCACAACCTGCCGGCCAGCGCCTGGTCTGCCGGCATCAGCCGCTTCACGGCGGTGTTTGCGCTCGGCCAAATCGCCGGGCCCAGCCTGGTGGGCTGGGTGGCCGATGGCAGCGGCGGCCTGCTGCGCGGCCTGCTTTGCTCGGCGGGCGTGCTCTTGCTGGGGGCTTTGCTCGCACTCGGCCAGCGGCCACTGAGACACTTGCGCCCATGACCTACGCGATCAAAGAATGCTTTTACACCCTGCAAGGTGAAGGCGCGCAGGCGGGCCGGCCCGCCGTTTTCTTGCGGTTTGCAGGCTGCAACCTCTGGAGCGGCCGCGAAGAAGACCGCGCCAAAGCCGTTTGCAACTTCTGCGACACCGAATTCGTTGGCACCGATGGCGACGGCGGCGGCAAGTTCGCCACGCCCGAGGCGCTGGCCGAATGGGTGGCTTCGCGTTGGCCGGGGGGTGGCAAGCCCTACGTGGTTTGCACGGGTGGGGAGCCTTTGCTGCAACTGGACGAAGCTGCCATCGAAGCCCTACACGCCAAAGGATTTGAGGTGGCCGTGGAAACCAACGGCACGCAACCCGCGCCGGCCGGGCTGGACTGGATTTGCGTGAGCCCCAAAGCCGATGCCCCCGTCGTGCTAACCCAAGGTCATGAGCTCAAGCTGGTGTTCCCACAGCCCTTGGCGCAGCCGGAGCGCTTCGAGCACCTGCAGTTCGAGCACTTCTTCTTGCAGCCCATGGACGGGCTCTTGAAGACCCGCAACACCCGCGCCGCCATCGACTACTGCTTGGCCCACCCGCAGTGGCGGCTCTCGGTGCAAACGCACAAGGTGCTGGGCATTCCCTGAATGAGCTTGCACCTTCGCCAAGACCCGATTGCCGCCATTGCCACCGCCCCGGGCCGTGGCGCCGTGGGCATCGTGCGCGTCTCAAGCAAGCAACCGCTCGACGCGCTCATCACCCAGCTCTGCGGCCAGCCCCTCAAGCCCCGGCACGCGCACTACGGCGCCTTCAAAGCCGCTGACGGCTCGGCCATTGACCACGGCCTGGCGCTGCACTTTCCGGCGCCCCACAGCTACACCGGTGAACAGGTGCTGGAGCTGCAAGCGCACGGCGGCCCGGTCATCTTGCAGCTGCTGCTGGCCCGCTGCCTGGAGCTCATGCCGGGCCTGCGCCTGGCCGAGCCGGGCGAGTTCACCCAGCGCGCCTTCCTGAACGGCAAGCTGGACTTGGCCCAAGCCGAGGCCGTGGCCGACTTGATCGACGCCAGCACCGAAACCGCCGCCCGCAGCGCGGCGCGGGCGCTGGAGGGGGCGCTGTCCAAAGAGGTCAATGCCCTGCGCGATGCGCTCGTGCAACTGCGCATGTTCGTGGAAGCCACGCTCGACTTCCCGGAGGAAGAAGACGTTGAGTTTGTGCAGCAGGCCGATGTGCTGGGCCAGCTCACGCGCCTGCAAGCGCGGCTGGCCAGCATTCAGCAGCGCACCCGGCAAGGCGCGCTGCTGCGCGAGGGCCTGAAGGTGGTGCTGGCCGGCCAGCCCAATGTGGGCAAAAGTGCCCTGCTCAATGCACTGGCGGGTGCCGAGCTGGCCATCGTCACCCCCATTGCCGGCACCACGCGCGACGCGCTGCAGCAAAGCATCCAGATCGACGGCGTGCCGCTGCACATCACCGACACCGCCGGCCTGCGCGACACCGAAGACTTCGTCGAAAAAATCGGCGTGCAGCGCAGTTGGGCCGCCATTGCCGATGCCGACGTGGTGCTGTTCCTGCACGACCTCACCCGCCTGCAAGACCCCGACTACCAGCGCGAGGATGCGCGCATCCGCAGCCAGCTCAGCGCCCACGACGGCGACTTGGAGCGCCACCTGCTGCACGCCTACAACAAAGCCGATGCCGCCGCCCCGCCCGAGGGCGCCCTCGCCTTCAGCGCGCAAACCGGCGCCGGGCTGGATGCCCTGCGCCGCGAACTGCTGCACCGCGTGGGCTGGCAAGCCGTGCCCGAGGGCCTCTTCATTGCCCGCGAGCGCCATGTTCGAGCCCTGGCCGGCACCACCGAGCACCTGTCGCAAGCGCAAGCCCAAGTGAGCCTCCAGCAACCGGCGCTGGACCTCGTGGCCGAGGAACTGCGCCTGGCCCACGAGGCGCTTTCCAGCATCACGGGGCAGTTCACCGCCGACGACTTGCTGGGCGAGATCTTCAGTCGGTTTTGCATTGGCAAGTAAGGGGCCGCGAGGCTTGAGGCGACTGTCCATTCAGGATGTTCTAAGCATGATGAAAACACTACTACGCAGTCTCTTGACCGCCTGTCTTTTGCTCTCGGCCAACGAGGCGCCCGCGGCAGAGCCACCACCGGCCGCGCTGTTCTTTGCCGACAGCGCCGTGCGCGAGACGCATCTTTCTCCGTCCGGGCGCTACCTGGCGCTGACCAGTTCCCGGCCCGGTGCGCGGGTGGGGCTTTACGTCTACGACCTCCAAGGCACCACGCCTCCCACGCAGGCCGCCCTCTTTCGGGATGCGGATGTGGTGCGGGTCAGCTGGGTCAATGACCAGCGCCTGCTGTTCAGCGCCGTGGACTACTCCGAAGGAGGCGCACTACCTGACGGAGCGCCGGGCCTGTTTGCCGTGGACCCGGACGGCAAGAAGCTGCTGCAACTCATCAAACGCAAGCAACCGTTTGTGGTGAGTGGCCAAGACCGAGACCGAAGCCTGAGCTGGGACCACCAGCTTCTGCGCGTGCTTGCCCCGCGTGACGGCGAGGCCAATGCCGAGGTCATCGTCGGGCTGTTTTCGAGCCAGTTCGTGACGCCGATCTGGCTCAATGTGAACACGGGCCGCACGCGGAGCATGGGCCTGGACGCCCCTGGCCCGGCGGTGGAATGGATGTTCGACAGCCGCGGCGAGCCGCGCGTGGTCTTCACCCGCAAGGACACCCGGCGGCAAGTGCACTGGCGCGGCCCAGGGCAAAACGAATGGCAACGCCTGGCCGAGGGCGACTTGATGGAGCTGCCCTTCACGCCCCACACGGTGGACGATGCCGGAACGCTCTACGTGACCCAGCGCAGCGGGCCGCAGGGCGAACTGGTGCTGAGCCGCTACGACTTCGAGAAGGGCCAAGTGGGGACGCCCTTTGTGCTCACTCCGGGCTTCGATTTCGACGGCAAACTCATTTTGGAACGCGATAGCGGCAAGGCACGCGGCGTTCAAGTCACGACCGACGCGCTGAGCGTCACCTGGTTTGACGAGGACTACAAAAAGCTGCAGGCCTTGGCCGATGCGCGCTTTCCGGGCCGCATCAACACCATCACTTGCCGGCGCTGCAAATCCAACGACGCCACGATGCTGGTGCGCTCCTTTGCCGACAACGACCCAGGCGCCATTTACCTCTACAGCGCAGCGCCCCGAGAAGGTCAGCCAGCTTGGCAACGGGTGGCCTTTGTGCGCCAGGACGTAGACCCCAGGCAAATGGCCACGGTGTTCTTTGAGCGCATCAAGGCCCGTGATGGCCGCGACCTCCCGGTTTGGTTGACCTTGCCGGCCAACTACAAGAAGGGCGAGCCCCGCCCCGCCGTGGTTTACGTTCACGGAGGCCCCTGGGTGCGCGGCGGCAGTTGGCGCTGGCAGCCCATGCAGCAGTTCTTGGCCTCGCGGGGTTACGTGGTCATTGAGCCCGAGTTCCGGGGCAGCACCGGCTACGGTGAGGCGCACTTCAAGGCCGGCTTCAAGCAATGGGGCCAGGCCATGCAAGACGACGTGGCCGACGCCCTGCTCTGGGCGCAACAGCAAGGCGTGGCAAGCCAGCAGGCGTGCATTGCGGGCGCCAGCTACGGCGGCTACAGCACGCTGATGGGCCTGGTGCGCCACCCCGAGCTGTACCGCTGCGGCATCTCCTATTTGGCAGTGACCGACCTGGAGCTCCTGCTCAAGGGCAGTTGGTTCGTGAACGACGACACCAGTGGCCTGAGCCGCAAACACACGCTGCCGCAAAAGATTGGCGATCTCCAAACCGACGCCGAAATGATCCGCGCCAACAGCCCCGTGCGCCAGGCAGCGCGCATCAAGGCGCCTGTGCTCTTGGCCATGGGCGAGCTCGACGTTCGCGTGCCCTTGACCCACGGCACGCGCATGAAGGAAGCCCTGGAAGCAGCGGGCAACCCGCCCGTGTGGGTGGTTTACCCCGGCGAGGGGCATGGCTGGGCGCTGCCCAAGCACCGCATTGACTTTGCCGAGCGGGTGGAGCGCTTTTTGGCGCAGCACCTGAAGTGAGCTCAGCTTTGCTTGCGCCAGTCCTCGAAGTCGGCAAATAGGCGCTCCATCGTGGAGCGCCGTTCCGTGGGCTGAACCCAGTCCACGGGGCTCAGGTTCACGGCCCGCAGCAGGTCGTCGCCCGGCTCGGCGCCGAGGTCGATGAGGTTCAGGCAAGCCGGGTTTTGCTGCCAGCCGCCGAACACCTGCCGCCCGCCACCGCTCACGAGATGGCTGAGGAGCACCGCGTTCACCACGCCGTGCGCCACGAGCAGCAGGCAGTCCCAATCGGTTTGCTGGCGCAGGCGCGCGAGGGCGGGCAGCACGCGGTCTTGAAAGTCGCCCAGGCGCTCGCCCCCCAGGAAGCGCGTTTCGGCGATCAAGGGGCCACGGTTCAAGGCGGTGAAGGCGGCCTGCAGTTCTTGGGGCGGGATGTCGCGCAGGCGGCCGCCGTGAATCTCTTGAAAGTCTTCCCAGACCTCTGGGGCAGGACCCCCGCAGTGGCGCAGCACGGCCTCGGCGGTTTGGCGGGTGCGGGGCAGGCCACTGATGATGACGCGGTCGGGTCGCACACCGGCCTCGGCCAGCAAGCGGCCGGCCGCTTCGGCTTGGGTCACGCCCTCCGGGGTGAGCGGCACGGTCTCGGCGGGCAACGGGGCTTTGGCAGCTGCATCAAAGTACTGCACGGCGCCATGCCGCATGAGGATCAGGCGACGGCGCATTGGGCCTCGATGCGCTTGGCAATGCCCTGCGCCGTGAGGGGCGGTGCCAGCAAGTAGCCCTGGCCGACATCGCAGCCCAGCGCGGTCAGGGTGGCACGCTGGGTTTCGGTCTCAATGCCTTCGGCCACGGTTCTGGCCCCAATGGCATTGGCCAACTGCACGACGGTGCGCACGATGGCTGCTGCCTTCGGGTCCTTGCCCTCCAGGTTCATCACAAAGCTGCGGTCGATCTTCAAGGTGTCGAGCGGCAAGGACTGCAGGGCACCGAGCGAGGAATAGCCAGTGCCGAAGTCGTCCAGGGCCACCCGCACGCCCAGTTGCTTGAGCTTGGCCAGCAGGGCTTGGGCGCGGCTGCTGTCGCCCAGAAAGATGGACTCGGTCAGCTCGATCTCCAGGCGCCGCGGCTCGAGGCCGCTTTCGCGCAGGCAGTCGGCCACCAGCTCGCCCACATCGCAGCGCTCGACCTGCACGGCTGACACATTGACGGCCAAGGAGACGTCAGCCGGCCAGCGCAGGGCGTCCCAGCAGGCGCGTCGCAGCACGGCCTCGCCCAGCGGCAAGATGAGGCCCGTCTCTTCCGCCAGCGGCACAAAGTTGGCCGGCGGTACATGGCCGCGAATGGGATGCTGCCAGCGAACGAGCGCCTCGGCCCCCACCAGGGCGCCGGTGCGGAGGTCGAACTTGGGCTGGTAGGCGTTCTCCAGCTCATGCCCGCCCTCAATGGCCAGCCGGAGGTCGGCACTCAGCGCATGGCGCTGCTGTGCTGCTTCTTCCAGGTGCGGCTCAAAGCAGGCCAATTGGTTGCGACCGGCGGCCTTGGCGGCGTACAGCGCAAGGTCAGCCCGGCGCATGAGGTGGCCGGGGTTCTGGGCGTCAAACGGCGCCAGCGCTGCGCCCAGGCTCATGTACACGTGAATGCGACGGTCCAGCAGCTGGAAGGGCTCGTGCAAGGCGGCGCGCAGCGCGTCGCACTGCGCCAGCAGTTCGGCCGGGCCGATGGCTCCGGGCATGAGCAGGGCGAACTCGTCGCCGCCCAAGCGGGCGAGCAGCTTGGGGGCCGTCACGCAGGCTTGCAAACGCTGCGCAACACCGTGCAGCAAGTTGTCGCCGGCGTCGTGCCCCAGGGTGTCGTTGACCGACTTGAAGTTGTCGAGGTCGATGAGCACCAGGGCGCACGGCAAGCTGTTGCCCTCTTTGGGCCAGTGCCGCGCCAACACAGCCTGAAACTTCAGGCGGCTGGCCAAGCCGGTCAAGGTGTCGAAGTCGGAGAGGCGCCGCAGGGCTTCGTCGCGCAGTTGCAGCGCGGTGATGTCGGAGACCACGCCGCGCCAACCCAAGCGCTGGCCGTGTTCACCCAAGCTGGGTTTGGCGCGCAGCGACCACCAGCAACGCTGCCCACCCACCACCAAAGGCAGCACCAATCCGGAGAAGGGCTGCCCCTGCGCGAGCTTGACCTTCAGCCGCGCCAGGGCGCGCCGCCCCTCGCCGCTGGCACACAGAGGGCGCAAGAGCGCCACCCAGTTGCGCTGCATCAGGGCCAGCGTGGGCCGGTCCAGCGCCCTAACCAGGTGGCTGGACACATGGCGCAGACGACCATGGCCGTCCAGCTCCCAGAGCCAGTCGCTGGCACCGGCCTCGAAGTCGCGCAAGGCCACGTCCAGCAACTGCCGCTGGCGCACCAAGGCCAGTTGCTGCGACACGCGTTCACTCGTTTGGCGGTTGCCCTCCAGCACCAAGCTGCCCAGGAACAAGGTGTGCAACGCCGCGCCCGCCGCCAAGGCGGGGTGCTGCGGATGCAGCAGGAAGAACAAGCTGCCGCCAATGCCCAGGCACCACCCCAGACCCGTTTGCCTCAGGCCGCAATAGCTCCAAGCGGAGCCGGCCATGAAGGCCGTGACCCCGCCGACCAAGAGCAGTCGCTGCTCAGGCGCCAGCAGGGGCAAGACGTGCGCGATGCCCAATGCGTAAAAAACACCCGAGAAGGCCAGAAGAGCGCCCATCCACCACGGCAAGCCCGCTGGCATGGCGCGAGCCGCATGCGGCCGCCAACGCCAACCCATCACGCCCAGGGCCAGCGCCGCCAAGGCCACACCCCCGGTGCACAACCAGCGCAACCACTCGGACGACCAAGGCAGCCACTGCGCCGCGAGCATGGCCAGCGCATTGAGCGCCAAACTCAAGGGCAACTGTCGGCAGACCAAACCGAACTGCAAGGCGCGGTGCTGCGCGTGCTCAGACGAATCCTCGCGCTGCAAGCCGCGGCCAAGGATGCGCCTCAGGTCCATCACAGCAACCGCTCCTGCGCCACGGCCAAGCGCTCAGGGGTTCCCGACAGCACAAGGGTGTCGCCCCCCTGGATGAGCAAACCCGGAGAAGGCATGAGAACCGCACCGTCGGCCCGGCGCAACGAGACGAGGGCCACACCCTGCTCCTCTAGCAGCAGCTCCTCGACGGGCTTGCCCTGGAGCCGGGCGACCGTCGGCAAAGTCACCGACTGCAAGCGCGCCTGCTCGCGCTCCTCCAGCGTGTCGTCATCGGCGCCATGGAAGTAGCCGCGCAGAAGGCCGTAGCGCTTGTCGCGGGCATCGCGGGTAAGGCGGATGACCCGGCGCATGGGCACGCCCACCAGAGCCAGGGCATGGCTGGCAAGCATCAGGCTGCCTTCAATGGCCTCCGGCACCACCTCGGTGGCACCTGCCGCGCGCAGCTGATCGAGGTCGGCGTCATCGAGGGTGCGCACCACCACCGGCACCTTGGGCGCGTGGGCACGGATTTGGCGCAGCACCTTCAGGGCGCTTGCAGTGTCGTGGTAGCTGATGACGATGGCGCTCGCTCGGTGCAAGCCCGCCGCCAGCAGCGCCTGCAGGCGTGCCGCGTCACCAAACACCACGCTGCGGCCCGCCGCAGCGGCTTGGCGCACGCGGTCGGGGTCCAGATCCAGCGCCATGTAGGGAATGCGCTCGCCCTCCAGCATCTGCGCGAGGTTTTGGCCGCTGCGACCGAAGCCG
This sequence comes from Burkholderiales bacterium, assembly GCA_046317675.1. Taxonomy (GTDB): domain Bacteria; phylum Pseudomonadota; class Gammaproteobacteria; order Burkholderiales; family Burkholderiaceae_C; genus Inhella. Next base: position 48,657 of record JBKCVH010000113.1, read on the forward strand.
CAAATGATGACGTGGGCATCCGCCTTGAACGCCTTCTTGGCGATGGTGGTGAACTGCACCGACTGCATCAGCCAGTCGCTGCTCGACAACTTCATGACGATGCGGTTGCTGTACATCACGATCAGCGGCGTGGCCATCATCGAGAGCACCATAGCGGCCAGCACAGGGCTGACCCACTGCTGCCCCACCAAGTTGTGCTGCGCCCCCAAGCCCAGCAACACAAAGCCGAATTCACCCGCCTGCGCCAAGTACAAGCCGGTGCGCAAAGCCGTACCCGGCGGCGCGCCAAAACCCCGCGCCAGCACGGCCACCAGCGCAAACTTGGCCATGGTGGGACCGAGCGCAAGCAGCGCAACCAACTGCCACTGCGCCACCACAGGCTCCCAGTCGAGCTTCATGCCGATGGTGATGAAAAAGAGGCCCAACAAGACATCGTGAAACGGCCGGATGTCGGTCTCCACCTGGTGCTTGAACTCGGTCTCGGCAATCAGCATGCCGGCCACAAAAGCGCCAAGGGCCAGCGACAGCCCAGCGTGCTCCGTGAGCCAAGCCAGGCCGAGAGTGACCAGCAACAAGTTGAGGATGAACAACTCCTCGCTCTTGCGGCGCGCCACCAGGGTCAGCCACCAGCGCATCACACGCGGTCCGCCCCAAAGCAACAAGGTCAAAAGCACCGTGGCCTTCAAAGCCGCCAGCCCAAGGCCGTGCACCATTTCGCTGCCGGTGCCGTCCAGCGCCGGAATGAGCACCAAGAGCGGCACCACGGCAATGTCTTGAAACAGCAGCACGCCCATCACCCGCTTGCCGTGCTCGCTCTCCATCTCCAAGCGCTCGGACATCAGCTTGACGACGATGGCCGTCGAACTCATGGCCATGGCGGCACCCAGCACCAGCGCGCCTTGCCAGCCAAGCTCCCACTGCACACCAAACTGATTGGCAACCCAGACCAAAAGCAGGTTGCCGAGCATGGCACCCACGACGGTGATGATCACCTGCAACATGCCCAGGCCAAACACCAAAGTGCGCATGCTGCGCAGCTTGGGCAGGTTGAACTCCAACCCGATCACGAACATCAAAAAAACCACTCCGAACTCGGCGAGGTAGCGCAAGCTGGCGGTGTCCTGGGCAAAGGCCAGCGCATTGGGGCCAATGAGCACGCCCACGACCAGGTACCCGAGCATGGGCGGCAATTTCAGGCTGCGGCAAACCACCACGCCGAGCACGGCGGCGACGAGGTAAAGCAGGGCGAGCGAGAGGCCGGTCATAGGAGAACGCCATGGTACGTGGCGGCCTTTGGGCGGGACGTCCAGAACGACCCGAGCCCCAGCTCGGTTTTCCTCTCCGCCGTGGGGTGGCCGACAGCGGCCTCCAGCACCCCGCCGCCGGACCCTGAAATGCAAACGGCCCCCGAGCGATCGCTACGGGAGCCGTTCTGAATTCTTGGTGGCCTGGGGCGGAATCGAACCACCGACACGCGGATTTTCAATCCGCTGCTCTACCAACTGAGCTACCAGGCCAAACGAGCCGGCGACTATAGCACGGAGCTTTCAGTGCTCCCTGCCCTGGCGTTCTCAGGTGTTGCGCTTGGCGCGTCCGATGTCAACGCCGAGTTGCTTGAGCTTCCGGTACAGGTGCGTGCGTTCCAAGCCTGTTTTCTCGGCCACTCGGGTCATGGAGCCATTCTCCCGAGCGAGGTGGAATTCAAAGTAGCTGCGCTCAAAAGCGTCGCGGGCTTCACGAAGGGGGCGGTCCAGGTCAAAGACTTGCTCGGGCGCTGGGCCGCTGTGGTGGGAGGGGCTGTTGAAGCTGGCGGTGCTGGCTGGGCCGTAAGTGACCGGGATCGGGGCACTCCCTTCCACGCGGGACCAGCTATTGACTGGCGCGGCCACCGCGGCAGTCGCAGTCGCTGCGGGTCGCGGGGCGCTGCGCTGCAGAGCTTGGTCGACCGCGCGAAGCAGCTTGGCCAGGGTGATGGGCTTCTCCAAAAAGGCCATCGCGCCGTGCTTGGTGGCTTCCACGGCGGTGTCGATGGTGCCGTGGCCGCTCATCATCACCACGGGCATGTTCAAGAGGCCGGCTCCGCCCCACTCTTTGAGCAGGGTGATGCCGTCGACATCGGGCATCCAGATGTCGAGCAGCACGAGGTCGGGGCGCTGCCGCTCCCGAGCGGCACGGGCTTGCGCCGCGTTCTCGGCCAGTTCGACGGTGTGGCCTTCGTCGCTAAGGATTTCAGAGAGCAGGCCACGAATGCCCAGTTCATCGTCAACTACAAGAATGGTCGCCATACGGGAGTGGGCTCAACGGCTGGGGTCGGCCAGCTTAGGGAAAGTCAAAGAAACGCGGGCGCCGCTGGCGCTGGGGCCGTTTGCGGTGTCGGAGGGGGTCAGGTTACTCAACTGAATTCGGGCGCCATGCTCGTCTGCGATCTTCTTCACCACGGCGAGCCCAAGGCCGGTGCCTTTGCTCTTGGTGGTCACGTAAGGTTCAAAGGCGCGCCGTAGCACCGCCTCCGCAAAGCCAGGGCCGTTGTCGCTGAGCGTGAGCCGCAGCGCGCGAACGGCACCGTCCTCGCTGCGGGATTGTCGCGTTGCAACCACAACCCGGCCATCAGGGCGTTCACTCACTGCTTCGAGCGCGTTCTGTACCAAGTTGTGATTGACTTGGCGCAGCTGCATGGCGTCGCCCAGCATCCAAGGCAGGCCGATTTCAAGCTCGGCGCGGAGGCGTCCTTTGTCCTGCGCATCTTGGTAGAGCCCCATCACATCGCTGACCAGCGCATTCAAATCCAGTGGCGCCAGGTTGGCGGCCGGAAGGCGCGCGTAGTCCCGGAACTCGTTGACCAAGGTCTTGAGTGCCTGGACCTGGTTGACGATGGTGAGCACCGAACGCTCCAGCATGGCGCGGTCGTTCTCTTCGGTCAGTTTGCTGCTGAGCCGATGCTGCAAGCGCTCGGCGCTGAGCTGGATGGGCGTGAGCGGGTTCTTGATTTCATGGGCCAAGCGCCGCGCTACCTCGCCCCACGCGGCGCTGCGCTGCGCTGACACGACTTCACTGATGTCATCGAACACGAGAAGCCATTGGTCCTCGGTCAAGGCGGCTCCGCGCAGCAGCAAAGTCACCGAGGTGCTCTCACCGGGAAGCTGTAGCTCCAGCGCATGCTGCCAATGGTCTTGGTGGCTGCCATCCAGGGTGGCGAAGCGCGAGGCCAGCTCACCCGCCAGCGGTGCCAGCGCCGCAAACTGGCCCAAGGGCTGACCCACACCCGTTGCCAAGGGCTGGCGCAGGATGCGGGTGCTGCTGGGGTTGCTGGAGACGATGCCGAGCTGGCGGTTCAACACGATGACGCCGGCCGTGAGGTTGTCCAAGATGGTTTGCAGCTCGGCCCGCGCGCGCTGCTGCTCGCCGGCGCTGAGTTCGACCTGCTCGCGCGCGGCGCCGAGCTGGTCGGTCATGTCCGCAAAGGCGCGGGTGAGGCCGCCCAGCTCGTCCCGACCGGCCAGCACGGGTTTGCGCGTGAGGTCACCGGCCGCAACCTGGCGCATGCCGTCGGCCAGCATGAGCAGCGGCTTGGCCAGCTGGTTGCCCAACTGAATGGCCAACAACAAGGCCAGGAACACCGCCAGCACCAGCACCAGGGTGAGCGTGCCGAGGTACATCTTGCGCAAGCCGTCGCGCTCAAGGGCGCGGCGCTGGTAGGCCTGGCTGGCGCTTTGCACAGCGAGTGCATTGGCCACCAAACTGCGCGGCGGCGAAAGCTCGACCATCACATAGCGATCCCCGCCCGCCAAAGACAAGGCGGTGGCCGGCACCAAGGCCAGTGCGCGAATGTGCGCACGGCCCTCGCTGGCGGCCACTTCGTCATCCAAACCCTCCAGCCTTGCGGCGGTGCCGTCCCGACCGGCTCGGCGCAGCAGGCTCGCATCGACCCGCTCGCGGCTCAAGGTGGGCGCCACCGCTGGGGCGTTGATGTCGCGCACTTCGGTGAGCACCTGGCCGCTGGAAC
>JBKCVH010000114.1:0-2843 GCA_046317675.1 Burkholderiales bacterium
GCCGGCGATGTGCAGCTGCAGGCCATGAGCCAGCGGGGTGACCAGCGCGACCAACGCATTGCGGCCGTGGCGCAAGAGTTGCAGCAAATGCAGCAGCGCCTGGACAACTTGGCCGCGCCCACGGCACCCACGGCCGCCAACTTGCTCAAAGAAATGCGCGTTTGGCTGCCTCAGGTGCAAAGCTTGGTGCTGACCGACAGCGCCGCCGGCGTTCAACAGGCGCGCATCGTTCTGCCGCAGGTTTTGTCCGAGACCGAAACGCAGCGCCTGCAGGTTTGGCTCGCCTTGCGCCTGGCCCGCCCCGACACCAATCTGATTCAAGAGACCGGGCCTGGCCCGGCCAAGCCCTGAAGGGCAGGAGTTGAAGATGTTTGAAAAGATCTTGATTGCCAATCGCGGTGAGATTGCCTGCCGGGTCATTGCAACGGCCAAGCGCATGGGCATTGCCACCGTGGCGGTTTACTCCGAGGCGGACGCTCGGGCGCGGCACGTCGAACTCGCCGATGAAGCCGTTTGCATCGGCCCAGCGCCCAGCCGGCAGAGCTACCTTCTGGCCGACAAAATCATTGAAGCGGCCAAGCAAACCGGCGCACAAGCCATCCACCCTGGCTATGGCTTTTTGTCAGAGAACGAGAGCTTTGCGCGCCGCGTTGAAGAAGAAGGCCTGGCCTTCATCGGACCCAAGCACGGCGCCATTGCCGCCATGGGCGACAAGATCGCGTCCAAGAAGCTGGCGCAAGCGGCCGGCGTGAGCACGATTCCGGGGCACAACGAGCCCATCTTGAGCGCAGAAGAAGCGGTGGCCATTGCGCAGCGCATTGGATATCCGGTGATGCTCAAAGCCAGCGCTGGCGGTGGTGGCAAGGGCTTGCGGGTCGCGCACAACGACAAGGAGTGCGCCGAGGGCTTGGTGAGTTGCCGAAACGAGGCCGCCAACAGCTTTGGCGACGACCGGGTGTTCATGGAGAAGTTCATCGAGCAACCGCGGCACATTGAGATTCAAGTGCTCGCAGATAGCAAGGGTCACACGCTTTACCTGTGGGAGCGCGAGTGCTCCATCCAGCGCCGCCACCAAAAGGTCATTGAAGAGGCGCCATCGCCCTTCATCTCAGAAGCCACCCGCAAAGCCATGGGCGAGCAAGCGGTGCAGTTGGCCAAGGCCGTGGGCTACCAAAGCGCTGGCACCGTGGAATTCGTGGTCGGAAAGGACCAAGGCTTCTACTTTTTGGAGATGAACACCCGGCTCCAGGTCGAGCACCCGGTCACCGAGTGCATCACCGGCCTGGACTTGGTGGAATGGATGATTCGCATTGCCGCCGGCGAGCCCTTGGCCGTGCAGCAGGCCGAGCTCCAGCGTGAAGGCTGGGCTATGGAGTGCCGCATCAACGCGGAAGACCCGTGCCGCAACTTCTTGCCCTCAACGGGCCGCTTGGTGCGCTACCAGCCCCCCAAAGCTGACCTGGTGCAGGGAGAGCCCTCATTGGGCCTCGGCGTGCGCGTGGATACCGGCGTGTTCGAGGGCGGTGAGATTCCGATGCACTACGACTCGATGATCGCCAAGCTCATCGTGCATGGCCGCGACAGGGCCGACGCCATTGAGCGCATGCGCGAAGCGCTGAACGGTTTCGTCATCCGCGGCATAGCCAGCAACATTCCGTTCCAGGCGGCGCTGCTGGCCCATCCGGAATTTCACAGCGGGCAGTTCGACACAGGCTTCATCGCGCGCCATTGGCCACAGGGTTTCAAAGCAGAGTCGGTGACGCACAGCGACCCTGATTTCCTCGTCGCGCTGGCCGCCTTTGTGCGCCGCAAAACGCGCGAACGAGCTGTCGGCATCAGCGGGCAGCTGCAAGGGCACGAGGTGGGGCTGGACACCAAGGGCATTGCCATCACCCACCTCAACGAAGGCAACAGCCTGCGCCAGCAGGTTCACGTGACCGAGGTGGCAGGACGGCCGGGTGTGGCGCATGTCGTGGTGGATGGCAAGCCCTACGACATTGAATGCCATTCAAGGCTGCTGGATGTGCGCCTCAGCGGCACGGTGAACGGGCGCCCCTTCGTCGCCCAAGTGGAGCGTGGCACCAGCAAAAACCCGCTGGCTTACCGTTTGCAGCACCAAGGAAAGGCCGTTGAAATCACGGTGCTGCGCCCACGTCATGCGGAACTGCAAGCGTTGATGCCCTACAAGGCACCGCCAGACACCTCGGCGTTTTTGCTTTCGCCCATGCCTGGGCTCTTGGTGCAATTGAACGCGCAGGTCGGCCAAAAGGTACAGGCCGGCGAGCGGCTTGCAGTCATTGAAGCCATGAAGATGGAAAACGTGTTGCTGGCCTCCCAAGACGTCACGGTGTCTGAGGTCCTGGCAAAGCCTGGCGAATCCCTTAGCGTCGATCAGCCCATCCTGCGCTTCGCTCGGTGAGCGTCGCGGTCGTCGGCGCGGGCGTCGCTGGCGCGGCGACGGCCATCGGGCTGGCGCAACTGGGGGTGCCCGTCACGGTCTTCGAAACGGTGGCGCAGCCCCAGCCCATCGGTGCTGGTTTGCTGCTCCAGCCCACAGGCCAGCAAGTGCTGGCCCACCTGGGCCTGCTTGACAGCGCCCTTGCGCACGGCGCGCGGCTGGATCGGCTGCACGGCGACACCGCCGGCGGGCGCACCGTGCTGAACCTGCGCTACAGCCGCTTCTCGCCCGATGCCTTTGGCCTGGGCTTGCAGCGCGGCGTGCTGATGGGCTTGCTCTGGCAGCGCCTGCAGGCGCTCGGCGTGCCGTGGCATTGCGGTGTCACCGTCGCCGGCTGGGTGGAATCGCCCGAGGGCGTGCGCCTGAAAGGCGAGAGGGATGCGGA
>JBKCVH010000115.1:0-3107 GCA_046317675.1 Burkholderiales bacterium
CACCTGCACTGTCCGGCTGTGTATGAACATTTGTCGACTTCCACTGTGGAAGAGGGGGTCAGGATTCCTGTGCCTGAGGCGGTTGGGCGAATTGGCTGTTGGCTGATTCTTCTTTGGTCTTCAGCCCCTGCCAGACCGCCGGAGGCGCCCCGGTTGGGCCATGTACTCATGGTTCAACCCCTCAGCGGCCAGTGTGTGCCGCAGTGAACCGCTCTTCATAGAGCATCGCGAACTGGTTCATCGCCTCGCGCCATTCCTTGGCCGCGCGGCCCCAGTCGGCCGTGTTGTTGCGCGGTGCCAGCCAGATCAGCTTGGTGGCCGCATCGTCGCTGGGTAAGTGCCCGCGCGTCTCGATGATCTTGCGCAACTGGCTGTGGATGCTCTCGATCGCGTTGGTCGTGTAGACCACCCGCCGCACCGCAGGCGGGAACGCGAAGAACGGGATCACGCGGTCCCAGGCGCGACGCCAGGCCGCGGTCACGGTCGGGTACTTCTGGCCCCAGACGCCTTGCCCGAACTCATGCAGGGCGTCGGCCGCCGCCTCGGCGCTGGCGGCCGTGTAGACCGGCTTGAGCGCCGCGGCCAACAGCTTGCGGTCCTTCCAGCTCGCGTAGTCCAGGCTGTTGCGGATCAGGTGCACGATGCAGGTCTGCAGCGTCGTGGCCGGGAACACCGCACCGAGCGCCTCGCCGATGCCCTTCAGGCCGTCGGTGACCGCGATGAGGATGTCGCCCACGCCACGGGTCTTCAGGTCATTGAAGACCTTCATCCAGAACTTCGCACCCTCGGTGTTCTCGATCCACAGGCCCAGGATGTCGCGCGTGCCGTCGGGCAGCACGCCCAGCGCCAGGTAGATGGCCTTGTTGCGCACCACCGCGTCCTCGCGAATCTTGACCCGCAGCGCGTCGAAGAACACCACCGGGTACATCGGCTCCAGCGGTCGGGCCTGCCAGGCGCCCACCTCGGCCATCACGGCGTCGGTGACGGAGCTGATGAACTCAGGGCTGACCTCGGTGCCGTACTGTTCGGCCAGGAAGCCCTGGATCTCTCGCACCGTCATGCCGCGGGCGTACATGGCCACGATCTTGTCGTCGAAGCCGGTGAAGCGCCGCTCGTGCTTGGGGATCAGTACCGGCTCGAACGAGCCCTCGCGGTCGCGCGGCACCTCGATGCGCAGCGGGCCGTCCTCGGTCAGAACCGTCTTGGCACTGGCGCCGTTGCGGTGGTTGCCAGCGTCCGCGGGCTTGGCCGCCCCGGGCGGGTAGCCCAGGTGGTGCGACAGCTCGGCGCCCAGGGCGCGCTCGATCAGCGCCTTCTTGAAGGCCATCGAAGCAGCTTGCACCGCCTCTGCGCTCATCGGCCCAGTCACGAACTGGTCAATGAGCTCCTTGGGGATCGACGGCATCGCCGCCGCTGCGGCCGCAGCCGCCTTCGTCGTCTTCCTGCTCGGCATACATGCTCCTGTTGGTCATGCTATGCCTCACACACAAAATTCCGGACACCCTCGGGCGAAATCGCCCCCGAGTCGCAAACACCCCGCCGAGAACGCCGACTTGTCGGCTTGCAACTGGCGTTGCGGGCCCAGCGCAGTGATGCCCGCCTTAGCGCTGAACTGGCTTGGGCCAAGCCGCTTCGCCAGCCACGAGTCTGGCCCTCGGCATCGGGTCACTGGACGATTCAGCTTAGCAGCGCGCTGTAACGCCCACATCCGCCTCACTCCCTCACTGCCTCCATGCCCATTGAACTCTCTTCAAAGGAGTCGTCCATGAATTCAGCCGCGAGCCTTCGGGCCCATCCCTTTCGCCGCCGGGCCGTTGCGCAAGCCGTCGTCATGGCTCTAGCCGTTCAACCGCTGATGCCTGTGCAGGCCCAGGCCGTGGTCGAACCGACTGCCCCCGCAGCTCGCAAGCCGCTTCTGGATCGCGCAGCCAATGGCGTGCAGATCGTGCATGTTGCGCCGGCCAACAGCAGCAAGGTGTCGCACAACCTGTTCAGTCAGTTTTCAGTTCCATCGGCAGGCATCGTGCTGAACAACTCCACTGCGGCACCGCATCCAGTCAGCAGCCCGCCCCCACCGCCCCCTCCCCCACCTCCGCCTCCGCCTCCGCCTCCGCCTCCGCCTCCCAGCTGCGGACCCATGTACACCTGCCACGAACACCGCACGCCAGTCGGCACAGTTGCCGTCAACAGCACTAGCGTCACCACCACTTCTACGCTGGCCGGCAGCATCGGCGGCAATGTGTTCTTCGCCAGCAACCCGGCAGCCCAGGCGCGCGTGATCGTGGCCGAGGTAACGGGTGCCAGCCCCAGCAGCTTGGCTGGCCCGATCGAGGTCTTCGGCGCCGCTTCTGACGTGGTGCTGGCAAATCGGTTCGGCATCAGCTGCAACGGCTGCGGCTTCCTGAACGTGGGCCGAGCCAGCCTTGTAACTGGCGCGCCCACATACGAAGGCACCGCACTCGCAGGCTTCGGCGTCAGCGGCGGGCAGATCAGCGTGGGCGGTGCCGGCCTGACCGCCCCCAGCCTGGGCGGGCTCGACCTGCTCGCGGGCTCGGTGTCCATTCAGGCCCCGGTGCGCCTGGCCGCCGGCAACAGCGCCCTGCTGGCCGTAGTCGGGGCCAACCATATCCGCTCCCAGACACTCGCCACTACGGCGCAGGCCCGCACTGGCCCGGTGCCGGCCACCGTGCTCGACATCGGCGCGGCAGCGGGCATGTACGCCAACCAGATTTACCTGGTCACTACCGAGGCGGGCGCGGGCGTGAATCTACGAGGCCGCACCGAGGCCGGTGCGGGCGGGCTGACCTTGGACAGCCAGGGCCAGCTGGCCTTGGCGGGCCAGCACCAGGTCGCCGGATCGATGGTGCTGGGCTCCCGTTCCATAGTGGGCGGTGCCATGCTCGAAAGCACCGGCCTGTTGGTTATGCAAGCACAGGAGGGCCTGCATGCTGTGGGCCTGCAAGCCAAGGCGGATGACCTGATGCTCAGCGCCGGCAACGACTTGAAGCTGCACACTGGTGCGTTGCAAGCCACCTCCGACCTGCGCCTGTCGGCCAACGGCAAGTTGGAGGTGCTGGGCGTGAGCATCAGCTCGGACCGAGACACCG
>JBKCVH010000116.1:0-18644 GCA_046317675.1 Burkholderiales bacterium
GCTCTCTTCCAAAGGCGCCCTGGACGACGAAGAAATTGAACGCGCGGTGGAAGAAATCAATGCCACCATCAAACGCGCCCAGAAGAAAGCCTGAGATGTCTCCTGCTGAGATTCTTCGCGCCGATGGTCGGCGCCCCGATGCGCTGCGCCCGGTGCGCATTGAGCGCCATTACACCCGTCACGCCGAAGGCTCGGTGCTCGTCTGCTTTGGCGACACCCAAGTGCTTTGCACTGCGTCGGTCGAGGAGCGCGTGCCGCCGCACCGGCGTGGCAGTGGTGGGGGTTGGGTCACCGCCGAGTACGGGATGTTGCCGCGCGCCACCCACACCCGGAGCGATCGCGAAGCTGCCAAAGGCAAGCAGAGCGGACGCACGCAGGAAATTCAGCGTTTGATCGGTCGCTCCATGCGTGCCGTTTTCGATTTGAGCAAATTAGGTGAACGGACCATTCAACTCGATTGCGACGTGTTGCAGGCCGACGGTGGCACGCGCACGGCTGCGATCACCGGCGCCTTTGTTGCGGCGCATGACGCATGCACCTGGCTGAAGGAGCAAGGTCGCTTGCAGGACTGGCCGCTGGTTCAGGCGGTGGCGGCCGTGTCGGTCGGTGTGGTGGGTGGTGTGGCCATGCTGGATTTGGCCTACACCGAGGATTCGGCCTGCGACACCGACATGAATGTGGTTATGACGGCGGCAGGTGGCTTCATCGAAGTTCAAGGCACAGCGGAGGGAGAGCCTTTCTCACGCCCCATGCTGGACGACTTGCTCGGGCTGGCTGGCAAAGGTATTGGCGAGCTCCTCACGGCGCAACGCGAAGCCTTGGCGCGCTGATGAAACGCCAGCTGCTGCTGGCGTCCAACAACGCCAAGAAATTGAATGAGCTGCGCGAGTTGCTGCAGCCTCTTGGGGTCGACTTGCTTGCGCAAGGTGAGTTGGCGATTCCAGCGGCCGAGGAGCCCTTTGATACCTTTCTAGAGAACGCCTTGGCCAAGGCGCGGCATGCGGTGCGCCTTTCTGGACTCCCTGCGTTGGCTGACGACTCTGGGCTTTGTGTTGACGCGCTAGGAGGATTGCCTGGCGTGCGTTCTGCGCGGTTTGCACGCGATGCCGGTCGTGGCGAGGGCGATGCTGCAAACAACAGGCACTTGCTTGAGCAGATGCAAGGCACGGCCGATCGAAACGGGCGCTTTGTTTGCGTCTTGGTCGCCTTGCGCTCGCCCACCGACCCCGAGCCTCTTCTGGCTGTGGGCAGCTGGCCTTTGACGGTGCTGCGGGCCCAGACGGGCGAGGGCGGCTTTGGTTACGACCCAATCGTTCAAGCCCAGGGCATGGAGGGTAGCGTGGCCAGTTTGCCGGCAGAGCTTAAGAATGCGCAGAGCCATCGCGCTCGGGCCATGCAGCACATGGTGGCGCAATTGCAGCAGCAATGGGGCTGGCAGTGACCCCCTTGGAGCAAGCGCGCCACTTGATGCGCCCCGGCACCCTGCACTTGGCGGCTTTGCCCCCGCTCGCCCTCTATGTGCACTTGCCTTGGTGCCTCAAAAAGTGTCCCTATTGCGACTTCAACAGCCATGAATGGCAGGGCGGGAAGTCGTTGCCGGCGGATGCCGCTCAAGCTTACTTGGCCGCTTTGCGCGCTGACCTAGAAGCTGCTTTGCCCTTGGTTTGGGGGCGTCCGGTGATCTCGGTCTTCATTGGGGGCGGCACGCCCAGCCTTTTTGACCCGAGCCAGATTGCCGAGTTGATCAGCGACATCCGCGCTCGCTTGCCACTGGAGCCCGGCTGCGAGATCACCTTGGAGGCCAACCCTGGCACCTTCGAGCGTGACCGTTTCCGGGGCTTCAGGCAGGCGGGCGTGACGCGCCTTTCGATCGGTGTGCAGAGCTTCAACGACGAGAAGCTACAGCGTTTGGGTCGTGTGCATGACGCTTCTCAAGCCCTTGCCGCCGTCCAAGAAGCAAAGGCTTGTTTCGATACCTTCAATGTTGACCTGATGTACGCGCTCCCCGAGCAGTCGCTCGATGAGCTTGCGGCAGAGCTTGATCAGTTGGCGCAGTTGGCCCCGCCGCATGCGTCGCTCTACCACCTCACCCTGGAGCCCAACACGCGCTTTGCGCTGGAGCCCCCGCCTGTACCCAATGCTGACCTGGCCAGTGACATGCTGGACTTGCTCGCTGAAAGAACAGCGCGCGAAGGCTGGGAGCGCTATGAAGTGAGTGCTTATGCACGGGATGGGCATCGTTGCCAGCACAACCTGAACTATTGGGAGTTTGGCGACTACTTGGGCATCGGTGCGGGCGCGCACAGCAAGATCAGCTTCCCGCATCGCGTGCTTCGCCAAGTGCGCTGGCGTGAACCGCGCCAATATCAGGAGCAGGCGCTGGCCGGTGCTGCGGTGAGCAACGCGCACGAGGTGTCGCGCGCTGAACTGCCCTTTGAATTTGCGATGAACGCCTTGCGACTGCGTGAAGGTGTGCCCCTGACCTTGTTCACCGAGCGCACCGGCCTTCCACTTTCAGCCTTGGCGAGCGGCCGTGAGATGGGCCTGGCGCGGGGCTTGTTGGTGGATGACCCAGCTCGCTTCCAGGCAAGCCCGCGCGGCTACGATTTTCTGAATGATCTCCAGGGCTACTTTCTTTCCAAGGAAGCTTGAACCATGGGCCTGGTGCGTGCGCTTCTTGTGTTCCTTGCCTTTTGGGCTGTGTTCGCATTGCTCATCCAGGGGGTGCTGCACTTCAGTCAGCGGCAACGCTGGAGGAGCCTGCGCTTGCTGGGCTTTAGCGCTTTGGCTGCCGCCCTGGCGGCAGGTGTGTTGTGGGTCGTCGTAATCCTTTTTTGATTCTGGGAAATTGCAATGTTGAACGCTCGTTGGACTCTGGCTCTGCTGGCCCTCGCTTTGACGGCCTGCACTCGAATCGAAACGGGTGAGGTGGGCCTGCGCGTTGGCTTGGACAAGCAGACGGGTGGTACGGAGTTGCTGCCAGGAAGCTTCAACCAAACCTTGATCGGCGAGGTGCTGACCTTCCCGGTCCGCGACATTGCGGTGCAACTTGACAACAAGACACCCCTGACCGGCGACAACAGCACGTTGAAGGACTTCGACCTCACCATGGTCTATTCCATCTCGCCAAGCAGCGTGTCTGACCTGTGGACCACCAAGAGCCGCAGTTTCCACGCCTTTGATCGAGACTCAAAGGACTGGGTGCTGATGCACGCCTTCATGAGCACGGTCGTGAACAACGCAGCTTACAAGGCGGTACGGGGTTACAAGGCGCTGGAAGTGGCTGATAACCGCCAGAAGATTGAAGAGGAGATCAAGCGGGTTGTGACTGAGACCCTGCGTGCTGAAAAGCTTGATCAAGCGCTTAGCGTCAACTTGGTCCAAGTGCGGAACGTCCTGCCTGCAGACGACATCATTGCAAGCGCCAATGCGGTCGTCACCGCACAAAACGCCTTGCGCGCCAAAGAGATTGAGGTTGAGACAGCCAAGAAAGAGGCCGAGCGCATCGCCGCACTCAACCAAAACAGCCGCGCCATCGAGTACATGAACGCTCAAGCCCAACTCAAGATTGCGGAGGGCATCGCAAACGGCAAAGTTCACGCCATCGTCGTGCCCTATGACTTCAAGGGCATCGTCAACACCGGGCGGTGATCACACGCGCGTGAGCGCGCCTCCAGCGCTGCGCAGCTTTTCCAGCAAGCGCGGCGCGATTTCCTTCAAGGGCAGCACCTCGTTGGCGGCGCCGGCATTGATGGCTTCACGTGGCATACCGAACACCACGCAACTGGCTTCGTCCTGGACCAAGTTGTAGGCCCCTGCGTCCTTCATGGCTCGCATGGCTTGAGCTCCATCAGCGCCCATTCCGGTCAGCATGATCCCCAAGGCATTGGGGCCCACCACCCGCGCAGCTGAATTGAACAAGACTTCGACGGAAGGGCGGTGGCGATTCACCGGCTCGGCATCGATGACGCGGGCAATGTAGTTGGCGCCAGAACGCTCTACGCTGAACTGCTTGCCGCCGGGGGCGATGTACCCGTGGCCGGGCAAGATCCGTTCGCCGTCGCGCGCTTCGCTCACCGCGATCTTGCAAAGACCATTGAGCCGCTGGGCATAGCTGGTGGTAAAGCCCGGTGGCATGTGCTGGGTGATGCAAACGGCAGGGCAGTCGGCTGGCAAGTTCACCAACACGTCTTTGGTGGCTTCCGTGCCGCCGGTGCTGGCGCCGATAAAAATGATCTTTTCCGTGGACAAGCGGCCGACGCTGGCGATGGTCGGCGGTGGCGGCGCAGCCACCCCAGGTGCGGGCGCCGCCGCTGCGCGGCGAATGTGGGCCTTGGCTGCAATGCGAATCTTGTCAGTGATGTCGTCGGCGAGTTGGCGAATGCCGTCGGCCACACCAATTTTGGGTTTGGCAACAAAGTCAACCGCCCCCAACTCCAGCGCTTTCATGGTGACTTCGGCGCCTCGCTCGGTGAGGGTGCTGACCATCACCACCGGCATCGGGCGCAATCGCATCAGGCGCGACAGGAAGTCGATGCCATCCATGCGCGGCATCTCGACGTCGAGCGTGATGACATCTGGGTTGAGGTTGCGGATCATTTCTCGCGCGATTAGCGGGTCGGCCGCCGAGCCAATGCATTCCATGTCGGACTGCTTGTTGATGATCTCCGTCAAGATTGAGCGCACCAGCGCTGAATCGTCCACCACCACCACACGGGTTTTTGCCATAACCGAGAACCTCAGAACAAATCGATCGAGCCGCCGTTGGATGCCACCGGCACCACCTTCTGAACCGCCGTGCGGTCTTGCGCCAAGATGGCATCGCTGGCTGCGGCCAAGCGCTTCACCATTGCTTTGCCACTGCGCGGTAGGTAGCAGACCTTGCGCGGGTAAACATCCATCACATCTTTCGAAACGACGGGGATGCGTTCGGTTTTCAAGAAGTCGAGCACGAAGTTGGTGTTGCGCTCACCCACATTCAGGCTGCTCATGCCACTGATCACCGCCCCCCCGCCAAACACCTTGGCTTCCATGCGCCCCTTGTTGGCGCCGCGTTTCATCATCTCGTTGATGAGCAGTTCCATGGCGAAGAGACCGTAGCGGCCCGACTCACCATTGCCCTCCGGAAGCATGAAGTGATTCAAACCGCCAACATTCGCTGTGCGGTCCCACAGGCAGGCTGCGATGCACGAGCCGAGTGTGGTTTGAATCAGCACATCCTCGGTATCCACAAAGTACTCGCCGGGCAGTACCTTGACGGCGGGGGCTTTGAAATGGGAGTCGTAGAAAAAGAAAGAAGCTTCCCCGCTCTTTCTAGGTGCGCCCTTCAAGCGACTGAGCCAAGCCGAGGCTGCGGCGCCGCCGCCTAATACGGGGGCGGTCGAGGCTGCTGACGTGGCAGATGGCATTGTGCTCATGGGACTTCGCGAATCAAACGCGCTCGTAAATGGTTTTGCCCCGCAGGCGGAACAGGTCTTTCGACTCTGTGAAGTTCTCCGAATGCCCGACGTAAAGCAGGCCCTTCGGGTGCATTACCTTGTGAATGCGCTCCAAAACCTTGCGCTGGGTGGGGGGGTCGAAGTAGATCATCACGTTGCGGCAGAACACCATGTGGAACGGCTCCCCTAGGTTCCACTGCGTGTGCATCAAGTTCACCACGCGAAAATCGATGGGCTTACCAAGCTCTGGCTTGACGCGGATTCGACCCGAGTTGGCGCCCGTGCCGCGCAAAAAGTGATCGCGCAGGCGCTGCGGTGAGAGGCCGCGGGCATCGGCGCTGTAAACACCGCGCCTTGCGGTGTCCAGCACATTGGTGTCGATGTCGGAGCACACCAGTTGGACCTGAGACAGGCTGCGCAGCGCCTCCTGGCAAATCATGGCGATGGAGTAGGGCTCTTCACCGGTCGATGCTGCGCAGCACCAAAGGCGGAGCGGCTTGCCAACGAAAGCCTTGAGTTCATCGGCAAGCGACAGAAAGTGGTGCTCCTCGCGAAAGAACGAGGTGAGGTTGGTGGTCAGGCAGTTCACAAACTCCTGCCACTCATAGCTGTCTGCTGGGCCGCGCTCTAGTGCATCGAGGTAATCGGTAAACGCGCGATGCGGGGTGTCACGCAGGCGCCGCGACAGCCGGCTGTACACCATGGCCTTCTTGCCCTCATGCAGGCTGATGCCAGCGTGGCCATAGATCAACTTGCGCACGCGATCAAAGTCGCCTTGGGTAAAAGAAAACTCTTGGTCGACGTCAGCAGTAGCCATGGAAGGAAACCGATCGGAGAGGCAGGCGAACCAAAAAAGTGGGGCAGGGCTTGAGCCGATTGTGAAAGCGCCGCAAGCCAATTCCCCCTAGGGAAACACTGAGGCTCGCGGCCTCAACGTCTTGCATGCACCGCAAGAGTATCTACCGCCTTGCCGGACGCTCAAGCGGCCACTGCTAGACTGGTTTGAGACATTTACTTGGCGTCGATGATTCCTTCCTCTTCCACAGCCGTCGCCGCTTTGCGCCAGCTCCAATTGGACGATGCGCTGGCGTTGCTGGAGCAAGCAGGCGCGCTCTTGCCTGACGCTGAGCCTTACAGCGTGCGCTGGCTCCAGGGCATCGTGGACGCACTCTCGGATCTTTCGAACCGGGATCCTTTGACCGGCTTGGTCAACCGGCGCAGTTTTGAGATGACGCTTGAGCGCGAGATCGACCGCGTTGCCCGCGCCGGCGAGCCCGCGTTGTTGCTGATGCTCGACATTGATCACTTTAAGAAGGTCAACGACACCCATGGCCATCCGGCCGGTGATTCGGTGATCCGGGCTGTGGCCGACGCGGTCACGCAGTCGGTGAGGCCCATGGATACCGTGGCCCGCACCGGAGGCGAAGAGTTTGCAGTCGTGCTGCCCAACTGCCCCAGTAGCTTTGGGCCAACGGTGGCCGAGCGCATTCGCGCCACGGTGGCGGCGATGGTGGTGCCCGTGTCACCCAGTGTTTCCGTATCGGTGACCGTCAGCCTCGGCGGTGCTTTCGCACCCCAATGGATTCGTTCATCACCTCTTTTGTGGATGGAGCGCACCGATCGCCAGCTCTACCGCGCCAAGGCCGAAGGCCGTAACCGCGCTTGCTTTGAACCGCAGGTTGAATCGCTCGTGACTGCCGATGAAAAAAGCATGCTGTTTGCTGTGAACACGCCCGAGGAGGCTCCATGACGCTCGGCGCGCGCACCCTGGCGGTGACCAGTGGAAAAGGAGGCGTGGGCAAAACCTTCATCACAGCCAACCTAGCGGCCGCTTTGGCGGCTCGGGGCTTGCGGGTGCTGGTGCTGGACGCCGATTTGGGTTTGGCCAATCTCGATGTGGTGCTGAATCTGCACCCCAAGCTCACGTTGCACGATGTGTTCACGGAAAAGTGCACGCTTGAGCAAGCCATCTTGCCGGCCCCCGGCGGCTTCTCTGTGCTGCTCGCGGGTTCGGGCATGGTGGAGTATTCGCGCCTCACCCCTGAAGTGCGAGAGAAGCTGCTCAAGATCATTGACCAAGTCAAGCCGCATTACGACTGGGTGCTCATCGATACCGGCGCCGGCATCAGCGATGTGGTGCTGTACTCCGTGAGCTTGGCCGCCGATGTTTTGGTGGTCGCCACGCCCGAGCCCACTTCGCTGACCGATGCTTACGCCACGATCAAAGTGTTGGCCATGCAGCAAGAGCGGCGTCACATTGGGCTCGTCGTCAATCAAGCCAATCGCGTGGGCGAGGGCAAAGGCATCTGCACGCAACTCAATGCGGTACTGACGCGCTTTGTGGGAACCCGGCCCGGTGGAAACGCCTTTAAATTAGAGCTTTGGGGCGAGGTGTCTAGCGATGGCGCGGTGCGCCAAGCGGTGTTGAAGCGGCAACTCGTGATGGAGCAGTACCCTGGCTGCGATGCCGCACAAGCCCTCAAAGCGCTCGCGCAAAGGCTCAGTGGTGCCTGACCCTCAAGAAGACGTGCCGAGCGCGTATGCATTGATCGGTGGCGAGTTGCCGGTGCGCGGCTTGGTCGACGCCTTTTATGACCTGATGGAGCTGGAGCCCCGTTTTGCCCATTTGCGCAGCTTGCACCCCAGCACGCTGGAGGGGTCTCGCGACAAGCTTTTCTGGTTCCTGAGCGGCTGGCTCGGGGGCCCTCCGCTCTACGAGGAACGCTTTGGTCACCCGCGCTTGCGCGCTCGGCATTTGCCGTTTGCCATCGGATTGCGTGAGCGCGACGACTGGCTGGTTTGCATGGCCCTGGCCATGGAAGCGCAGGGCTTGGAGGAGAGCCTTAGAGAGCGCTTGCTGAGCGCCTTTTTTGGCACCGCCGACTGGATGCGGAACCAGTCAGTTCCCTTGTAAGAGCACCACGAGCGCGCCAGCTCCCCCTTCGGCGGCGCGGGCTTGAACGAAGGCCAGAACTTCGTCCCGCTGGACCAGCCAACGCCGCACTTTCACCCGCAAAACACCTTCCTTGCCGGGTGAGCCATGCCCTTTGCCATGCACCACCCGCACACAGCGCAAGCCTTGGCCATTGCAGCGCAACAAGAAGCGGCCGAGCGCCTCGCGGGCTTCGTCACGGCGCAGTCCATGCAGGTCGATCTGAGCTTGAAGGCTCCAGCCACCCCGGCGCAGCTTGCTCAATGCGCTGGGCGGAATGCTGGGCCTGCGAAAGCTCAGTTCCTCATCGGTTTCCAGCAGCGAGTCCACATCGAAGTCGTCGCTCATGGCCTGAAGCGCTGCGGCCTGCTCGTCTTGCTCTCGTTGCAGCGGCTCTGGCTCTGGAGCTTTGCGCTCCAAGTGGGCTCTGTCTTGATCGGGCAGGCGAGTGACCTGACCCACCGCCAATTCGAACTGCCGCCGTTCACGGTCCAGGCGCAGTTCGCGTTCTCGCTCTTCGCGAGCCAGCTGCTCGGCGAGGGCGCGCCGTCGTTGCAACTCGCGCTGGACCTGCTTGAGCTGCTCGACGTTCACATCAAGCCCCTCGCCGCCATGGAAACGGTTTGGTCGCAGCTCACCACCACGTGATCAAAGATCCGCACATCCACCAAAGCCAGTGCAGCCTGCAATCGCTGGGTGAGCGCGGCGTCTTCGCGCGAGGGTTCTGCCACGCCGCTTGGGTGGTTGTGGGCCAAGATTAAGCTGGCCGCGCCGTGGTGCAACGCGCGTTGAACGACCTCCCTGGGGTAAACGGCGGTTTGAGCCAGCGTGCCTCGAAACAGTTCCTCCATCGCAATCAATCGCCCTTGGCTGTCTAGAAACAGCACAGCAAAGCACTCGTAGGGGAGGGGGCCGAGGTGCAGGCGCAGGTAATCCGTTACGGCTTCCCAGTGGTTCATCACGGGCCGCGCGCTCAAGCGTTGTGCCAAGGCCCGCCGCGCCAATTCACGCACCGCCAAGAGCTCACTTCGCTTCGCTGGCCCGAGCCCCTTGACCTGCTTGAGTGTGGCTTCATCCGCATGCAGCAAGCCGGCAACACCGCCGAGTTTGTCGAGCAAGTCTTGCGCCATGTACAGAACGCCTCGGCCTGCAATGCCGGTTCGCAGGAGCAATGCGAGGAGCTCTGCATCGCTCAAGGCGCTGGCCCCCTGTGCCATCAGCTTCTCTCTTGGGCGACTGCTGGGCGGCAAATGATCGAGGGGCATGGGCGAAATTCTAGAATCGCCCCCTTCTTACATCAGGGCCAGCCTCGCATGACCCCGCGCACCGTCGCTCTCGGCGACTTTCTGACTTTGCATTACCGCCTCAGCGGACCCGATGGTGAGGCCTTCGTCGACACCTTCGAACACCACCCGGCCACGCTCACTTTGGGCAGCGGCGAATTCACACCTGGCCTGGAGGCCCGCTTGCTTGGTTTGAGTGAAGGCAGCCGCGCCCGCTTTGAAATGGATGCTGACGAAGCCTTTGGCCCCCGCAACCCGGAGATGCTCCAGCGCGTGAGCCGCAAGCTTTTGGCCGAGCATGGTGACCCCAACGAGGAATACAGCGTGGGCGACATCGTGCAGTTCCCTCTGCCTGACGGAACGGGCCATTACGCAGGTCGAGTGGTTGAACTTGCGGCCGAGACTTTGGTGTTTGATTTCAACCACCCGTTTGCTGGCGTGCCGCTGGTTTTCGAAGTGGAATTGATCGGGGTACTGTGATGAGCATGGAAAAAGAGATTCTGCTGGCCGAGCCACGCGGCTTCTGCGCTGGCGTGGACCGTGCCATTGAGATCGTCGAACGAGCCATCACCAAGTTCGGGGCGCCCATTTATGTGCGGCACGAAATCGTGCACAACACCTATGTGGTCAATGACTTGAAGGCCAAAGGGGCCATCTTCATTGAAGAGTTGTCTGACGTTCCGCCTGGAGCAACCCTGGTATTCAGCGCCCATGGCGTGAGCCAAGCCGTCAGGCGCGAGGCCGATGAGCGGGGTTTCCACGTGTTTGACGCCACCTGCCCCTTGGTCACCAAGGTGCATGTGGAAGTGGCCAAGCTGGCTCGCGAGGGGTATGAGTTCATCATGATTGGCCACAAGGGCCACCCCGAGGTGGAAGGAACGATGGGCCAGTTGTCGAGCGGTATTCACCTCGTCGAGGAGGTTGCTGACGTCGCCAAGGTGCAGTTGGCACAGCAGGAGCGGCTGGCCGTCGTCACGCAGACCACGCTGAGCGTGGACGATGCGGCGGAGATCCTCGCCGCGGTGCGCAGCCGCTTCCCGCAAGTGCGCGAGCCCAAGCAGCAAGACATTTGCTACGCCACACAGAACCGCCAGGACGCAGTCAAAGTGATGGCACCGCAAGTGGATGTGGTGGTGGTGGTGGGCAGCCCCACCAGCAGCAACAGCAACCGCCTGCGCGAGCTGGCCGAGCGCCTGGGGACACCGGGCTACATGGTGGATGCGGTTGAAGACCTGCAAGCCGAATGGTTCGAGGGTCGTTCTCGCGTCGGCCTTACCGCTGGGGCATCAGCCCCTGAGGTGCTGGTGCAAGCGGTCATCGCCCGGCTCCGTGGCCTGGGAGTCACCAGTGTGCGCAAGATGGACGGCGTGGTGGAACACATTCGCTTCCCACTCCCCATGGGCCTTGGCGACAAATCGATGGCGGAAGTCGCAGCCGATCGATCCTGATTGCCTGCTGCACCCCCGTCCTCAGCTTTACTTTTTAGGAATTCAAGATGCTCGACATCAGCTTGATGCGCCGCGACCTCGACGCCGTCATTGCCCGTTTGGAAGCGCGCAAAGCGCCTCAGCCCTACCTTGATGTGCCGCATTTCCAGGCCCTAGAGGCGGAGCGCAAGCAACTGCAGTCCGCCACGGAAGGGCTGCAGGCCCGGCGCAACAGCCTGTCCAAAGGCATCGGTCAGGCCAAGAGCAAGGGTGAAGACGCCTCGGCGCTGATGGTGGAGGTGGGCGGCATTGGCGACGAGCTCAAAGCCAGCGCCGAGCGGCTCGAGGTGCTTCAGGCGGAAATGAACGCACTTTTGATGCATTTGCCCAACCTGCCCCAGGATTCCGTGCCGCGCGGCACGGACGAAGCCGGCAATCAAGAAGTACGCCGCTGGGGTGTTCCCCGTGAGCTCGGCTTCGCTCCGAAGGATCACGTCGACTTGGGCGAACCCTTGGGGCTGGACTTCGAGACGGGCGCCAAGCTCAGCGGCTCGCGCTTCTCCTTCCTGCGTGGTCCTGTAGCCCGCCTGCATCGGGCATTGGCCGCTTTCATGCTGGATCTGCACACGCAGCAGCATGGCTACACCGAGTGCTACACGCCTTACATCGTGAACCGCGAGGTTCTTGAGGGTACGGGGCAGCTTCCTAAATTCAAAGAAGACATGTTCTGGGTGTTGCGCGGCGGTGAGAACCACAGCGCCGAGCAGTACCTGATCTCTACGGCAGAGATTTCCTTGACCAACAGCGTCCGCGAAACGGTGCTGAAGGAAGCCGACTTGCCCGTTCGGCTCACTGCGCATTCCCCATGCTTCCGTTCGGAGGCCGGTTCTGCCGGTCGCGACACGCGTGGCATGGTGCGCCAGCACCAGTTCGACAAGGTCGAGATGGTGCAAATCGTTCGCCCCGAAGACAGCGACGCTGCCCTTGAAGGCATGGTTGGACACGCTGAGAAGGTGTTGCAGTTGCTGGAGCTTCCCTACCGGGTTATGTTGCTTTGCAGTGGTGACATGGGCTTCACCGCGGCCAAGACCTACGACCTGGAAGTTTGGTTGCCGGCGCAAAACACCTACCGCGAGATCAGCTCTTGCTCCAACTGCGAGGCTTTCCAAGCGCGCCGGATGCAAACCCGCTACAAGACAGCCGCTGGCAAGAACGAGTTGGTTCACACCCTGAACGGGTCCGGGTTGGCGGTTGGGCGAACTTTGGTGGCCATTCTTGAAAACCACCAACAAGAAGATGGCTCCATCCGCATTCCGCTCGCGTTGCAGCCGTATCTGGGTGGTGCGCTCAGCTTGAAAGCTTGATTCGTCGGCTATAGTCGTGGGCTTCGCGCCGAGGACCCCGGCGTCACCGGTTTTAGGAGAGGTGGCAGAGTGGTCGAATGTACCTGACTCGAAATCAGGCGTACCGCAAGGTACCGAGGGTTCGAATCCCTCCCTCTCCGCCAAAAAGAAAGCCCAAGTGCCGCAGGCCCTTGGGCTTTTTTCTTGGCCATTGGTTTGCCCATGAAGCCATTGTGTGAATTCCTGAGTTTTCACGAATTACTGAAATTACGGCAAACTGGCGACCGTTGAAACGACCCAACGGCCTCTCATGCCTCAGACCCTATCTCCCCTGGTTCGCAGCTTTGTCGCCCACTTCGGCGAAATGGGAAGCCGATGGGGCATCAATCGCACGGTGGGGCAGATCTATGCGTTGATCTATGTGAGCCCCCTCAGCCTCAACGCGGACGACATTGCGGAGCGCTTGGAGTTCAGCCGCAGCAACGTGAGCATGGGGCTCAAGGAATTGCAGGCTTGGCGATTGGTGCGCTTGCGGCATTTGCCCGCCGACCGGCGTGAGTACTTTGAAGCGCCTGGTGACGCTTGGGAGGTGTTCCGCACCCTGGCCGAGGAACGCCGCCGCCGCGAAATTGAGCCCACCTTGTCCATGTTGCGCGGCGCCATCATGGAGGAGGTGCAGACAGAGGCCGACCGTCATGCGCAGGCGCGCATGAAAGAGATGTATGAGCTCATTGAGATGTTGTCGAGTTGGTTCGACGACATGCAGCGACTGGATGCCGAGACCTTGGCGCAGTTGATGAAGATGGGCGCCAAGGTGCAACGCTTGCTGGAGGTACCCGGCTTGCGCACCAAGGCGAGCAAGGCGGAGTCTTGACATGGATGCCTTGATCCTGGCCCGCGCACAGTTCGCCGCCAACATCACTTTCCACATCCTGTTTCCCACCATCACCATTGCGCTGGGTTGGACCTTGCTGTTCTTTCGCCTGCGCTGGTTGCGCACTCGGGATGAGGCTTGGCTTGCGGCCTACCGGTTTTGGACGAAGGTGTTTGCCCTGAGCTTTGCGATGGGCGTGGTCAGCGGCATCGTCATGAGCTTCCAGTTCGGCACCAACTGGCCGGGCTTCATGGAAAGGGTGGGGAACATTGCGGGCCCGCTTCTGGGCTATGAGGTGCTCACCGCTTTCTTTCTAGAGGCAACCTTCCTTGGCGTGATGCTGTTCGGCCATGGGCGTGTCAGCGAGCGGGCTCACCTGACAGCGACCTTCCTCGTGGCCTTTGGCACCACCATGAGTGCCTTCTGGATCTTGGCGCTGAACAGCTGGATGCACACACCGGCGGGGTACGAGATTCGTGGAGACGAGTTCTTCGTGACCAGCTGGCTTGAAGTGGTCTTCAATCCAAGCTTCCCCTACCGCCTGGTGCACATGCTGCTCGCCTCGGGCTTGACCGTGGCCTTCCTGGTGGCCGGCGTGAGCGCTTGGCAGTTGCTCAAGGGCAAAGTGCAGCCGTACACCCAGCGCTGCCTGCGTTATGGCCTGACCTTGGGTGCCGTTTTGATTCCGCTGCAAATCTTGGCCGGCGACTTCCATGGTTTGAACACGCTCAAGCACCAGCCCGCCAAGGTGGCGGCCATGGAAGGCCTCTGGGAGACCGAACGCGGAGTGCCCTTGTTGCTGTTCGCTTGGCCCGATGAGGCTGCACGGATGAATCACTTCGAGATTGGGCTGCCCAACATGGCGAGCTTGATCCTCACGCACCAGTGGGATGGTGAATTGAAGGGCTTGAATGAGTTCAAGGCGTCGCACCCACCCGTCGCACCCGTGTTCTTCGCCTTCCGGATCATGGTGGGCACCGGGCTGCTGATGCTGGCCTGCAGTTGGCTGGGCTTATGGCTTTTGCGCCGAGGCCGGTGGCGGGGGGAGGCCTTGCCCCGGCCGCTGCTCTGGGCCCTGTCTGGCATGGTGTTCAGCGGCTGGCTGGCCACGGTGGCGGGCTGGTACGTCACGGAGGTCGGGCGTCAGCCTTACATCGTTTACGGCTTGCTGCGCGTTGATGAAGTGGCGTCCAGCGTCCCGTCGTCCTACATCGCTTTCACTTTGGCGCTCTATGTGACGGTCTATGTGGCCCTTCTGGTGGCCTACGTCAGTGTGGTGAAGCACATGGCGGAGAAGCCGCTTGAGGCGCCCAAGGCCGAGCCCGCAACGCCAACTGAGGGAACACTGGCATGAGCGAAACACTCCCCGTCTTGTTCTTGGCCCTCATGGGCTTTTCGATGCTGGCCTATGTGGTGCTGGATGGGTACGACCTCGGTGTCGGCCTGCTCTTGCACCGTGCGCGGCCGGAGGAGCGCGACACCATGATTGCCAGCATTGGCCCTTTCTGGGATGCCAATGAAACTTGGCTGGTCCTCGGTGTTGGCATCTTGCTGATTGCCTTTCCGAAGGCGCACGGCATGGTGCTCACGGCCTTGTACTTGCCGGTGACCTTCATGCTGATCGGCTTGGTGCTGCGCGGCGTGGCGTTTGACTTCCGCGTCAAGGCGCAGGACCCTTGGAAGCCGGCTTGGAACTTCGCCTTCTTTGCCGGTAGCGGCATTGCCGCCATCAGCCAGGGTTGGATGCTGGGGCGGTACATCACCGGCTTTGCCGAGGGCGTGGAGTACACGCTCTTTGCAGCGGCCATTTCGCTCTTGCTGCCGGCGGCTTATGTCTTGCTGGGTGCATGCTGGTTGGTGATGAAGACCGAGGGCCGTTTGCAGGAGCGCGCTGTGCGCTGGGCCAAGATGGCTTGGCCGCCGGTGGTGCTGGGCATGTTGCTGGTCTCGGTGGCCACGCCTTGGGTCAGCGAGACGGTGCGTTCTCGCTGGTTCCAGCTGCCAGCCTTCATTGCGCTGCTGCCCATCCCCATTGCCACCGCCCTGTGCCTGCTTGGAGCCAGGGGCATGCTGAACTCCCAGCGTGTGCTGGGAAAGGTCTGCTGGTTGCCCTTTGTGCTGGTGGTCTTGGTCTTTGTCTTCGGGGCCTTCGGACTGGCGTACAGCCTGTTTCCCTATGTGGTGATGGACAAGCTCACCATCTGGCAGGCGGCCAGCGCTCCCGAGAGCTTGTTTGTCATCGCCATCGGATGCGCCATCACCGTGCCGACCATCTTGGGCTACACGGTGTTGGCTTACCGGGTGTTCTGGGGCAAGGCCCGAGCGCTGAGCTACGCCTGATTCAGCGTTTCAGGGCCAATGCGGCTTCGCGCACCAGTGCCGGGCCTTGGTAGATCAAGCCGGTGTAGATCTGCACAAGGTCGGCGCCGGCCCCGAGCTTGCTGGCTGCATCGGCACCCGACATGACGCCGCCAACTCCAATGATGGGGAAGCCGGCGCCGAGGGCCGCGCGCAGGCCGGTAATCACCCGGTTGCTGGCGGCCAGCACTGGCGCGCCGGAAAGGCCACCGGCCTCAGCCGCATGGCGGTGACCTTGCACGGCGGAACGCTCCAAGGTGGTGTTGGTGGCAATGACGCCGTCCACACCGCTGGCCTTGAGGGTTTGGGCAATCACTTCAACCTGGCTTGCATCGAGGTCGGGGGCGATCTTGACGAAGAGCGGCACCGTCCGGCCATGCTGGGCCGCCAATTGAGCGCGGCGCGCCATCAGGCGGTCCAGCAGCGCCTTCAAGGCTTCGTCGCTTTGCAAGCTGCGAAGGTTGGCGGTGTTGGGGCTGGAGATGTTCACCGTCACGTAGTCGGCGTGCGGGTACACGCCATCTAGCCCCAGCAGGTAGTCGGTGGCGGCATCTTCAATCGGGGTGCTGGCGTTCTTTCCGATGTTCAGGCCCAACACGCCGCCCCCCGCTCGAAAACTGCGAGCGCGCTTCACGTTCACCAGAAAGCTGTCCAGGCCTTCGTTGTTGAAACCGAGCCGGTTGATCAAGGCTTGGTGCTCGGGCAGCCGGAACATGCGGGGCTTGGGGTTGCCGCATTGCCCTTTGGGTGTGACCGTGCCCACCTCAATGAAGCCAAAACCCATCGCACCCAGACCGTCAATGCAACGGCCGTTCTTGTCGAGGCCAGCCGCAAGGCCCACGCGGTTCGGGAAGCGAAGGCCGGCCACGGTGACCGGGTCTTCCACACGGTTTTGCGCCCAGGTGCAGGCCAGTGGCGTGTTCTGAAAGCGCTCCAAACTCGCCATCGTGAGGTCATGGGCCTGCTCGGGGTCAAGGGCGAACAGGGCAGGGCGGGCAAAGGCGTAGGGCAGCAGCATCAGTCTCGGGTGCTCAAACAGGGGCAACAATGGCGGCAATTGTCATTGAGTCCTTTCATGAAACGTCTAGACGACCCCACCCACGACCGAGAAGTTGGCTCTGTTGATGCCACCGAAGACAGCACCCGCACCGATGACACCCGCATCCGCGCAGTGCGCCCGCTTATCAGCCCCGCTTTGCTGCTAGACGAAATGCCAGTGCCTGAAGCGGGCCTGGCCTTGGTGGAGCGCACGCGCCGTGCCATTGGCAAAGTGCTGCGTGGCGAAGACGACCGCTTGGTGGTCATCGTGGGCCCTTGCAGCATCCATGACCACGACCAAGCCATCGCTTACGCCCAGGCGCTGAAGGGGCTGGCAGAGGAGTTGAAGGGCGAGCTCATCACTGTGATGCGCGTCTACTTCGAGAAGCCGCGCACCACGGTGGGCTGGAAGGGGTACATCAATGACCCGAACTTGGATGGCAGCTTCCGCATGAACGAAGGCTTGCGCTTGGCGCGCAAGCTTTTGTTGGAAGTGACACAGCTGGGCCTGCCCGCGGCCACCGAGTTCCTGGATTTGCTGTCGCCGCAGTACATCGCCGTCCTCATCGCCTGGGGTGCCACTGGCGCCCGCACCACAGAGAGCCAAAGCCACCGCCAGCTTGCCTCGGGGCTCTCTTGCCCGGTCGGCTTCAAAAACGGGACCGATGGCAGCGTCAAGATCGCGGCCGATGCCGTGTTGGCCGCCCGCAGCGGCCATGCCTTCATGGGCATGACGAAGATGGGCGCGGCTGCCATTTTTGAAACGCGCGGCAACGAGGATTGCCATTTGATTCTGCGCGGGGGCAAGGCTCCGAACTACGACGCCGCCAGCATTGAAGCCGCCTGCAGCGCGCTGCAAGCGGCGGGTGTCCGCCCTCAGGTCATGGTCGACTTCAGCCATGGCAACAGCAGCAAGCAGTACGAGCGTCAGATCGAAGTGGGTCGCAATGTGGCCGAGCAGATGGCGGGCGGCGAGCGCCGCATCACAGGTGTCATGATTGAGAGTCACTTGCAGCCCGGGCGCCAGGACCACGTGGAAGGTCAGCCCAAGAGCGCGTTGCGCGTGGGTGTCAGCATCACGGACGCCTGCCTGGGCTGGGAGCAGACCGAACCCTTGCTGCGTTCGCTGGCGGCCGCAGTGAAGGCCCGGCGCAGTTGAATGGATTGTTTTCTTTAGGAGCCTTGAATGAACCGAATTCGCCACGCCCTTGGCATCGCCCTCGCACTTTCCTTTGCGGTGGCACAAGCCGACACGGTGACCTCTTCCGCCTCCAGTGCGGCATCGAATGTGGTCGAGAGTCTTTCGACTTCCGTCAGCAAGTCGAGCGAAAGCAGCACGGGTGACAAGAAGACCGCGCAGGGCCCTTACCGCATCACGCAAGTGGCCCAAGTGGTCGAGCGCCCTGGCTATGTGGCGCTCACGCTGGAACCTGCTGCGGGTCAGACCCAGGGCTTCACGCTGACGCTGGCACAAGGCCTCGCAGAGCAGCAGGGCCTGGCAACGGGTCAGACCATCGCCGTTCAGCACCGCAGCTACGGTCTGGCATTTGCCAAGGCGGTTGAGGCGGCGCCCTTCTTGCTCGCCGTGGACGACCTGCTGCGCCGCGACTTCGAATCGGTCAAGCTCTGATGCGCCGGCGTCGCCTTGCGGCGGCGCTCTGCCTGTCACTCTGCTTATCAATTGGCAGCCTCGCAGAGGCTTCCACCCACTCCTGCGGCGGCCAACCCGAGCGGAGCTTGGAGCAGCGAGACCGCGTCTTGCAGGTCACGCATTGGCTGCGTGAGGCCTTGGCCTCCCATGGGGAGCGGGCAGCCTTGGTGGCACGGGCGGGCACCAACCTCAAGCGCTTTGGGGTTCGCTACACGCATGCGGCCGTCAGCCTGCAGGACAACCCCCTGGCGCCCTTTGCGGTGCGCCAGCGGTACTTTGACTGCGACGAACGCCGCAGCC
>JBKCVH010000117.1:0-3967 GCA_046317675.1 Burkholderiales bacterium
AGGCCGAGCACCAGCACCGCTTCGTCGCGGTGCAGGTTCAGGCTGGCGGTGAACGGCGTGGTTTCGCTCATGTCAACGCAGCTTGAGTGAAGCCAAACCCACCAGGCAGAGCAGCATGGTGATGATCCAGAAGCGAATCACCACTTGCGTCTCGGTCCAGCCCTTTTTCTCGAAGTGGTGGTGCAGCGGAGCCATCAGGAAGATGCGCCGGCCCTCGCCGTACTTCTTCTTCGTGTACTTGAACCAACTCACCTGCAGCATCACGCTCAGGGTTTCGGCCACAAAGATGCCGCCCATGATGGCCAGCACGATTTCCTGGCGCGTAATGACCGCGATGGTGCCGAGCGCGCCGCCCAAGGCCAGCGCACCCACGTCGCCCATAAAGACTTGGGCCGGGTGCGCGTTGAACCACAAGAAGGCGAGCCCTGCACCGGCCATGGCGGCGCAGAAGATCAGCAGCTCCCCGCTGCCCGGGATGTGCGGCAGGAACAAGTACTTCGAGAACACCGCCGAGCCGGTGACGTAAGCGAACACGCCAAGCGCCGAGCCCACCAGCACCACCGGCATGATCGCTAGGCCATCGAGCCCGTCGGTGAAGTTCACCGCGTTGCTCGCGCCCACGATCACGAAGTAACTGAACAAGATGAAGCCCCAAACCCCCAGCGGCATGCTGATGGTTTTGAAGAAGGGCACGATCAAGTCGGCCTTGGGCGGCAGTTCGTTGGAGAAGCCACTCGACACCCAGCGCCAGAAGAGCTCGGCCACGCGAACGAAGCTGGTCTCCGACACCGAGAAGGCCAGGTAGAAGGCGGCCAGCAGGCCGATCAAGCTCTGCCAGAAGAACTTCTCGCGGCTCCTCATGCCCTCGGGGTTCTTGTGCACCACCTTGCGGTAGTCGTCGACCCAGCCCACGGCGCCAAAGCCGAAGGTGACCAGCATGACGATCCACACGAAGCGGTTGCTCCAGTCGAACCAGAGCAAGGTCGCCACGCCGATACCAATCAGCACCAGCACGCCGCCCATGGTGGGCGTGCCGGTCTTCTTCAAGTGGGTTTGCACGCCGTACTCGCGCACCGGCTGACCGATCTTGAGCGAGGTGAGGTAGCGAATCACCCAAGGGCCGAAAGCGAGGCCAATGAGCAGCGCCGTCATGGCCGCCATCACCGCGCGGAAGGTGATGTACTGGAAAACGCGCAACCAACCCCACTCGGGGTACAGCGCCTGCAGCCATTCGGCCAGCACGATGAGCATCAGTGAGCTCCCTCTGGGGTGCCGGTCAGTGCCGCCACCGCTTGTTCCATGCGCATGTAGCGCGAACCTTTAACGAGCAGGCTGTTGGCGTCCGGCCCTTGCGGTAGGGCGCTCACCAACTCTGCGCTGCTTGGGAAGTGGCGAGCCTGGGGGCCAAAGGCAGCGGCCGCATGCGCCGACATCGGGCCGGCACACCAGAACTGCTCAATGCCGCGCTCGGCCACCAAACGCCCGATCTCTTCATGGAAAGCCGGCCCTTGCACGCCGACCTCCCCCATATCGCCCATCAAGAACCAACGCGGACCGCGCATCACCGCAAGCAGTTCCACGGCGGCGCGCATGCTGTCGGGGTTGGCGTTGTAGGAGTCGTCGATCAAGGCGGCTGCGTGGCCCATGTGGTTGATGGCGCACTGCGCCGAGCGGCCCTTGGCGGCACGGAAGGCCTCCAGGCCCTCGCGAATGGCCGCCAGCGGCGCGCCGGCTGCCAGCGCGCAGGCTGCAGCCGCCAGCGCATTGCGCAGGTTGTGCACACCGGGCACGTGCAAGGCCACCGGCAGCTCGCCGGCGGGGGTGTGCAGGTGCATGGCCCAGTGGCCGTCACCGCTCAGTGACCACTGTGCGTCAGCGCGCAAGTCGGCCTCGCCTTGCAGCGCGAAAGTCAGGTGGGGGCGCGTGCCGGCCAAGCGGTGCCAAATCGGTGCGCAAGGGTCGTCGGCCGGGAACACCGCGACCCCGCTCGGGGGCAGCGCCGCAAACACCGAGCCGTTCTCTTCGGCCGTGGCTTCGACGCTGGCCATGAACTCCTGGTGCTCGCGCTGTGCGTTGTTCACCAAGGCCACGGTCGGCGCCGTGATCGCCGCCAAAGGGGCAATCTCACCAGGGTGGTTCATGCCGATCTCAACGACGCCAGCCTGATGCCACTGGCCGTCTTCATGCTGGCGCAAGCGCAGCAAGGTGATCGGCACGCCCACGTCGTTGTTGAAGTTGCCTTGCGTCGCAAAGGCGCCCTCGCCCACCCAGGCGCGCAGGATGCTGGCAATCATTTGCGTGACCGTGGTCTTGCCATTGCTGCCGGTCACCGCAATCAGTGGCAGGCTCTTGCGAGCGCGCCATGCGCCGGCCAGTTGCATCAAAGCTTGGCGCGTGTCAGCGACCACCAAGCCGGGCATGGCCAAGGGCTGCTGCGAGACCGCCGCCACAGCGCCAGCCGCCAGGGCTTGCGGCAGGAAGCTGTGCGCGTCAAAGCGCTCGCCCTTCAGGGCCACAAACAAGTCGCCCGCCTGCAGGCTGCGGGTGTCGGGGTGCACGCGCGCAAAGCCCAGCGCGGCGTCGCCCACCAAGTCACAGCTCAAGCCGCGCGCGCGCAGCGCCTCAGCTGCTTCACCCAAAGTCCAGTTCACAAGCCAGCCCTTTCAATCAGGGCAGCCCGGGCTTGCACGCTGTCGTCGAACGGATGGCGAACGCCGGCAATCTCTTGGTAGTCCTCGTGGCCCTTGCCCGCAATGACGATGACGTCTACGCGCGCGGCCTGCTGCACGGCGTGGCGGATGGCGGCGGCGCGGTCTTCGATCAACTCGTGCGCAGCACTCACGCCAGCGGCGATGTCGGCCAAGATTTGCGCCGGCTTCTCGCTGCGTGGGTTGTCGCTGGTCAGCAGCACGCGGTCTGCGAGCTGGGCTGCCACCACCCCCATCAAGGGGCGTTTGCTGCGGTCGCGGTCACCGCCACAGCCGAACAGCACCCAGAGCTTGCCGCCACGCGCCGCCGCCAGCGGCTTGAGCGCCGCCAAAGCCTTCTCGAGGGCGTCGGGGGTGTGGGCGTAGTCCACCACCACTTGCGGCAGCTCACGCCCATGACCAATGCGCTGCATGCGGCCGGGCACCGGCGTGACCTGCGCACAAGCGGCCACGGCCTCGGCCAATGGAATGCCCAGGGCGCGAAGGCCACCCAGAACACCCAGCCAGTTGTGCACGTTGTAGTCGCCGATCAAGCCGGTTTGCACTGGCAACGCGGCCTCGCCCTCATGCACGGTGAAGCGCAAACCCTCTGGTCCGTAGCCAATACCACTGGCGCGCAAACGCGCGCCGGCTTGGAGGCCCACGGTCCAAACGTCCAGATGCGGCCGAAGCTCGTGCGACCACTTCTCGCCATAGGCGTCGTCCACGTTCAGCACGGCGGCACGCAGGCGCGGCCAGTCGAACAACTGGCGCTTGGCCGCCGCATAGGCTTCCATGGTGCCGTGGTAGTCCAGGTGGTCTTGCGTGAGGTTGGTGAACTGCGCCACTTCAATTTGGGTACCCACCAAGCGGTGCTCGCACAGGCCGTGGCTGCTGGCCTCAATGGCGCAGGCGCCAAAACCGTCACGCACCATCTGGGCAAAGCCAGCCTGCAGGCGCACGGGGTCGGGGGTGGTGAGTCCGGTGTAGTCCAGCGCAGCCGGGCGGCTAGGCAGCGGAGGCTCACCAATGCCGAGCGTGCCAACGACGCCGCAGCGTTGGCCTGCCAGGCTCAGGGCCTGGGCGGTCCACCAGGCGGTGCTCGTCTTGCCATTCGTGCCGGTGACGGCCAGCACCTGCAGGCGCCCAGTCGGGCCGCCGTAGAAGTTGGCAGCGATGGCGCCGGTAGCGGCCTTGAGGTCCGGCAATGCGGCCACGCGGGCATCGACGAAGTTGAAGTGCTCAACGCCATCGGCCTCGACCAAGCAGGTGGAAGCACC
>JBKCVH010000118.1:0-7999 GCA_046317675.1 Burkholderiales bacterium
GCTTCGGGCAGCGCGGCGTAGCCGGCGTAGCGAACGAGGCTGAGGTCGCTCATCAAGGCCGCATTCAATTGCACCGCTCGCTCGGGCTGCCAGCGCAGCATTTGCAGGCGGGTGAGCCGCAGGGGGCGAAACGCCAACCACTGCCGGGCCAAACCCTGCAAACCGGTGCCGGGGCACACCACCACGCGCGGGGCCAGCCAGCTGCGGCGGTTGGTGACCACGCCGCCTGCGCTGCGCTCCAACACCTCCTCGCCAAAGGCGAAGTGAACGCCGTGCTGCTCGGCCAGCCAAGCGGCCAGCTGAGGGATGGCGGTTCGAGACTCCACGCGCAATTCATGCGGCGAATAGAGCGCGCCCTGTGCGCCGCTGCGGTTCAACCAATCGGGTGCGCTGCTGGGTGCGTGAAGGCTGCAGCCCTGGCCCATGTCGGTTTCGGCGAAGGCTTGAAGCACTTGCCAAGCGGCCGGGCGGCGCGCGAGCAGCCAGAGGCCTTCGTGAACGATTTCAATGCCGGCTTGCGGCGCCACCTGGGCCCACACGTCGCGGCTGCGCCGGGCGCGCGCCCAGGTGCTGCCGGCGCCTTGGCCCGTGACGGTGATGAAACCAAAGTTGCGCACCGAGGCGCCCACGGCCTGGGCATCGCGCTCCAGCACCGCCACGCGCCAGCCGCGCTGCACGGCCGCCCAGGCATGCGCCAGCCCGACGATGCCCGCGCCCACCACGATCAGATCGAAGGCCGGCGTCATGCAGGCGCCCCGATGAAATTGCGGCCCCGCTCGCTTCGCAGCGCCGCTTGCCAACTGCCGTCATCCGCAGCGGGTTCGATCTCCGCGCAGCTCACGCCCAAGCGATGCAGCCAAGCGGCCAGCGCGGCGGCGCCGCCCGGCAACAGGGCGTGAAGCCGGGCGTCCAAGTGCACGTCATGCTGCTGGGCGGCGCGCCAGGCGCGGGGCAGCCAATAGGCGCAGGCGCGGCCATGGGCCAGGCCTTGGGTGAGCGTGAGCTCGTAGGACAAAGCATGGGCAATGGCGGTGCGCGTTTGCCCCATGGCGAGCCCGGCCTGCAGCGCGGCGGCGCTGACTTGCTCGCGCAGCTCTGCGTCTTGGGGCGCCGCCATCAGGCGCGGTAGGGCGTCCAGCAAGCTGCGGGCTGCCGCCTGCGCCAGCGCGTCGGTGATGGGCTGGGCCGCACGGTTCCACAAGGCCTCCAGCGCGTGGGCCAGGGCGTCCAAGCCGGCGTCGAGCGTGATGGAAGCGGGAAGGCTTCGCGTCCAGTTCGGGTCGACCAAGGCGAGGTCGGCCCAAGCGTCGTTCAGGCTGAGCTTGCGGCGCTGCCGGGCGTCCCACAGGGTGGCGCTGCGGCTGACTTCACTGCCGGTGCCTGCCGTGGTGGGCAACAAGGCCAGCGGATGCACTTGCGCCGCTTGCGGCGGGCGCTGCTGCTCGTGCAGGGCGGCCAGGAGCGCACCAAAGCCGCCCTCGGGGCGGTAGCGCAACCACTTGGCCAGGTCCATCACGCTGCCGCCGCCCAGGGCCACAAGGGCGTGGTCGCGCTCCAGCAAAGGCCAAAGCGCGTGGGCCAGGCCGCGTGCGGCGTCGAGTGTGGCGAGGCCATCGGGGGCTGGGAGCCAAGCCTGCAACTGGGGGCCAAGCAGCGCCTGCAGGTGCTCGCGGGCGCCGAGCGATTCCGCTTGCGCAAAGGCCAGCACCACGGCCGGCCGGCCCGCCAGCCAGTCGGGCAAGAGGGCGGTGCAGCCGGCGCCAAAGTGCAGGCGCACTGGCATGCACCAACTGCCCGTCACAGCAGCACCTTGCGCAAGCGGGCCGAGAGCAAATCAATCAGCGTGACGGTGACCACCAGCATGATCAAGACCGCGCCGGTTTGTGCGTACTGGAAGCCTCGAATCACTTCAAACAACACCACGCCAATGCCGCCCGCACCGACCATGCCGACCACCGAGGCCGAGCGCACGTTGGACTCAAAGCGGTACAGCGCGAACGAGACCCAAAGCGGCATGACCTGGGGCAGCACGCCAAAGGCAATCTCAAAGAGCTTGTGCGCGCCGGTGGCGCGAATGCCTTCGACCGGGCGCGGGTCGATGGCCTCCACGGCCTCGCTGAACAGCTTGGCCAGCGTGCCCGTGGTGTGAACCATCAAGGCCAGCACCCCAGCGAAAGGGCCGAGCCCAACGGCCACGATGAAGAGCATGGCGAACACCATCTCGTTGATGGCGCGGCAGGCGTCCATCAAACGGCGCACCGGCTGGTGCAGCCACGCGGGTGCGATGTTGCTGGCGCTCATCAGGCCAAAGGGCACGGCCAGCACCACCGCCAGCACCGTGCCCCAAAGGGCGATGTGCAGCGTGACCACCATCTCGCGCAGGTACAGCTTCCAATCCTTGAAGTCCGGCGGGAAGAAGTCTTTGGCGTAGGTGCCCATGTTCCCGGCGTCGCGCCAGAGGTCGAGCGGGCGCATCTCGGCGCCCCGCCAAGCCCAGGCGAGCAGGCCGATGAAGAGCGCGCAGCCCAGCCAGTAGCGCCAGGTGGGGCGCTCCTGTTCGGCCTGCAGGCGCAGGCGCTCCAGCGGTGGCGCCAGGGTGGCCATCAGGACTTCAGCGCAGCCAAGCGGCGGTCGATGTCGGCCAGCTTCTTGGCCTTCTCGTCAGCGGCCATGCCTTCGTCGTTTTCCACTTTGCGGCGGTCGCGGAACAATTCCAGTTGGCGGATCGGGATCAGCTGGTCGTTGTTCGAGGCGCGGAAGCCGCCGTAGTTGTAGATGTTCTTCAGCACCGCTTTCTCGGCTGGGTCGGTCTTGGCGTAGGCCAGCACGAAGTCGCGCAGCTTGGTTTTGGTGGCGGCGTCCAGGTCTTTGCGCCACACAAAGGGGTCGCTCGGAATCAAGGGGCTGCGCCAGAGGATGCGCAGTTGCTGGAACAGCTCGGGCTTGGCCGACTCCAGCTTGCCCATGTCTTCGGTGTTGGTGGTGGCCACGTCGACCTGCTTGGCCAGCACCGCCTGGATGTTGGCGCCGTGGCTGGCGTTGCGCACCGTCTTGAAGATGTTGCGCGGCTCCACGCCACGGGCGGCGAACAGGTAGTAGCTCGGCACCAAGAAGCCGGAAGTGCTGTTCGGGTCGCCCATGCCGAAGTCCACGGTCTTGCCGGCCTTGAAGACGTCGTCCACCGTTTGGTAGGGGTTGTCTTTGTGGGTGATGAGCAGGGCGTGGTAGCCGAAGCTGCCGTCGGCGTACTGCAGTTGCGCAAACACTTCGCCGTTGGCGCGGTCCACGGCTTCCATGGCGGCTTTGTTGCCGTACCAAGCCACTTGCACTTTGTTGAAGCGCATGGCTTCAATCACGCCGGCGTAGTCGGGTGCATAGAAGCTGTTGATCTTGAGGCCGGTCTTCTTCTCCATGTCGCGGAAGAAGGGCTCCCAGCGCTCGCGCTGGGCGCTGGCCGAATCGGTGGCAATGATGCCGAAGCTGATCTCTTGGGCTTGGGCCTGCACCGCCAACGGCGAGGCGGCCAGCAGCAGAGTGGGAACGAGAAGGCGAACGCGAGCGCTGAGCGTCATGGCGAATCCAGTCAAGTTAGGCAGCTGCGGCGAGCTGCAGGTTCAGGGGATGGGGCGGTGGAGCCAGCGCATGGGCCAACTCATGGGCCGGCTCGTCAATCAGCTCTTCGGCAGCCGTGCCGTAGAGCTGCTGAAGGAAGGCGGGCGTGAGCTCCCGCGTTGGGCCGTCAAACACCACGGCGCCATCTCGCAGCGCCAAGGCGCGTTCGCAATAGCGGCGCGCCAAGGCCACGTGGTGCAGGCTGACGATGAGGGTGATGCCGCGCTCGCGGTTGAGCTGCATCAGGAGCTCCATCACGCGCACGGTGGAGGCGGGGTCGAGCGAGGCCACGGGTTCGTCGGCCAACAGCAATTGAGCGCCTTGCAGCAGGCTGCGCGCCACGGCGGCGCGCTGTTGCTGGCCACCGCTGAGCGTGGAGGCGCGCTGAAAGGCTTGCTCCGAGAGACCCACGGCGTCCAGCACTTGCAGGGCGGCCACGCGCTCCTCTTGCGGCCAGCGCTGCAGGAGCCCCCGCCACAGGGGCAAGGCGGCGGCGCGGCCCGCCAGCACGTTCTGCATCACCGACAAGCGCCCGACCAAATTGAACTGCTGAAAAACGATGCCCACTTGGCGGCGCAGCTCACGCACTTCGGGCGCCAGCAAACCGTCGGCCTGCAGGCGGCGGTCGAAGAGGCGCACCTCGCCTTGCTCGATGGTCTCCAGACCGCACAGGCTGCGCAGCAGGGTGGACTTGCCCGAGCCCGAAGCGCCGATCAGCGCCACGCGCTCGCCGGCTTGCACTTGCAAATTCACGCCGTCCAAAGCAGGCCGTGCTGCGCCCCGGAAGCGCTTGCGAAGACCCTGAACGTGCACGATGGATGCCATGGACCGGCAGCCTAGGCCTCGGCTGTGAAGGCCCGATGACAGCGAGATCAGTAAACCGACTCGGCTGCTGGCGCCTGTTGCCGAGCCTCAAGCACAAAGCGTTCGAAGTGGGTCCAGTCGGGCGGCAGCGCCTTCGGGTCCTTGGCGGCTTCGTCCCACAGGCGCAGGCTGATGGCGTCATCGGCATAGCGCTCGCGCTCAAAGGCTTCGCACTCGGCATCGTGCATGGGGCCGCCTTGCAGCCGCAGGCTCTCTTGGGAGTCCGGCGCCAAGCGGGCCAAGTAGTCAGGCTGGCGGGCGCACAGGTAGCGCTTGGCGGCCACATGCAGGCGAACCGGCTCCACCACCGCCGGGCCAAAGTGCCAGCCCAGCCAAGAGGCGCCGCGCTCCTCATGGTTGTCGTCCTGCCCACTGGCGGCAGGGTGCTCGCCCAGGTCGTGAATCATGTGCCCGAAGTCAAGCAGCAGGGCCGCCGTGATCAATGCCGGCGTGGCCCCCGACTGCTCGGCCTGCCAGGCGCATTGCAGCGCGTGTTGCAGCTGGTGCAATTGCGTCAAGCCATAGGGCTTGAGCGCGCGCTGGAGGTAGATGTCGCGCAGGTCGCGCAGCAGGTCGTAAGGCATGAAGGGTCGCTCCCGAAGACACGCCATCGTCTCCACCGCCCATGACAGTGCGGTGTCAGCGGCAGCGGGAAAACCCGCTAGCTATGACCTTCGACATGGGCAAAGCTGGGGTCTCAACTTTGTTGGGAGTCTTCTATGCACTTCGGATCAAGCCCTTCTGCCAGTTCCCGTTGGGCCAGCTTGGCGCTGGTGGCGCTGCTGCACCTCTTGATGGTCTACGCCATCTCCACGGGCCTGATCCATCGGGTTGCTCAGACCCTCAACCCACCGCCTCAGGTGAAGATGGTGGACGAGCCGCTGAAGCCGCCACAGGACCCGCCCAAGCTGCCATTGAAAGACGTGGTGATTGAGCGTCCCGATGTGGTCAGGGTTCCGACGCCCCTCATTCCGCCGATCGACAGCGCCCTGCCACCGATCCAAGTCGTCGCGCACGACGTTTTCCCACCGGTGACGGATGGCCCCGCCAAGGCCGGCACGGGCACCCCAGGGCCGGGCGTCAATGTGGTGCCCGAGGCCGCCAAGGCGCAGCCGGTCAGTGCCGGCATGCTCTGCCCCGTCATGGCCAAGCCCGAGCTACCCGCCTCCGCCCTGGAAGGCATGGCGCAGCTGCGTGTGCAAGGGACCGTGCGGGGTGGCCGCGTGGTGGCGGTGGAGGTTCAAACCCTGCAAGCACTGCCCGACCGCCGCGCGCAGCGCCAACTGGTGAGCAGTGTGGAGAACACCCTTCGCAGCGGCTACCAATGCAGCAACGACGGGGTGTTCAGCCAGGAGTTCGTGTTTCGGGTGGAGTAAGCCGCTCTAACCGCCGAACTAGCCACCGCGCTTGCCGCGCCCCTTCGGGGGCTCGGCCACCACCAGCGGCTTGCCACTGAGCACGGCCTCGATCTGCACGCTCCAAGCGCGCGCAATCTTGAAGCAGCCGCTGTGGTTCAGGTGGATCTCGTTGTGCCAGTCGCCGCTGATGCCCGTGCTGCCCAGCGCCGCCGGGGCGATGGGCACCTGAGTGGAATCAAAGACCTGCAGGTTCGGGTACTGCTCTTTGTCGAGCGCGCAGGCCTTTAGCAAAGCCGCCAAGCGGCTGAGCATGAGGCGGCTCATGGCGGCCCAGTCGGCCTGCGGCAGGGCGTAGGCCTTGAGCGCCGGGTACAGCCAAGGGCCGGAGGCGGCGTCTTGGTCGTTGCTGCCGGCCGGGCGCGGCATGGGCACGGCATAGCAATGCATGAACACGGGCTTGCCCTTGTTGGGGCCGTCATCGCGCAGGCTCAGCACATGCTTGAGGTTGGCCTTCACGTACTCGGCAAAGGTGGCCCAGCCTTCTTCGCTGAAGTAGCGGGCCACGCCTTTGCTGGGCGAATCCCATTCGGTTTGGCGGCGCAGCAAGCGCAGGTGCAGCGGGGTGGTGCTGCCATCGGGCGCCAGGCCCGGCACCATGGCGGCGGCTATCAAGTCGTTGCCGCCCATGCTGAGCAAGACGCCGTCCCAAACGGCTTCGCCATCCAGGAGCTCGATGAAGTCTTTGGAGCCCTCCAAGTCCACCATGCGGCGCAGCGCGTTGTGGTGGCCGGCGCAAGTGACTGCGACGGTGGGCTGGCTGAACACCAGCTCCCCCAAGAGGTTGGCGTGGGCATCGACGCGGGCGCTGGCGAAGGAAAACCAGGAGTCGCCATGAGCCAGTAGCTTCCAGCGCGCTGGGGGCAATTCCTTGCGCCGACGCAATTCCTCAGGCGCCAAGCACACCAAATGTTCAAGCCGGGATTCCATCGCGTTCACCCCTTTACTCCCCATAGCAGGGGCGGCGCATTGTGGGGGCAAAAACAAACACTCTCGCGCTCTCTTACCATGGGCTCCTTCTAGGAGAAACCCATGCCCACCAGCATTTACGACTTTGAAGCCCCTTCCATCACCGGCAAGACCGTGCCTTTGGCCAATTACCGGGGCAAGGTGATCTTGATCGTCAACACCGCCTCCAAGTGCGGCTTCACGCCCCAATTCGAGGGTTTGGAGAAGCTTTGGAAGGAATACGAAGCCCAAGGGCTGATGGTGGTGGGCTTCCCCTGCAACCAATTCGGCGGCCAAGACCCCGGCAGCAATGGCGAAATTGCTGAGTTTTGCCAGCTGAACTACGGTGTTTCCTTCCCAATGATGGCCAAAGTCGACGTCAATGGCGGCGACGCGCACCCGCTCTGGAAGTGGCTCAAGAGCGAAAAGACCGGCCTCCTGGGCATCGACATGATCAAGTGGAACTTCACCAAGTTCCTGGTGGGCAAAGACGGGCAAGTGCTGGAGCGCTACGCCCCGAACGATGAGCCCAAGAAGCTGCGCACTGACATCGAAAAAGCGCTGGCGGCTTGATCCAGCTCACCGTTTGCCTGCCCGAGGGCACCGCGCCCTGGGCGGCTGAGCTTCAAGCGCTGCTGCCGGAAGTGGAGGTCACGGCCTGGCAGCCGGGCGCGCCGCCGGCCGACTACGCCTTGATGTGGAAGCCGCCGCCCGCCCTCTTTGCAGAGCAAACGCAGTTGCGCGCCGCCTTTGCGGCCGGTGCCGGGGTGGATGGCCTGCTGGCTTTGAACCCACCGCCCGGCTTGCCGATCTACCGGCTGGAAGACGCGGGCATGGGCGTGCAAATGGCCGAGTACGTGCTGGCGGCTTTGCTGCGCTGGTACCGGGGCTTCGATCGCTACGCCGACCAAGCGGCGCAAGGCGTGTGGCAGCCCCATGCGCCGGCTCAAAAGGGCGACTGGAGTGTGGGCCTGCTGGGCTGCGGTGTGCTGGCGCGACCGGTTATTGAGGCGCTGCAGCAACTTCGCTTCCCGGTGCAAGCTTGGGCACGCAGCCCGCGCGACGGGCTCGGCGTGCCGGTTCACACGGGTAACGATGGCTTGAGGGCACTTCTGCTCACCTCCCGCGTGGTGGTGGCGCTCTTGCCCCTGACGGCCGCG
>JBKCVH010000119.1:0-6715 GCA_046317675.1 Burkholderiales bacterium
GACCGGCGGTCCGATACACCCCCGACCTCGCCGTCATCCTGACCGATGGCGTGCAGCACATCTTGGAGGTCAAACCAGCCCGCGTTCTGCTCAACCCCAGCGTGCTGGACCGCATGCGCGAAGTGGCGCGTCTTTATCGCGAGCTTGGCCAGGAGCTGCGGTTCCTGCTCGACATCGACATCATCCCCACGCCGCAGCACGCCGGTGTTCTGCGCGATGCCGTGCACTTCGGCCTGCCCCACCGTGAGGTGCCCCGCGGTGCCGATCCGGAGCTGGAAGAGTCGGAAGAGGACTGCTCTCCGGAACCCACCGAGCGTCAAGCGCCATCAGGGTATGGCGCCGCGGACCTTGACGCCGTCCGCCGCGAATGCGACCGCAGGCTGGACAACGCACTCAGCCGCGACTTCAAGCGAACCGTGGCAGCGGCACGTGCCGCGCAGTGGGAAGGGGCGCACGCATGAACTCCCCTGTCAAGGTTGAAGAAGAGTTCACTTTGCGCGGCGTGGACCACCGCGTCCTGCGGATCACCCAGGGTCGGGTGCTGGTTGAAAACCTCGCAACGAGTGAGACCCGCGAGGTCGATGCCGACGAGTTGCTGGAGCTGTATCGCCTGGGCGATCTGGTCATCACTCGCAGCACCTACCGGGGCACGGTTCAACTGGGTCAGGCGCGGTCTGCGCCCACAGTGGACATGGAGCGCCTTGGCGACAAGGGGCGCGAGGCTACGTTGCAGATGGCCCGTTGGGTTGCTGCCCTGGATCGGCTTGCGGCGTTAGGGTCTCGCCGGACCCTCGAGTCGAAGATTCCCATCGTCGCGGAGGAACTCAAGACCCCGAAGCCGCCCAGCGTTTCCACCCTGTACCGCTGGATTGGCACGTGGCTCAAGTCCAGCAAGGATCCTGGCAGCCTGATGCAGCGCTTTGACCGGCGCGGCGGCAGGAACCGGTTCCGGATGTCCCCGGAGGTGGAGGTGATCGTTGCGCGCCATGCCGACGAGATCTACCTGGGCCAGCGGCGTGCCACGGCTACCAGCGTTTTCAAAGCGGTCGAGCTGTCCATCGAAGCGGAGAACCGCTCCAGGCTGCCGTCGGAGCGGCTAAAGATGCCCTCGTTGCGCACCGTACAGGCCAGGATGGCCCGGCTGTACGCCTTCGATGTCTCGCTGGCGCGCAACGGTGCACCGAAGGCGAAGAAGGACTACGGCGACTCCGTGGCGGCTCGCCGTACCGAGCGGATCCTGGAGGTTGTCGAGATCGACCACACCCCGGTCGATCTCTGGGTCGTCGATGACGATGGAAAGCTCGCGGGCAGGCCCATGCTGACACTGCTGTTGGACCGTTACTCACGCTGCGTGCTGGGCTTCTTCATCTCTCTCACGGGCCACGGCGTGGACGCTGTGTTCGGGGCTCTCCGGCATGCGTTGCTGCCCAAGACCTACCTCGCGAAGCGATATCCCGAGGTGCGCGGCAAGTGGCCCTGCCACGGCCGCTTCACGACCCTGTTGGCTGACAACGGATCGGAGTTCGCTGGAGGGTCTATGCAGGCTGCCGCGCTGGACCTCGGCATCAACCTTGAGTTTTGCGGCTCGATGATGCCGAACCACAAGCCCCACGTGGAACGCTTCTTCTACACCTTCAACCACCGGTTCATCCATACCTTGAAGGGGACGTCTCTGGCGCGCGTCAGCGCGCGGGAAGGTGAGCAGCTGCAGAACGATGCGTGCCTCACGTTGGCAGAGCTCGAGCGCCTCATTCATGTGTGGATCGTCGATGTCTACCACGCAAGGCCCCATTCGGGCCTTGACGGGCGCACGCCGGCGGATGTGTGGGCGGAGTCGGCGCAGCGCTTTCCCCCTGACCTGTCGCTGAGCGTTGCACAGATCGACCTGGCACTCAGCGAGGTCGCCGAGTCGGCGCTGGGCAAGGGTGGCATCACGATCAACAACAACCGCTATGCCAGCGAGAGGCTGTGCGCGCTGCGGCGCATGCTGCCTGCCGGCTCCAGGGTCAAGGTGAGGTTCACCCGTTGCGACGTCGGGAGCATCCTGGTGCTGGATGAGTTCAGCCAGGAGTACTTCAAGGTGGCGAACGTCAAGCCAGAACGTGCTGGGCTCAGCATCGAGCAGGACGCTGCCGTGCGCAAAGCCCGACGCGAGGCCGGCTCGCATGACAGCCTGGCAGTGGCTGGAGGCGAGGCCCTGATCCGCCAGCGGTCGAACGAGCTGCATGCCACCAGGAAGATCAAGGACCACCAGAAGGCCTCGCGCCTGCAACAGATCAACAGCGACCAGGTCAGGCGCCCGCCCAAGAGCGGCCCCAAGCCTTCAGGGCAGCTGCAGTTCGCGGAGGGCCTATTCGACAAGGCGCCTGTGAAGGTCTCTGCGGCGACGCGGAATCGGAGGGCTTGATGGCATCAGCACCGCGAACCGCAGAGGGCATCAAGGACGCCCTGGATGCCAACTTCATGCTCTTCATACAGGTGCAGCAGCTGCTGGGAGAGCTGGACCGATCACTGGACTCCGGGGTCCGTCGTGCCCCGGCCCGGCACCTGGTGATCCTGGGCAGCTCGGGCGTGGGCAAGTCCTGCCTGCTCGAGCACTTCTTGAGCAAGCACCCCCGTGTGGAGACCGAGGATCGAACACTGGTTCCCGTGCTGCTGGCCAGCATGCCGGCGACGCCGACGCAGCGCAGGATCCTGGAGGCCTTGATGGGCGCGCTCGACCCCGCGCTCCCTGCCAAAGGCAGCATCGAGGGCCTCAAGCACCAGCTGCTGACCCTGTGCAACGCGTGCGGGGTGAGCTTGATCGTCATGGACGAGGCCAGCCACATGGTCGACCGCGGCCAGGAGCGCACCCATTACCTCGTGGGCGATGCGCTCAAGGAAGTGGTCGACTTCCTGGGCCGCCCGTTCGTCCTGGCCGGTATTCCCCGGCTGAAGCGGCTGTTCGAGGTGAACGAGCAGCTCCGGCGACGCTTCAACCGATGCCGGACCTTGAAGCCGTTCAGCCTCACGGTCAAGGAAAGCGCAGCAGACTTCAGAGGCGCAGTGCAGGCGTTCGCCAACGAGCTGGCCGGCATCGAGACGGTGGACCTTGCAGGCCAAGGCGTGCTGCCCCAGATGTTCGTTGCCACCAACGGGCTGCTGAAGCCACTCGTGGATCTGCTCAAGGACGCGGTGGACCTCGCCATGAGCATGAGCAGGCCTGCGATCAAGCTGGAGACGCTGGCCGCGGCGTTCAGGAGCGCGATCTGGCAGGAGGCGCCGCGGGAGCGGAATCCCTTCGATGACAAGTTCAACGGCTTCCCGTTGATCAACCCGGGAGAGCCGTATGCAGCGCCTGAGCGTGGTTGATCCGGCTGCCTGCCGCAGTCCACTGCTCGTTCGGCCCGCCCGACTGCCTGGCGAGTGGACACGGTCATGGACTTACCGGACGGCCATGGCCAACGCCATCGAGCAGGGCGGTAACACCAGCGACGAAGGTCAGCTTCAGGCGGTGGCGAAACGTCTCGATCCTGACGTCGCCAGGCGTGGCGAGCTGGCCGCCGACGGCGACAGCAGCGCGCTGCTCTGT
Organism: Burkholderiales bacterium; assembly: GCA_046317675.1. GTDB lineage: Bacteria > Pseudomonadota > Gammaproteobacteria > Burkholderiales > Burkholderiaceae_C > Inhella. Next base: position 3,572 of record JBKCVH010000119.1, read on the forward strand.
GGCCACCGCTTGCCCAGGGAGGAGCTGCGCCTGCAGAGTCAGAGCGTGCAGGCTTGCCCCGCATGCCTGCGCGTGTCGCGATTCGTCCCGGCGATATGGCGCCTGCAGAGCTACATCAGTTGTCACGTCCACCTAGCTCCACTGGTGGATCGTTGTGTGCGTTGCCGGCGAGTGCTGACCCTGACCGCTGTGCTCAGCGCACAGTGCCGATGCGGGCGCGACCCGACCTGTGCTGACGCGGGGCCATGGCCCGCTGCCGCTCCGGTGTCTTGGGGCCGGCCGCTGTGGCCTTCCGAGGCCGTCGAGATCGCGTCGATGAAGCCGGAGTCCCTGGCCGCGGCGATCTTCAGGGCGCGGCTCTTGACGACGGTGGCCCGCAGCCGGCGGGGGCGCGACCTGGCGCTCATGGAGTACCACCCTGCCGCTCACGCCCAGGCGTGGCTCGCGGCGGAGGGGTTGGCACCGGCCTTTGGTGAAGAGGACGTGGCGGTCTTCTTGAAGGCCCTCAAGCACCCTGTCCATCGCCGTGCTGCCGCCCTCCTCCTCGAGCGCAAGCTGCAAGCGGAGCAGGCCAATCCCACGATCCTCTCGACCTTGCCGCTTGCCACCTGGCTGCAGTTGGTCGCACCCGCGGGAGAAATCACGCCCAGTCGAGGCAAGGACATGAGCTTGCCCTATGCCGCCCGCCTGGAGGGGTACGAGTTGCTGATCGCAGCGGCCCGTCGCTGGGGCATCACCCCCAGCCGCCTGCGCGCACTCTTGGGGCCGGACGCCATCCCTGAGCCGATCCGGTTTGCCGCAGGAAGGAAGGCGCTGATCGTCGAGACCCATCGCGTGGACAGCGTCTGCAGTGCGGTGCTGGGGCAGGCGTCACACCCGTCGGATGCCGAGGGCCCGACCTCGAAGTGGGCTACCCCACGGGCCATCAGGATCCAGCTGCGCCGATCGGGTCTGCTGGCACCCACCGCGTCATGTCGCTTCGATAGGCAGCGGTGGTCGCCGAATGTGGGCCAGCTGTTGCCCAAGCTTCGTGCCCGTGCCCTACCGATCGAGCGCAGCACCGGCAAGACGATTGCGCTCTCGCATCCCGCCCTCTACACACGCGTCACGGTCCGGGGCGTGCGCGATCTCTTTGCTGCCCTGGAAAGCGGTGCCGTGCCTCTGTACACGAGCAGCGTGGATGCTGACTTCGACGACCTTGCTGCACCGCTTGATGTGCTGCCACAGCTTTGGCGTCAAGCCCGGGCTGAGTGCTTGTCCTGGCGTCGTTGTACTGGCCAGGCGGAGCTCTTCTGATGTTGCTGCGGCCGATCCTGAGTGACGGTGAGTCTCGCGAGGGGCACTGGCTCAGGCTCGCCTTCGAGCATGGCATTGCCAATCCGGCCTGGTTGGCCGACACCGCGCGCGTGGCAGCGGCCAAGGGCCGGGTGAAGCTCTGCCCGGCGTGTCTGTCGCTGCCATCGGGCCGCTGGCAGGCAACATGGACCGGTGAAGCCTTGTGGTGCGAGCAGCATGGCGTGTGGCTGGTCGACCGCTGTGCTGATTGCGGCCGGCGGTGGACCTGGGCCACCGTGCGTTTCGACCGGTGTGCCTGTGGTGCGGCGCACGCCAGGCAGCCCACGCAACGCCTTCCTGCTGGCCTTGCCAGCGCCGTTGCCGCTGGCGATTGGCAGCTTGAGACACTGCGCTGGCTCGGTGCGCTGTCGCTCCACGGTCTGCGCTGTCGCCCTGCCAAGAAGGCGGCCACGCGGGACATGCGCGTGAAGGCAGTGCTGGCGACGCGGGGGTACGAGGTGGCGCGCCAGTGGCCTGAAGGCTGGTTCGAGTTGCTGGAGCTGCTCGCTGCGCCGGCTCCGCGCACCAGGGGGCTGCGGCACTTCAACGCCGAGTGGCCTCACCTGATGGCCAAGATCCGGGCGGCTCGCGACGCTGCTGATCGGCAGCGCCTTGAAGCGGCGACACAGGCCTTCGTCTTGGCCTCGAGACGATCGCAACTGCCGATCGTCGGTCGCAACGTTGCTCCTGCGCCCACCCTGCGATCGCTTGCGGCCGAGGCCGGGATCGGGCTGCGGCAGTTGAATTCGGCACTGGCGAAAGGCCGGACGACGACCAGCGATGGCCGAAGCCGGCGGAGACGGGTTGTGGCGTTGCCCCAGGGCGTGCTGCATGAGCAGGTGCAGAGACGGCAGAGCATCTCCCGCGCGGCCGCTGCCCGCGCGTTGGGCTTGTCGCCGGCCCGCGTCGACCACCTTGTCGGCGAGGTTCTGCGCTCTACCCCTCACGGGTTGGAAGCGGCAAGCGTCGAAGCGCTCAGCTCGTCGGTGGCCAGGGCGCCGCTGCCTAGGGTCATCCCGGCGGGCCTGTGCAGGCTCGGTGAAGCGATGCGGCTTCTGATCCCGGGCGAGGCAACGGTGGCGTTTGTCCGCGCGCTGCAGCGGGCCGACCTCGGCACGCTCCGTGGCGATGCGGGGGCGCCGGTCGGCGAGCTCCTGGTCGACCGTGAGCGGGTCGGGGCATGGTGGGCGCAGCAGGCCCGGAGCGCATCGGGCTTCCTGACCCTGCACGAGGTCGGCGCCGCGCTGGGCGCGAAGGACGAGGTTGTGACGCAGCTGGTGAGGGCGGGGCTGATCGGCACCGTGCTGCGTCAGCGCGGCCGCAGGAAGCAACGCGTTGTCGCACAGGAGGACTTGGCTGGATTCTCCGCGCGGTACTGCAAGCTCAAGGAACTGGCTGCCGAACACCAAGTTGCCGCCCGGCAGGCCTACCCATGGGCCTTGGAGCTTGGGCTGAAGGTCGTTACCGGCCCGCAGGTCGATGGGCGGAGGCAGTACTTCGTGCTCAGGCCGCGATTCGCGCTCCTCTCGTCGGAAACGCAGCAGCCGATGCTTTGTCGAGGCCTCCAATGCGATTGATCCGACGTCTGGAGAGATCGAGGCACGAGGCCCAAGGAGGGGTACTGCAGCATGTGCCCGCGGTCCAGGGCGACGGCATTGAGCTAGACCCATACAGTTCAAGCAAGCTCAATGGGCTTGGGTCGGGCGCGCTTGAACGGGCAGCAGCCCCGTGAAGGAGTTCGACTGACGTCACTACGGAAGCACCGCGACCGGGTCCAACGCATGCAGACGGCACTGTGTCGGCGGCGGC
>JBKCVH010000120.1:0-5467 GCA_046317675.1 Burkholderiales bacterium
GGCGGACTACCAACCCCGCCTGTTGCTGGACCTGGTCCCCAAGGCCTCCACGGTGGAAGACCCGCTGCTGTCTCTGTTCCTGGAGCGCGAAAAGGCACTTGCTGCACCGGAGCCGAGCACCGCCACGCCCCCGCCAGAGCCCACCAAACCCAGCAAACCGGCAACACCCGCAGCACCCGCGGAGGCCAACCCGACGCCCGCAAAGCCAACCCGTGGCCGATTGGAGCGACTGATCGTGGTGGCGATCGACGCGGGCCACGGCGGCGAAGACCCCGGCGCCATTGGGCCGACCGGATTGCGCGAGAAAGATGTCGTTCTCTCCGTCGCCCGGCAACTGCGCGAGCGCCTGGAGAAGGAGCCTCGCTTGCGCGTGCTGATGACGCGCGACGGCGACTACTTTGTGCCACTGCACGAACGCGTGCGCAAGGCCCGGAAGGTCGGGGCCGACCTGTTCGTGTCCATCCATGCCGACGCCTTCCTGCGCCCGCAAGCGCGCGGGGCTTCGGTGTTTGCTTTGAGCGACGGCGCCGCCACCAGTGCCGCCGCCCGCTGGATGGCGCAGCGCGAAAACGCCGCCGACGCTGTGGGCGGCCTGAACACCGTGGCCGTGAAAGACAACGCCGTTTTGCGCACGATGCTCGACATGAGCACCACCGCGCAGATCAAAGACAGCCTTCAACTTGGCACCGATGTGCTCGGCCACCTCGGCAAAGTGGGCCGCTTGCACAAGCCGCGCGTGGAGCAGGCCGGCTTTGCGGTGCTGCGTGCGCCTGATGTGCCTTCCATCTTGGTTGAAACCGCCTTCATCTCCAACCCGGAGGAAGAAGAAAAGCTACGCGACCCGGTGTACTTGGCGCGGCTGGTGGAGGCCGTGGCGCGCGGCATTCTTCGCTACCTGGGCCGCCGGCCGGCGCTCAAGCGCGCCCCTCCATCCACCTGACCATTCGGGCAAATGCGGAGCGGGAAGCTCCGCATGGGCTGGGGTTACGTTGAGTTTCATGATGCGCGCTGCCCGGTTTGCTGGCGCCCCGTAGTCGCCAAACGCAGCACTCGCAGTAGGGCATCCCCGTGGCGACGCGCTGGAGACACCCAACATGCAACGTAAAACCAAGGGCCTGCTGGCCCTCGCCTCCGTATTGGCCATTGGCGGTATCGCCCAAGCCACCAACTACACCCTCTGGATCAACGGCCGCAGCAGCAATGCGCAGGTCGGCAACCACGCTGATTTCTCGTACTGGGGCCCAGCCACCACGGCGGCCGGCGTGAACAAGAAGAGCGTCAACTGGGATGGCTACAACAGCATTGCCAGCACCAACTCCAGAGTGCGCGACGCCCTCGACTGCTACTGCACCGGCCCCAACTGGTGCTACGTGGCGGCTCACTCGGCCGGCAACTTGCAAATCGGCTACGCGCTGTCGCTCTTTGGCACCAGCAGCCGAACGGTTCGCACGCCCACCCCCAACTCCAGCGGCCAATGCGGTGCCAGCGGCGCAGGCACGCAAACGGGCTGGAACATCAAGTGGGTTTACGTGGCCGGTGGTGCCGGTGGCGGCAGCGAGTTGGCCAACAGCGGCGACTGGGCGCTGAGCGAACCTTTGGTGAGCGACCTCAAGACCAGCACGGCGCGGGCCATGTACAACCACAACACCACGCAGGGCAAGATGTTCTACATGTACGCGGGCTCCAAAGGCACGCTCTACAGCTTCATCTTGCCCGGCCAAGACGACGAAGCCATTGCCTACCACTCCAGCGGCGGCATCAGTGGCTCCGGCGGCGCCGGGTACGGCAACCCCAGCGAGTGGTTCAGCAACGATCTGACGCTGGGCACCGCCGCCGCCGAAGGGGGCCGCGCCAAGTGGACCAACCACAGCGTGAGCTTCCGTGACGACCGGGAAGCCTTCAACCACTACAACTCCGGCAACTGGGCCGGCATCGTGGGGCGCATGCGCACTGACGTGGTGGCCGGAGCGCAGTAAGTGGGCATCAAGCCCGCTTTGCTGATGGGCCTGGGGGCTGGCTTGGCGGTCATGGCCTGGTGGCTGTGGCCCGCTCAGTCGGTCCAGCCCGACCTGCAAGATCCGATGGCGATCTTGCAGGCGGCACCGCCTGCGGTGGGTGGTCCCAGCGCAAGCGCTGCCCGCAGCCTTGAGACCATGCCGCAAGGCGGGCCGCTCAGCCCTGCTGGCTTGTTCATGCGGGAACAGCAAATTGAGGCCAGCAAGCTGCGCTTGGCCCAGGCCGAACAAGCCCTGCGCGCCTACGAGCAACATGCCCGCTACCCGCATGGCTCGCGCCCCGCCAAAGAGCACCCCGACCAACTTCGTCCCTTCGACCCGGTGGTGGAAGAGCACCCGCTGCGCACACCGGGCGGCACCACCATGCAGGGCGTGAAACTGGTCACCAGCCAAGAACGCATTTTTCTCAGCGGCCCCGAGACCAGCCGCGTGAGCGTGCGCTTGCAAGATGCCGACGGCAACCCCTTGCCGCTTCGCATGACGCGCAGCGTGTTCAAAGAAGTCACCGAGCCGGGCCGCACCGCCCAAACGCCGGAACGCCAAGTGACCCTGAGCGACGACGGCCAAGGCGGTCTCACCACCGTGCTGGCCCCGAGCCTCCAGGGCTTTGGAAACTTCGCCGGCCGGCTTCGCTTGGAGCTGTGGATGCAGTACGGCGGGCAGCCAGGGTTCACGTACTTCGACCTCATCTACAACCCAGGCGAAGCCGCGCGGTGGTTGCCCGGCGTGGCAGAGAGCGTGACCGACGGCTCCTTGCAACTCGCCCTGCGCGCAGAAGTTCTGCGCCCCGGCCGCTATGTGGTCAGTGCCCGGGTGGACGACGCCAAGGGCGAGCCCGTCGCCGTGTTGCTGTTCAACGAAGAACTGGGGGCTGGCCCGCAACAGATTGCGTTGCAAGTCCACGGCCGCCTGCTGCACGACCTGCAACCCGCCATGCCCTTGCGGCTGCGAGACGTCGAAGCCTTCTTGCTGATCCCCGACACCTTCCCCGACCGCATCATGCTGCCGCGCTTGGCCGGCGTTCAGCATCGAACGCAAAGCTATTCACTCGACCGATTCACCCAGCGCGAATGGCAAAGCGGCGAGCGGGAGCGCTACACCGCCGAGTTGGGCAAGGACGTGGAAGGCGCGCGGGCCGATCTCAAGCGACTCGGCGGGCCCTGACTTTCGCGGAGTCCCTTGGGGCAAACTGAGTCACCTCAAAGCCCCCTTTCATGTCAACCACTCCGCTTCCCCAAGACGCTTACGCGCCCATGTACTCGGCTTGGCATGCTGGAGACCTCCAAGCTTGCGAGGCCCACTGCACACGCCTCCTGGCGCTCGACGCCGGAGATCCCAATGCGCTCTTGGTGCTCGGCGTGCTGTGTGCCCAGCGGGGTCAGAACGCCGATGCGGTCGTCCATTTCGACAAGGCCGCCGAGCGCGCACCGGAGCTGGCGGCGCTCCATACCAACAAGGGCCATGCCTTGCACCGATTGGGCCGCTGGCACGAAGCCATTGAAGCCTACGGCCAAGCCTTTGCGCTGGGGGCTCGACACGCGAATGCATTGACCCACCGCGCCAATTCCTTGCACCACATCGGCCAGCATGAAAGCGCACTGCAAGGCTACGACGAGGCCTTGGCGCTGGAGCCCAGTTTGCTGGAGGCCTTGATTGAGCGCAGCGACCTCTTGATTGACATGGGCCGCACGGAAGCCGCTGCCGAGGCCTTGGCGCAGGCCCGAGCGGCTGGCGCCGATGCAGCCACCATGGACTACGCATTGGCTGCGCTTGGGTTTGGCCCGGTGAGCGCGGCCTCGCCGGTCTCTTACGTGCGGGAGCTGTTTGACGAGTACGCCGATCGCTTCGACCGGCACCTTGTAGCGCACCTGGACTACCGTGCGCCACAACACGTTGCCGACATGGTCAAGCGCCTGGGCTTGCCCGCTGGCTTGGATGCCGTCGACCTGGGCTGCGGCACCGGCCTGTGCGGGCCTTTGCTGCGCCCTTTCTGCCGCCGCTTGGTCGGTGTCGACCTCTCGCCCAAGATGCTGGAGCAAGCCGAACCCCGGGACATGTACGACGAACTGGTGTGTGAGGAAATCACCGCCTTCGCGCTGTCGCGCCCGGCAGCCTTCGACCTCGCCACTGCCGCTGACGTGCTGATCTACTTCGGCGACTTGGGCGCCCCGTTTGCGGCCCTGCAGCAAATGCTGCGGCCCGGTGGGTGGCTGGTGTTCACGGTCGAGTTGGGGAGCGCTGAAGACGTCTCCCTGCAGCGTTCGCGCCGGTTTGCCCACAGCCAGCGCCACGTGGAAGCCAGCGCCGAGGCCAGTGGCCTCGTTTTCAAGCACTTTGAAACCTGTGTGCTGCGGCGAGAGCGAAACCAAGACGTGGTGGGTGGCTTGGTGGCGCTGCAGCGCCCCGCTTAGGGCTCAGTTAAGGCTCAGGTTCAGCGCTTGCCGTTGACCGCCCGGCAGCGGGCAATGTCGCAAGCGGTGGGCAGCAAAGCCCGGTACTCCACCACGGCCTTTATGTCACCGCCAGCGCGCACGCTGCAGCGCTGCTCGGCGCCGGCTGGCCCAAAGCTGTAGTAACTCATCACGTCGATGCAGCGCCGGGAATGCGCCATCAGGCCGTAGAAGTGCCCCACCTCGTGGCTGATGGCCATTTGCAAGGTCTCGTGCGCCGGGTGGCGTGGGTTTCGCGTGGCCAGCAGCGCAAACATGGCGCTGCTGAGCCAAACGCGGCGCTGGCCCACGTCGGCCAAGGCGAAATTGCCCCGAGTGGCTTCGTCGTTCCAACGCACTTGCACTTCATTGGCGGGGTCCAGGCCCAGAGTGGCCTCATTGCCCACATCGCTCGGCACGCCGCAAGCTGACCAAGCGCTCGTTGCGCGCTGCAAAGCACCCACCACCATGGCCTCCGTGAAGCGCGCGGGGGCCCCTGCGTGCCAATACAGCAAGCGAACCGCAGCGCTAGGGGCTGGGCGGTCTTGGCCATCGGGCCAGGTGGCCAGCTCGCCCGGCAGGCAAGTGGCCATCTCACTCTCGCGGGTGGCAAGCGGGGGCGGCTTGGCCAGTGCCGGTGCGCCCATGAGCAGCACAAAAATCGCCGTGCCGAGGAGCCGCACGCTGCGCATCCAGCGGCTCGAACTCAACCCCCAGCCTCCTCCAAGGCCGCCTTTCTCTGCGCCCGCCAGCCGCTGAAGATGGCGATCAGCCCCGGAATGATGATCAAGGCCCAAATCACCTTGGACATGTGCTGCTTGACCAGCGGCACATTGCCAAAGGCAAAGCCCAGCAGCGTGAGGCTGATGACCCAGATCAGCGCCCCAATGACGTTGAATGCGGTGAACTTGCTGCGCGTCATGGCCGCCACACCGGCCACAAAGGGCGCAAAGGTGCGAACAAAGGGCATGAAGCGCGCAATGATGATGGTGATGCCGCCGTGCTTCTCATAAAAAGCGTGCG
>JBKCVH010000121.1:0-2544 GCA_046317675.1 Burkholderiales bacterium
GGTTCGCGGCCCGGCCCGTCCTCAGGGCCACGGCCAGCGCCAGGCCGCTGGTCAGCAGGGCGAAACCGCCCAGGCTGTGCAGGGGCGCGACTTCCAGACCCTGGCACACGCCCCCGACCACCGAGCCCATGACGATGGATGCCATGTTGGTGACTTGCGGGGACCAGCGGGGCTCGCCGGTGAGCGTTGCGCCGTGCACCCAGGCCAGGGGCAGCAGGAGCAGGCAGCCGGCGGCAAAGCCGGCGCTGAAGCGCGCCGCGTCCGTGCTGCCCCAGGCGAGCATGGGCAACACCACCAAGGCGGTCGCCAGGGTCCAGCCCAGCAGGAACTGCGCGGCCAAGTGCCCCGACCACCGGCGGGCGAGCACCGGCATTGGGGGCACCATCGTCACCGCCCGCGCGGCGGACGGCACCCCCGTGGGCCTCACAGCCAACAGCTTCAACTCCGTGAGCTTGAGCCCGCCCCCGGTGCTCTGGAGCCTGCGCACCGCCGCCCAGTCCATGCCCGCCTTCGCGCGTGGCAGCCACTACGCCATCCACATCCTGGCGGCCGAGCAGTTGGAGCTGGCCAAGCGCTTCGCCACCCGCGACGTCGACCGCTTCGCGGGCCTAGCGACCGAACAAGGCGCCGGCGGCGTGCCCTTGATTCCCGGCTGTGCGGCGGTGTTCGAGTGCGCCAACCGCAGCCAGTACGAAGAGGGCGACCACGTCATCTTTGTGGGCGAGGTGGAGCGAAGCAGCCACCGGACGGGCGCCCAGCCGCTGATTTACCACGGTGGGCGTTACTTCACGGAGTTGCCTCTGTAGCCTGCCCCTGCGCCAAGCGGCCGGCGGGGAACGGCTCTGGGCAGATTTGCAGACTGCGCCACATGCCCACGCCGAGCGCGATGGTGACGGCCAATACGGCCAGCGCGATCGGATGAAGCTCGTTGGGGTGGAACATCCACCAGGGTAGAGCCCCAACGACCAGCACGCCCAAGAGCAGCAGCATGCCGCCGCTTTGGCCGCGCCCCATCTGCAGGAAGGCCGGCTTGCGCAGGGCAAACAGCAGCAAGGGCAAAGTGAGCGCGGCAAAGCTCATGCGGTGCAAGCCGGCGGCGCCACTCCAGACCACCACAAACACCAATGAGGTCAAGGTGCAGGCCGCCCAACTGAAGAATGACTCCAACAAAGCCTGCTGACCCCAAGCGCGTGACAGCGCCGTGCCACGCGGCACGCCGGGCAGCAGCAGCATCAAGTTTTGCTCGCGCTGGCGGGTCAAGAGCAATGGCTTGAAGGCCGTGGCCACCCACCAGAATTGCGCCAGGAACATCCCCATCAAGACGACGAATTCGGGCTGTGCGAAGGGCAATGCCGGACGCCAAAGCCCCAGGCCCAATGCCAGCGCGCTAAGGCCAAGCCAGATGCACAAGGCCGTGAAGGCCGCCCGGGGCCATGTGCCGCCTTGGAATAGCAACACCGCCGACAGCCGGGGCATCACGGTGGCCTCATTGGGTTGGCGCAGCAGTCGCTGCAGGCGGCGTGCCAGCCAGGCGTCGACGAACCCGTTCGCGCGCGGCTGCTTCTGCGGGCGCTCAGGCTTCGCGCCCTGCCGCCCCCACAAGCGCCAGGGCTGTGCCGACTCTCTGTGCTGCAAGCGGGCGAGGGTGCGGTTGCCAAACAGGGGCGCGATGGACAGCCAAAGCAGCAGGCACAGGGCCAGGCAGGTGCTGGGGTCCAGCGCATCAAGGAGGCGCGGCACACCTGAGATTTGTCGATAGTCAGCGAAGACCAGCGTGAGGATCAGGTAAGCGGCAAGGACCGTGATCAAAGGGTTGAGCAATGCCCACCCTTGCATCGCCAGCCACACCGAAATCACCAGTGCCACCTGGGCGACCGAGAGCCCTTGCTGCAAGGGCCAAATCAGCCAAGTTGCAAGGCTCCCCAGCATCAGCGCCATGCTCAGCGCAGCGGTGCGCAGCAGCATGGCTTGGCCAGGCAAGGCCTGCAGCCAGTCGGGCCGGTTTTGCGCTCTCAGGCCGGCCAGAAACCAATCCCAAATCTGGAGCAATAGCACCGCCGCACAGGCTTGAACGATGGCCAAAGGGCTCAGCCCGGAGACGGCACCGAGTCCGATGCCCAGGCCCAGCACCAAGAGCCCGTTGAACAGCAGCCAGGCTTTGTTGAATCGCCATTGCAAGCTCCGCCAGCCAAAGCCGAGCACGGCGCCCAGGGCGGCCGGCTTCATGCCAGCGCCTCAAAGAGGGCTTCCAAAGACAAACGCTGGCTCTGCGCCTGCAGCTCAGGCGGGGCGGCCGCCCAGTCGCCGCGCAGCAAGCCCTGCTCGGGGCGGCCGACTGGCACCAAGCCGATGGAGTTGGCTTGCGGCTGCAGGCGGGCATCGACCCGCCGGGTCTGTTCCATCAACTCGTCCAGCGGCGCTTGCAGGGCAATGCGGCCCTCGCGCAGGAAAGCCACTTCAACCGCCACGCGCTCTAGATCGCTGAGGATGTGCGTGCTGAACAGCACCGTGGTGCCGCGCTCCACCACTTGCTCCACCAACTCC
>JBKCVH010000122.1:0-22873 GCA_046317675.1 Burkholderiales bacterium
GGCTACGACTTCGATGTGGCCTACACCTCGGTGCTGAGCCGCGCCATTTGGACCCTTTGGCATTGCCTCGATGGGCTGGAGCGCACTTGGCTGCCCATCAAGCACCACTGGCGCCTGAACGAGCGCCACTACGGCAGCCTGCAAGGCCTGAACAAGAGCGACATGGCCAAGCAATACGGCGATGCGCAAGTGCTGGTTTGGCGCCGCAGCTACGACACGCCGCCACCCGCGCTCGAAGCCAGCGACCCACGCAGCGAAGCTGGCGACCGCCGCTACCAAGGCATTGAGGTGCCACTGACCGAGTGCCTGAAAGACACCGTGGCCCGCGTGCTGCCGCACTGGGAGGGCGAGATCGCCCCCGCCATCAAGGCCGGTCAGCGTGTGCTGATTGCCGCCCACGGCAACTCGATTCGTGCGCTTGTCAAACACCTCGACGGCATTGCCGACGACGCCATCGTGGGCGTCAACATCCCGAATGGCGTGCCGCTGGTTTACGAGCTGGACGCTGACTTGAAGCCCATCAAGAGCTACTACCTGGGCGATGCCGAAGCGATTGCAGCAGCCGCCGCTGCGGTGGCCAACCAGGGCAAGAAGTAATCAGAGCGCTTGTTGGATCGCCGCGCGCGCCATCTCGGCCAAGGCGCGTCGGTCCATCGCTTGCGACTCGATAGCGGGCAGGATCTGCAGGTCGGCCCGCAGGTTCTTGCTGCTGACCACCTGCCACAGCGAGGCCACCAAGGTCATTTCGCCCACATAGGCGGCGGCCTGCGCGTGGCGTTCGTTCGGCAGGCTGTAGCGCAAGGCCAAAGGCTGCAGGGGTGCGTCCACGGTGACGGCGGACTGCAGCAGATTGGCGTGAAAAGGCAGCAACTCGGGCCCGGAGCCGGTCGTGCCCTCGGGGAACACGGCCACGGTCTCGCCACGTTGTAGGGCTTCGGCGCATTGGTGCACCACGCGTAGCGCGTCGCGCTTGCGTTCGCGCTCAATGAACAAGGTGCCGGCAGCACCCACCATCCAGCCAATCAAGGGCCAAGCTTTCACATCGGCTTTGGAGACGAAGCGCGCCTGTGGCAAGGCCGCATGCACACAGATGATGTCGAGCCAGCTGATGTGGTTGCAGACGATGAGGCAAGCCGGCGGCACCGCGGCCTGTTGGTGCACGCTGAGCTCCAGCCCCAAGCAGCGCAGCAATCCGGCGCTCCAGTTTTGGATGTGCCATTGCTGCCCCACCCGATCCCGCCGAGGAAAGAGCAGCGCCAGCACGGCCACGCCTTGCAGAACGTGAACCACCACCCTTAGCAGGCGCCAGCCGGCGCGCAAGGCGTTCAACCGTGAACCCGTTCGCCACCCACCCAAGTACCGAGCACCTTGCCCGGCAGTTCTAGGCCGCTGCGGGCGAAGGCAAAGGGTGTGCTCTTGCCGCCGCTCACCAGCGCTTCGGGTGTGACCGCCCAGCGCGCCTCAGGATCAAACAGCAGCAAGTCGGCCGGGGCGCCAAGGCCCAGGCTCGCCTGACGACCCAAGACCTTGGCCGCGCGCGCACTCATGGGTGCTAGGACATCAGGCAGCGCAAGGCCCACTTGCTGCCCCCAGTGCAGGCCCAAGCCGAGCAGCAGCTCGACGCTGCTGGCGCCGGGCGCTGCCTCGGCAAAGGGCAGCACTTTGGCGTCGGCGTCGATGGGGGCGTGGTCGCTGACCAAGGCGTCGATCGTGCCGTCTGCCAGCGCGGCGCGCAGCGCGTCGCGGTCGCGGCCTTGGCGCAATGGCGGCTCCAGGCGAGCGGCGCTGTCAAAGTGACCGATGTCGATGTCCGTCAGGTGCAGCGAGTGCACCGAGACATCGGCCGTCACCGGCAAGCCCTCGCGCTTGGCCGCCCGCAGCAACTCCACGCCAGCGGCTGACGAGAGCCGCTGCAAGTGCAAACGGACGCCGGTCGCGCGCATCAATTCAAAAAGCGTGTGCAGGGCGATGGTCTCCGCCATCACGGGCACACCGGCCAAGCCCAGCCGGGTTGCGAGGGGGCCGCCACCGGCCACGCCGCCGCTCAAGCAAGGTTCGCTCGGGCGCAGCCAAACGGTGTGCCCAAAGCTAGCGGCGTACTGCATCGCGCGCCAAAGCACGGCGGTGTTGCGGATGGGCTTCTCGGACTGAGTCAGGCCAATGCAACCCGCCGCCACCAAGGCGCCCATCTCGGACAAGATCTCGCCGTTCAAGCCGCGCGTGAGGGCACCGAGCGGCTCGACGCGGGCACCGCCCGCGCGCTCGCAACGCCAGTGCAGCATGTCCACCAAACCCGGCTCGTCGAGCACGGGGTCGGTGTCGGGCGGGCAAACCAAGGTGGTCACGCCCCCCGCAGCGGCCGCTTTGAGCTCTTGGTCGATGGCGCCTTCCAGCGCACTGCCGGGCGCTCGCAGGCGGGCGTGCAAGTCGACCAGACCGGGCGCCAGCACGGCGCCCTTGGCGTCGATGCGCAGATCCGGCGCAAAGCCATCCAGCGGCGCAATGCGCCCCTCTGCGATGGCAAGCGCGCCCGTGGTGTCGGTGCCAGTGCTTGGGTCGACCAAGCGTGCGTTCTCAATGAGCGTCTTCATGCTTCATTCCCAGCAAGGATGGCCATCACGGCCATGCGCACGGCAATGCCGAAGCTGACCTGCGGCAGGATCACGCTGTGCGCACCATCGGCCACCCTGGAGTCGATCTCCACTCCACGGTTGATCGGGCCTGGGTGCATGACGATGGCATCGGGCTTGGCCCAGGCGAGTCGCTCCTCGGTGAGGCCGTAGTGCTGGAAGTACTCGCCGCTGGAGGGCAGCAGCGCACCACTCATGCGTTCGTTCTGGAGGCGCAGGGTGATGATGACGTCGGCCCCTTCGATGCCTTCCTTCAGGTCGTGGCAAACGCGCACGCCCATCTCGCGCAAGTCGCCAGGCACCAAGGTTTTGGGGCCGACGGCGCGGATGTCGGGCACGCCCAGGATGCTCAGCGCATGGATGTCAGAGCGGGCCACGCGGCTGTGCACGATGTCGCCCACGATGGCGACGCTGAGCTGCGTGAAGTCGCGCTTGTAGTGGCGGATGGTGTAGACGTCGAGCAAGCCCTGCGTGGGGTGCGAATGCCGACCATCACCCGCATTCACCACGTGCACATGCGGTGCGCAGTGCTGGGCAATCAGGTAGGGCGCGCCGCTCTCCGAATGGCGCACCACAAACATGTCGGCGTGCATGGCACTGAGGTTGGCCACGGTGTCAAGCAGGGTCTCGCCCTTGGCGGTGGAGCTTCGCGCGATGTCGAGGTTGAGCACGTCGGCAGAGAGCCGCTTGGCCGCAATCTCGAAAGTGGTTCGCGTGCGCGTGCTGTTCTCAAAGAACAGGTTGAACACCGACTTGCCGCGCAGCAGCGGCACCTTTTTCACGTCGCGGTCCGAAACGCTGACGAAGGTGGAGGCCGTGTCCAGGATGTGCGTGAGCACGCTCTTGGGGAGGCCTTCGATGGAGAGCAGGTGAATCAGCTCGCCGTTCTTGTTCAGTTGGGGGTGTCGTTTGCTGAGCATCAGACGGTCTCCACATCCAGGCTGAAGCGCTCACCGTCCCGCTTCAGGTGCAGGCGCTGGTTCAAGGGCAGGCTGATGCGCGCGGCGGCCAGCTCGGCACTCACCGGCAACTCGCGGCCATTTCGCTCCACCAGCACGGCCAGGGCCACGCGGGCCGGGCGGCCGTAGTCAAACAGCTCATTGAGCACAGCGCGCGTGGTGCGGCCGGTCCAGAGTACGTCGTCGACCAAAAGCACGGGCGCCCCGTCGATGGACTCGCTCAGCTTCGTGGCGTCTGCCGTGCTGGACAGCCCGCGCGCCGCGTAGTCATCGCGGTGCATGCGGCTGCTGATGACGCCGGCTTGCCCCTCCCGACCCAGGTCGCGGTGCAACTGCTGGGCCAGCCAGGCGCCACCGCTCCAGATGCCCACGAGCTGCGCGCCCACCCACTCGGGTCGGCTGAGGAAGGCGCGGGTCTGCGCCAGCAGCTCCGCGTACAAAGTGTCTGCATCCAGGGCTAGTGCGCTCATGGCTTGCTGCTCTCTCTGAAAAACTGTTCAAGGATCAAAGTCGCCGCGGCCGCATCCAGCTCGGCGCGGCCAGCGCCTTGCGCTTCGGCCTCCACGCTGGTGTAGCGCTCGTCGACTTCAAAAACCGGCTTCTTGAAACGCCCCCGCAAAGAGGCGGCGAACTTTTGTGCGGCGGCGGTCATGGCGTGCGGCGCGCCGTCGGGGTGGCGCGGCACGCCCACCACCAGCGCGTCGGGTTGCCATTCCTGCAGCAACTTCTCAATGGCCGGAAAAACCGCCCTGCCTTGCGCGTGAAGCGTCGCTAGGGGCGTTGCAGAACCCGTCAGGCGCAAACCAGAAGCGACGCCCACACGGCGCAAACCAAAGTCAAAGGCAAGCGGCGATTGCACCTCGCCAGCCGTCAAGCGTGCCCCGCCTCTTGGCTCAGCATGCGCGGGTCGATGCCGAGCAGGCCCAGCGCCCGTGCGTAGCGCTCGGCAATCGGGGTGTCAAAAATCAGCTCGGGCACGGCATCCACGGTGAGCCACCCATTGCGGCCAATCTCTTCTTCCAGCTGACCGGCCGACCAACCGCTGTAGCCCAGCGTGACCAGCAGCTTGCGCGGCCCCGCACCGTGGCTCATGGCTTCCAGAACGTCACGGCTCGTCGTCATCTCCAAGCCGCCGGGAATTTGCAGCGTGGCGTTGTAGTGACCGCCCTCTTCGTTCAGACGCTCGTGCAGCACAAAGCCGCGCTCGGTTTGCACCGGGCCGCCAAAGAACACGGGTGCCCCTTGGAGGTCATCGCGGTTCAGCTTGAGGTCGACCTTTTCGAACAGGCCGTTGAGGTCAAGTTCAATGGTTCTGTTGATGACCAGGCCCAATGCGCCTTTGTCGTTGTGCTCGCACAGGTAGATCACGGCACCCGCAAAGGTGTCGTCACCCATGCCGGGCATGGCAATGAGAAATTGGTTGGTGAGGTCCATCTGCGCCTTGGCCATGCTTTGATTCTAGGGAGGCGCGTCGGGTGGGCGGCTCAAGCCGCCCTCAGCGGCCGTAACGCAGCAGCTTGCCGCTGTCAGCCAGCATCCAAATGGAACCATCGGCCGCAATGTCCACATCACGCAGGCGCTCCCCGCTGAAGACCGTGCTGCGTGCCGTCACCGTGTTACCGCTCAGCTGAAGCCGCCACAGCGCTTGGCCGGCCAGCGCGCCCATCAAGATCTGGCCGCGCCACTCCGGAAACATGGTGCCCTCGTAAAACACGAAGTTGCTTGGGGCAATGGAGGTGGGCACCCAGAAGGTCAGCGGCTCTTCAAACTGAGGGGCATGGGTGCCGCCGCCAATGCGGCAGGCGTCACCCGCGGGGGCGCCGTAGTCACAGCCATAGCTCTTGACGGGCCAGCCGTAATTGCGGCCGGCGCGGGCAATGTTGATTTCGTCGCCACCTTGCGGGCCGTGTTCACTGACCCACAGCTCGCCAGTATCCGGGTGCAAGGCAGCGCCTTGCGGGTTGCGGTGACCCATGCTCCAAATGCTGGGCAGCGCTGAGGTGGGCCAGCTCGGGTTGCCGCTGGGAATGCTGCCGTCGCGGTTCACCCGCACCACTTTGCCCAGGGTTTGCTGGAGGTCTTGTGCCGGTGTGGCCAGTTGCCTTTCGCCGAGTGCGATGAACAGCGTTTTGTCTCGACCGAACACCAAGCGCGAGCCAAAGTGACCGCTGCCGCCCACCTTGGGTTGCTGGCGAAAGATCACTGCGGCGGCACCCAACTGGCTGCCGTTCAAGGCAGCCCGGGCCACCGCCGTACCCGCTGTGCCGCCACTGCCCGACTCGGCGTAGCTCCAGTAAACAAAAGGCTGGCCGCTGCTGAAGTCGGGGTCGACGGCCACATCCAGCAAGCCGCCCTGGCCTGCGGACGCGACGGCGGGCAAGCCCGTCAATTCGGTCCGACTTCGGGCATCGCTGCTCAGCAGCCAAAGCTTGCCGCCGCGCTCGGTCAGCAGCCAGCGGCCATCGGGCAAAGCGGCCAGGGCCCAGGGGTTGCTCAGGTCGCTGCGCAAGGTGCTCAGTTGCGCTGGCGCTGGCGCCGGCGCAGGGGCAGGAGGAGGCGGCGGTGGTGGGGGTGCTGGTGTTGTGACAGGCGGCGGTGGACTGGCGCCTCCGCCGCCGCCGCCCCCGCAAGCTGCCAGCAAAAGTGAGGCGGTCAAAACCAAGAGCTGGCGGGTTTGCATGGCAGCAAGTCCAGTGAAGGGAGCCCCAGTCTAGAAAAGCTTGAGCCGCCATGCTGTGAGCGTTGGATTCAAGGCGGGGCTCTGGCTCAGGGGTCCTTGGCAGAATGGGGCAACGGGCTGGCCAGTGACGCGCTCGCCGTCAAGCCAACCCTCCCCGCTGCCATCGTGGCAGCCCATCAGGTTCAAAACAAAGCGTGAACACCCCTGCGCCACAAGCCCGCAACCCGCTGCACGGCATCACCCTGGCCGCGATGCTGGAATCCTTGGTCGACCACTACGGCTGGCCGGGCCTCGCCGACCGCATTGCCCTGCGCTGTTTCGCGGTGGAACCGAGCTTGACCTCAAGCCTCAAGATGCTGCGCAAGACACCCTGGGCACGCGTGAAGGTGGAAAGTCTTTACCTCTTCATGCTGCGCGAACAGAAGCGGCAGTCGGGCTGACGTAATCTGCGGCTTTCGCCACGAAAGGAGGCCCCCCATGGGCAAGGAACAGCGCAGCACCAAGGAAGCCAAGAAACCCAAGAAGGACACCAGTCCGCCCAAGCCGATTTCTGCCGGCGAACCGATGATGCCCGTGCGCACCACGGCCATCATTGAGCGCGGCAAGAAGAAGTCGGTCTGAGCCCGAGGGCTCTCAAGCCTTGCAGGCCCCTGTGTAGAACTGATGCGGGCAAGCGGCGATGTACTGCGCATCGCCGCCGATCGACACCTGCTCGCCCTCCCGAATACGCCGTCCTTCACCATCAACCCTGATGTTGAAGCTGGCCTTGCGGCCGCAGGCGCAAACGGTTTTGAGCTCCTCGATCTGGTCGGCCAGGGTGGCCAGGGCAGCCGCACCCGGAAACGCATTGCCTTGGAAGTCGCTGCGAAGGCCATAGCAAATGACGGGCACGCCGTGCAGCACGGCAATCTGGTGCAACTGACGCACCTGGGCTTCGGTCAGGAACTGCGCCTCATCAAAGAGCACGCACGCAGTGCTCGCGGGCACATCGCCAGAGCTGAAAACGGTTTCGGTCGAGAAGGTTCGAGCCGGACGCTGCAGGCCCAAGCGCGTTCCCACCATGCCCTCGCCAAATCGGTCGTCGATTTGCGCGGTGTAGATCAACACGGCACGGCCGAGTCGTTCGTAGTTGTGCGCCACCCCGAGTAAAGCCAGGGTTTTGCCGGCGGCCATTGCGCCATAGCGCCAGAAGAGTTTTGCCATCGTTTGGAGTCAGATCGGTTTCAGCGCGCATTCTGGCTGCCAAGCCAGTGCCATCATCACGACCCACGCATGCGCCCCGACTCACCCGACCCCCTCGCTCCCAACCGGCCACCGTCTTTGCAGTGGGCGGCAAGATTGGGACCATCAAGCCATTGGTGCCTGGCAATCCACGCGCATCGAACCCGTGCTCCGGGATGGCCGCGCCGTTGAGGTTTACACCGAAATGGAACAGGCCCTGCCCTTGCGCTAAACGCTCGCAGGGCCGCTCAGCGCCCCACCAGCAACAACGCGGTGCGCGCGATCAAGCGCAGGTCGGTCCACAAGCTGGCGCGCGCCGCGTACTCCGCAGACAGGCGCAACTTGGCTGGCAGGATCTCCTGCACATAGGCCATTTCGGGGTCGGCGCTTTGGGCCAAGCGCTCGGCCTCATCTCGAAAGGCCAACGAGGCCGGGTCGGTGATGCCGGGTCGCACGGCAAGCACCAGCGCGCGCAAGTCAGCCGGGTACAGCGCCACGTAGCGGGGCAGCTCGGGCCTCGGGCCGACCAAGCTCATGGCACCGCGCAGCACGTCAAAAAGTTGCGGAAGCTCGTCCAGCTTGAGCCGGCGCAGCCAATGGCCCGCACGGGTGATGCGGGAGTCGGCCCCCACCGTGAGGCCGAGGCCGCCCGCCTGGGCGCGCATGGTGCGGAACTTGTGAATGGAGAACAACTTGCCGTGCTGACCAACCCGCTGCTGCCGAAACAGCGCGGGGCCGGTTGAGTCGAGCTTCACCCACAAGGCGATCAGCACCATAAGGGGCGCCAAGAGCAGCAAAAGCGCCGCGCTCACCAGCAGGTCAAAAGCGCGTTTGGCCATTCAAGCCAGGTGCCGGCGCACGGCGGCAATGACGCGGTCGGTGTCCTGCTCCGTCATGCGGGAGTAGAGCGGCAGGCTCAGCATCTGCTCGTAGGCGAACTGGCTGTGGGGGAACTGTTCCGGGCGCAGCGCGTAGCGCTCACGCCAGTACGGGTGTTGGTGCAAGGGGATGTAGTGCACGCTGACGCCGATGCCGTCGGCAAACAGCGCGTCAATCAGCGCGTCGCGCTGCAGCCGGGCTTGCGGCTTCAAGCGCAGCACATACAGGTGCCAAGGGTGTTGGTCGCCGGACAGGGGCTCAGGGGGCAGCAGCACCGGCAGGTCTGCAAGGCCCGCGTTGTAGCGCTGCACCACGGCACGCCGTGCAACGGCAAACCGCTCCGCCTTCTGCAACTGGTGAAGGCCGAGAGCGGCCGCGATGTCCGTGAGGTTGTACTTGAAGCCGGGCGCGACGATCTCGTAGTACCAGCTCGGCACCTTGGCGGTGAAGCGGTCAAAGGCGTCGCGGTTGATGCCGTGCAGGCGCATGACCTTCGCGCGCGCCGCCAGCTTGTCGTCGCGCGTGACCAGCATGCCGCCCTCGCCGGTGGTGATGGTCTTGTTGGCATAGAAGCTGAAGACGGTGGCCGCGCTGCTCAAGGTGCCAATTCGCTGGCCTTTGTACGACGTGGGCAGGGCGTGCGCTGCGTCTTCCACCACCTGCAGGCCGTGCCGCGCGGCGATGGCATGGATGGCCTCCATGTCGGCCGCAAGGCCGGCGTAGTGCACAGGAATGATGGCCTTGGTTTTGGGCGTGATCGCCGCTTCGATGAGCGTTGGGTCGATGTTCAACGTGGCGGGGTCGATGTCCACCAGCACCACGTCAGCACCTAGGTAGCGCACCACCTCCGCCGTGGCGGTGAAGGTGTGGGTGGTCGTGATGACTTCATCACCAGGGCCGATGCCAAGGGCCTCCAGCGCAAGGTGCAGGCCGGCCGTGGCGCTGTTGACGGCGATGCAGTGCAGGCTTTCATCGCCCAAAAACCGGGCGAAGTCGGCCTCAAAGCGCTTGGCCTTGGGGCCGGTCGTGACCCAGCCCGACTTCAGGGTGTCAACAACTTCGGCAATTTCCTCGTCGCCGATTTCGGGCAAGGCAAAAGGTAAAAACGGCAAGGCGCTCATGGGGAAGAAGGTTTCTTTTCCAGCCAAGCGGCCAGATGAGTTCGCAAAAAGGGCAAGGCGTTGGCCACCGGATAAAGCCCCGGGTGGATGCGGCACAGCGGGCGCGCTAGGGGCGGCGCCAGGGTGATGCGGCGGCGGTGGCGAATTGTCGCCGTGGGGAACAAATGCAGGAGCCGCTGCAAGGGAACGCCGCGTACATCAGGGTTGCGCGGGTTGTTCACCGTGAAGTCGTACCAAAGGAGCGCCCCACCGGGCTTGAGCCAACGCCACAGCGCGCTGGCCAGCCGCTCCTGCTGGGCATCCTCCAAAACGGAGGAGAACACGGTGCTGACCAGCACGAGGTCTTGGCTCTCGGGCTCGATGGGCGCCTCGCCCGCGTCGCCCAGGTGCAGTGCCAGGGCTTGCGGAAGCCGCTGGCGGGCCGTGGCAAAGCGATCCGGCAGGAGTTCCAGGCCCTGCAGGTTCTTGGGGTCAAAGCCCAGCTGCAGGAGTTCCAGCAAGTTGCCCCCGGCGCCGCAGCCCAGCTCGGTGAGCCTGCGCTCCGACAAAGGCGCCACGTCTTTCAGCCAATCCAGCCAAACACGCTGGCGCTCCTGCAAGGTTTGCCACACATCGGGCTGCAGGGGGCTGTACCGATCCGCCATGCCCGCACGCCGCGCATAGCGCTCGGCCATAGCCTTCGCATCGTCCTGCTTCATGCCATGGCCTTCAAGAAGCGCGCCGCCAGGGTCGTGTAGCTGTGCTGCGCCTGAACAAAGGCGCGGCCGCGTGCCCCCATGGCTTCACGCTCAGAAAGCGGCAGTGCGGCCAAGCTGAGCAAGCCCTGCGCCACGGCCGCCGGCTGTTCGGGCGCCACCGTGAGCCCGCAACCGGCCTCCTGCACCGGGTCGTTCCCGGCCTCCACGCTGTGCAGCACCGGGCGTTTGGCCATCATGTAGTCCATCAGCTTGTTGGGGGCGATGCCAAAGCGGTAGAGCGGCTGGCGTTGCCAACCGATGTAGGCAATGTCGATGGCAGCGAGAAAGCTCGGAATTTGCGCCTTCGGAATCGGCGGCAAAAAGTGCACGCGCGCCAAGCCCTCCGCCTGAACGCGCTTGGCCAAGTGCGCTTGCAAATGGCCCCCGCCCACCAGCAAGAAAACCAAAGGCGCCGCCGAGAGCTGGGCCGCCGCGTCGAGCAAGGTGTCGAGCGCATTGGGCTCGCCCATGGAGCCGGCGTAGCCCACGATCGTGGCACCGGCTGCACGGGCGGTGGCCACGAGCTGGGTCACATCGGCGCGCAGCGGCTCTGGCGGCTGCTCCCAATCTTCCAGGGCAATGCCGTTGGGCACGATGTGGAGCTTTTGCAAATCAAGCCCACGCGACGCCATGTAGTCCTGCACCTTGGGCAGCATGGAAACCACCACATCGGCGTCTCGATAGGCGCTTGACTCGGCCCAGCTGCACAGCAGGGCAAAGGGGTGGTGCGGCGACATGCCAGAGAGCTCGATGGGAGACAGCGGCCAGAGGTCGTGAACCTCAAACACCAGCTTTGCGCCCGCCCGCCTGGCAATGCGCCGGGCGGGCCAAATGTCCATGGGGTAAGTGCTGCTGGCAATGACGACGTCGGGTTGAAACTCCGCCGCCAGCGCCCCGGCTTGGGACCACAGCTGGCGGCAATAGGCCCAGATGTTCTTGACCCGCCCGAGCCCATTGCCCTGGTAGGCGGGCGTGGGCAGCCAGTGGTAGTCAATGCCGTCGATGGTGTCGCGCGCGCTGCTGGGGGCCTTGGCCCGCACATGCGAGTGATCCGCCGCCACCATGCGCACCCGATGGCCGGCCCGCACCCATTCCCGAGCGAGGTAGTAGGGCCGGAACTCCATGCCGTGCTGTGGGCTTCCAGCGTAGTGGTTCAGGTAGAGGATGTTCATGAGGAAAGGGACTGCAAGCGCTGCACAAAGCGCGCCACCGCGGGCTCGAACACGCCGTGCGTCGCCACCCACTGGCGTTGCTGCTCGGCCAAGCGGTCGGCGCTGGGCAGCAACGCGGCCAAATGCGCGTTGAGCTCAGCCAGGCTGCGCAGCAGCGTGACGCCCTCGCCCGCTTCGGCCAGTTCATGGTTGGCGGGGAGGTCCGACAAGATGGGCAGGCAGCCGTGCGCCATGGCCTCCAACACGGACACGGCCACCGAGTCGCTCAGCGGCAAGCTCAAGTACCAGCGCGCGGCGGCGTATTCAAAAGCCTGCGCCTCTGCATTCAAACGGCCGGTGAAGCGAACCCGCTGCGCGAGGCCGAGCCGTGCAACTTGGGCCTCCAAAGCGCCGCGCAAGCTGCCGTCGTTGGCCACCACCAGCTCCGCTTCGGGCTGAACGGCGGCCACCGCCGCGAAAGCTTCAATGACCCGCTCGGGGGCATAGATGGGCTCCAAGCCCCGGTTGGCAAAAAAGCGCCAAGGCGCCTTGCTGGGTGGTGCGGGCGGCATGGCCTCCAGCCCAAAGGGAAACACCATGGGCTCGGCGCCGCCCAACGCCCGCATGCGCTCGGCCATGTGGCGGCTGTCGGAGGTGGTCAGCGCGCAGGCCCGCAGCACCCGGCGCGTGAGCCACCGGTAAGCCGCACTGCGCGCGGGGGTGACGAGGATGTCACTCCCCCAAGCAGACCCCACGATTTGCCCGCGCAGCCCGTAGGCGCGCTTTGCCAAGAGGGCCAGGGTGCCATGCGAGGTCAAGTAATGCGCGTGCAGCCAGTCGGCATCCACAGCGCGCAGCCAGCGGCCCACCTGCGGCAACTGGCGCAGCAAACCGAGGTTGCCACCCGCATGCTGCGGTGAGGTGCTCAAGGCCAAGCGGCGCGCGCTGGGCAGGCAGTCGTCAAAGCCTGGCAAGAAGCCGCGTGAGGAAAGCGCCCACAGGTCGACCCGCGGCGCAAGCGCCCTCGCCCACTTCAGCAAGTGCGGCGACTCGCCATCGCCGATCAAAACCAGCTTCAAGGCGCACTCCGCGCTTCGGGCAGCGAACCGGCCCATTGCTGGTAGTGCACGGCCAAGTCGGGGTGTTCCTTGAGCAAGCGCGCATCCATGTTCCGCGTGTCGCCCACCTGCTTGGCGGGTTGCCCGGCCAAGATGGCGAAGTCCGGGAACTCGCCGCTGACCATGCTGTACGCCGACACGATGCTGCCGCGCCCTAGGCGCGTGCCCGGCAGCAAGGTGGCATGGGCGCCCACAAAACTGAAGGCTCCGACGTGGATGGAGCCCGTGAAGTAAGCCTTCTTCACCGGCGTTTCAACGTAGGCCCTACCGTAAAGGCGGATGGCTGCGTGGCTGGAATGCGTGAACAGGCCTGTGAAAAAGCCGATCTGGCACCCCTCACCAATGTGCAGACCGTGGCTGGCATCCAGCACCGAAAAATGGCCAACGAAAACGTGGTCCCCAATGTCCAACTGGTGGCGATCGAAGATCTCGCACTGGTTGCTCAGGCGGGTGTGGCGCAAAAAGCGTCCGTCCGGGTGCACCCAGCCCCAGACCATGCGCGGACCCCAAGCGCGCGAAAGCAGGCGCTTGGTGCGGACCCACAGCCATCGAAATCGCGTCACGCTGCTCTCCAGTTCCATAGCGCCCAGAAGTAGTACCCGAAGTAGCCCATCATCACCACCGAGACCGCCCAGCCGGCCCCCACCAGGCCGCCCCAGTGCAGCCCCAGCATCAGGGCCAACAAGAACAACACTTGGCCGACCAAGGCCAGCTTCAAAGCCCAGGCTTGCGCACCCCAGGCCATGGTGACCACCGCCAAGGGCGAAGCCACAAAGTGAAAGGCCAGGTAAGGCGCGAGCGCCCGCGCCAACTCGCCAGAGCCGCGCCAGGGTTCACCAAACACCCAGGCAAACAAATCGGGGCCAGCGACCAGCAACACGAGCGCAAACGGCAGCGCCATCGCCACCAAGAGGCGCATGGCACGGCGCAACTGGCGGCGGCCCTCTTCAAAACTGGAAGCGCCGGTCAAGCGCGGGTAGAGCACGGTGGACACCGCCGAGCCCACCAGCGAGGCCGGGGCCTTCAAGTAACGCAGCGCCAAGGCCCAGAGCCCCGTGGCGGCGTCGCCCGTCCAGGCGGTGAGCAGCAGCAGCGTCAGGGCATCTTGCGCAGCGCCCGCAAACGCATGCGGCGTGTTCAGCAGCGGGAAGTCTTTGTGGCGCCGGGCCACGGCCCGCAGGCGCGACCAAGACACCGCCCGCAAGCCGCGCAGTTGAGCCCGCAAAGGCCAAGCCAGCGCCAGAACGCCAAGCGACAAGGAGACCACTGCCGCCAAGGCCATGCCCCACACGCCCCAAAGCAACAGGCCCGCAACAACTTGCAAGGCCGCCAAGCCGTTCCAAACCCCAATCTTTGCCGCCATGAGCACAGCAAAACGCTCCTGCCGAGTGGCCAGCATCGACAACAACTGGAAAGCCCCCATCAAGAGCACCAAGGCCGGCAGCAAGGCCATGCTTGGCCAGCGCGCCATCAACAAAGCGCCCACCAAGGCCGCCAGACCCCACAACACGGCGAGCAAGCGAAGGCTCAAGGCCAAAAGCGCCCGCAAACTGGCGGCGCCACCGGCCAGCGGCAATGCCATCTCGTAGCGTGCGCAGGCCACCACCGCCAAGCTGTTGGCCACCGCCCACACAAGGCTGTACTCGGCAAACTGGGCCGGCGTGTAGAGCCGCGACAGCCAGGGCCCAAACAGCAAAGGCAGCAGATGGGCCAGGCCATGGCCAACGGTCAACGCCAGCGAGGCGCGCACCAGACTCAAGAGACGGCTTTCTGCATAGGGAGGCGCTACTCCGGGAAAACCTGGGAGTGTAGGGAGGCACCGCCTAGAATCCGCGCCCTTCCCCACCCCTCGGAATCCCTCTCATGGACACCCCCGCGACGCACGCCGACGACAACCAACTGATCGCCGAGCGCCGTACCAAACTGGCCGCACTGCGCGCCAAGGGCGGGGTCACCTTCCCGAACGACTTCAAGCCCCAGCACCGCGCACTGCCGCTGGCACAGAGTTACGGAAGCATTGAGAACGAGGTTCTGGAGCCGCAAGCCGTTGAGGTGAGCGTGGCCGGCCGCATGGTGCTCAAGCGCGTGATGGGCAAGGCCAGCTTTGCCACGGTGCAAGACGCGACGGGCCGCGTGCAGCTGTATGTGCAGCGCGATGCCCTGGGCGAAGAGCTGTACGCCGAATTCAAGCACTGGGACTTGGGCGACATCGTGGGCGCTCGCGGCACCTTGTTCCGCACCAAGACCGGCGAGTTGTCCATCAAGGTCACCGAGCTGCGCCTGCTCACGAAGAGCCTGCGCCCTCTGCCCGACAAGTTCCACGGCATGGCCGACCAAGAGCAGAAGTACCGCCAGCGCTACGTCGACCTGATCACCGACGAAGCCGCGCGCGACCGCTTTGCGCAGCGCAGCAAGGCCGTATCCAGCATGCGCGGCTACATGATGGAGCACGGCTTCCTCGAAGTGGAAACGCCCATGCTGCACCCCATCCCCGGTGGTGCCAATGCCAAGCCATTCGCCACGCACCACAATGCGCTTGACCAAGAAATGTTCCTGCGCATCGCGCCGGAGCTCTACCTGAAGCGCCTGCTGGTGGGCGGCTTTGAGCGCGTGTTCGAGATCAACCGCAACTTCCGCAACGAGGGTTTGAGCGTTCGCCACAACCCCGAGTTCACGATGATGGAGTTCTACGCCGCCTTCTGGGACCACCAGGACCTGATGGACTTCACAGAAGGCTTGCTGCGTCACGTCGCCATCAAGGCCACCGGCACCGCTGCGCTGACCTACAACGGCCAGCCTGTCCACTTGGACCAGCCTTTTGCCCGCCTGACCATTCGCGATGCCCTGGTGCAGCATGCGGGCCTCAGCGCCAGCGAGGCCGACGACCCCGAGGTGCTGACCCAGCGCATTCGCGCGGCCGGCGAAGAGGTGCCGAAGGCAGCGAACTTGGCGCAACTGCAGTACGCGCTCTTCGAAGCGACGGTGGAAGAGAAGCTCTGGCAGCCGACCTTCATCATGAACCACCCGATCGAGGTCAGCCCACTGGCGCGCGCCAATGACGCCAACCCCGGCATCACCGACCGCTTCGAGCTCTACATGACCGGCCGGGAAGTGGCCAACGGCTTCAGCGAGCTCAACGATGCCGAAGACCAAGCCGCGCGCTTCCAAGCCCAGGTCGATGCCAAAGATGGCGGCGACGATGAAGCCATGCACTTCGACGCCGACTTTGTTCGCGCCCTCGAAGTGGGCATGCCCCCTGCCGGCGGTTGCGGCATCGGCATCGACCGCTTCGTGATGTTGCTCACCGACAGCCCCAGCATCCGCGACGTCATCCTCTTCCCAGCCCTGCGGCGCGAAGGCTGAGGCTGGATGACCCCGAGCAGCGCCGACGACGAAGAATTGGCCGCGCTGCCCGGCGCTATTTGGGGTGAGCTGACCAAAGCGGTGCAGGACCGCAGCCATGGCTGGCGAACACCCGTACTGGCCACGGTGGATGGCGAAGCCGCCGACGCCCGCACCGTGGTGCTGCGCGAGGTGAGCGCCGAGCGCCAAGCCATTAATTTCTTCACAGACGCCCGCAGTCCCAAGGTGTCACAACTGCAGCGCAAGCCATTCGGGACCGTGGTGGCATGGTGCCCCCGGCTGAGCTGGCAGTTGCGGATGCGCGTGTCGCTCCAGGTCGAGACCGATGGGCTCGCCGTCTCAAGCAATTGGGCCAAGCTCAAGCTGCGCCCTGCGGCGCAGGACTACATGAGCGAGTTGCCACCCGGCAGCCTGCTGCCAGCCAGCTTGGCGCCCTCAAGACCAGAAGCTGGTGCGCGAGCGCACTTCGCCTTGCTTCGCGCCACAGTTCTTCAAATCGACTGGCTGGCCCTACGCCCAGAGGGCCACCGGCGCGCGCTCGTGGATGCCCAAGGCGCACGCTGGATCACGCCTTAGTCGTTCCTCCAGGTGGGCGGGCGCTTTTCTAGGAAAGCCGCCATGCCTTCCTTCTGGTTCGGCGTTCCAAACACGGCATGGAACATGCCACGTTCGATCTTCACGCCTTCCGTCAAAGGCACCTCGAAGGACTGGTTGCACAGCTGCTTCATCAAGGCGACCACAGGCGCTGCGTAGCCGTTGATGGTCTCGGCCGCCGCCAGGGTTTCTTTCATCAGGTCCGCAGCCGGCACCACACGCGCGACGAGGCCGGCGCGTTCTGCTTCCGCAGCGTCCATGAAGCGCCCGGTCAGCAACATGTCCATGGCCTTGCTCTTGCCCACCCAGCGCGGCAATCGCTGCGTACCGCCGCCGCCGGGGATGACGCCCAGCTTGATCTCGGGCTGGCCGAACTTGGCGGTGTCAGCGGCGTACAGCACATCGCACATCATGGCCAGCTCGCAGCCGCCGCCGAGGCAAAAGCCGCTCACGGCGCCAAGCACCGGCTTTCGGATGCGCAGGATGTGCTCCCAGTTCTTGCTGATGAGGCCACTGTTGAAGGCGCTCATGAAGTCGTGCTGGGCCAGCGTCGGGATGTCGGCACCGGCGGCAAAGGCTTTCTCGCTGCCAGTGATCACGATGCAGCCAATGCCGTCATCGGCATCGAAGGCGTATAGGGCTTCGCCGAGTTCGTCCATCAAAGGGTCCGACAGCGCATTCAGCGCCTTGGGGCGGTTCAGGCGAATCAAACCCGTCTTGCGCGGGCCGTCGCCCAGGGTCTCAACAAGGATGCATTCGTAGGTCATGGTGGTGGCTTGCTGGGTTGGGACGCGGCATTCTCAGGCGGTGCAACTTCTTGCTGCGGTGACTCCTGCAAGTTCAGCTCCACCCAGACGGCGGCACCCTGTTCAATGCGGATGCGAACTGGCAGGTACTGCAAACCCGGCGCCAGCCAAACTTGGGCCAACAAAGCGCCGCTTGCATCAACGCCTTGGGGGCGCAAATGCCAGGTGCTCACGCGCCCAAGCGGCGTGTCCAGCTCCACGCTCTCCACCACCTCATAGCGCCAGGGCCGGAGCGCAAAGGGCAGCGCAAGGGGGAGCTCGATGACGCGGCCCACTTCAGCGCGCTCACGGCCCGTCAGCAGCCACCAAGCCAGTTGCACGAACTGGCTGGCGGTGTCTTGCACGCCGGCAGGGGCCGCCAGCTCGCGGCCATTGGCCAAGCGAAGGGTTTGTGGGTCGATCGTCAGGCTCAAGCGGCGGCGTGAGCCCAAGAGGATGCGCGTGTCTTCGTCGTAGCGCTCGGGTCGAACACCCGAAGCCGTGAGGCGGCCGCTGCTGATCAGATCCCGCGCCATGAAAGGCGCGAGCTTGGGACCGATGCTGACGCGCAGCCGCATCTGGTAGCGGTCGCCCTGGCGCAGCCACTCCACTTCAGCGTCGCCGTGCACTGGTCCCTGGTAGTGCCCCACAAGCGCATAGGCCAAGCGCGTGGAAAGCGGCCACTCAGGGCCCGGCACGGCCTCTGGCAGCGGCTCAGCGGCAGTGGGGACATTCAACTCATCGGCACTCGGCAAAGCGGGAATCTCAGCTCCGGCAGGCGCACTGGCCGGCAAGGGCTCCAATTCCGGCAGGGCTGCCGCTCGGGGCTCCAAACTTGCCATGGCGCCTGGGCTCAAGCGACTCGTTTGGGCGACCACGGGCGGCTTGGCCGGCACAGGACGTGGCGCGACCAGCCGCATCGGCTGCACCAAATCGACCTCCAAACGCGGTATGGGCGCAAGGTCCAGGGCCAAGTGCTCGCGCCAAGCCCAAAGCAACAGGCCGTGCGCCACCAAAACAGCCAGCAGCCAAGCCCATCGCACGCCCCGGCGCGCAGGTGAACGGGCAAGCAAGCCGGCGATCAGGTGCCCGCCGCTCCGAGGAAACAGCACAGGCTGGCACCCAGGGTGCAACGAAAGCGCAGCGTCAACCAGGCTTGCAGACCCCATGCGGGGTAGCGCATGCGGTCCAGGGCGTAAACGCCAAGCAGCAGAGCGCCATGAAGGGCGAGACCCGCGTAGGCCGGCATCAAGGCTGCAGCCCAGGCCAGCAGACTGGGCACCACTGCCCAGGCATAGACGCTGCCCCGGGTTTCATGCCGCTGCATGGCCGCACCCCAGTGCAGCGCACCAAGGAAGCTGATGACGACGGCGGCGTAGGCCGAAAAAGCCCGCATAGCAAAGGCATGCACGTCAAGGTCGCCGGGGCGGTTGAGCAGCCACGCCAGCAAGGCGCCCGTCGCGAAGGGCAGCAAGCCGAGGTATGCCAGTCGCCTGGCCAGGGGCGGGAGAGGCGCCGCGCTCACTTTGCCTTCTCCGATGCTTTGGCCGCAGGCTTCGCAATCAGCTTCAAGCGATCTTCAATGGCTTCACGATCGAGCGCACCGGGTGCACGGGTGCCGTCCTCAAAGAAGATGGCTGGCGTGCCGTTCACGCGGTTTTGCCGCGCAAACTGGCTGTTGCGCTGCATGGGGCTGTCGTCGCAGGTTCCCGTGGGCGCTGCGGGCACCTTGTCGCGCAGCATCCAGTCGAGCCATACCGCACTGGTATCTTTTGCGCACACGATGGCGCGCGACTTGGCGACGGAGTCTTCACCCAAGATGGGAATGACAAAGGTGTAAACCGTGATGTCATCGATCTCTTGCAGCGTGCGCTCAAGGCGCTTGCAGTAGCCGCAGTTGGGGTCGGCAAACACGGCGATCTTGCGGCTGCCATTGCCCCGCTTCCACACCACGGCATCTTGCAAAGGCAACTTGGCAAAAGGAACCCGGCTCAACTCATTCACCCGCGCCTGGGTGAGGTTTCTGCGGGTTTGCAGGTCGATGAGCATGGCCTCGGGAAACACATAGCGCCCCGTCGCATCGGTGTAGAAGATGTCCATGCCCAAACGAAACTCGAACAGGCCCGGGATGGGCGTGGCCCGGACTTCCTCAATCTTGGTGAGCTCGGGCGCCCACTCGGCCAGCCCCTTGCGAATGGCAGCCTCAGGCACCGGCGCATTGCCCGGAGCGCCCTTGGGGGGCGCCTTGGCATCACAAGCACTGAACATGAGCGAGGCAACAAGCGCCATCGCCATCGTGCGAATCAAAGTCATCAAGTGCAATCTCAGTTCAAAGGTCGACCCATCGCCTGCCGGCTCAGCCAGCGCTTGAGGGGGGATAGTTGATTCACCAGCATCAAGCCGTCGGCAGCCATTCGGCGCGCCCAAGGCGGAGATTGGGTTAGGCCAGCCCACAAGGTGTCAGTGAGCTCACCCATGAGCAAGGTGTCTTGAAAGCGCGCGCGCTCGTACCGGCGCAGCAGCTTGGCATCACCCAGCGACCGCCAGGGCTCCCGGGCAGCCAGCACCTCGGCCAGAGCGGCAACGTCCGCCAGACCCAGGTTCAAGCCCTGCCCTGCCAAAGGGTGCACCAAGTGGGCGCAATCGCCGAGCAGCACGAAACCGTCGCCCGCCATCCGGTCTGCCCGCAACAGCCGCAACGGCCAGCGTTCGCGAGGGCCGTGCAAGCTCAGCTTCTGGCCGGTTTGGGCCATCAGCAAGGCTTCAAATGCGTCGGGCGGCAAGGCGACCCGCTCGGCGGCCGACGCCTCTGGCTGGGACCACACCAAGGCATAGCTGTGCCCCACGGCGGGTCGATCCAGCGGCAGAAGGGCGAGCACTTCGCCGGTGTCCGTGAACCACTGCCAGGCTCGGCCCAGGTGCGGCAATTCAGCCACCAGTCGCGTGGCAATGGCGTCATGCCCGTAGGCGCGCTGCTGCACGCCCACCCCAAGTGCCTCCCGACTGGCCGCCTCACGGCCCTCGCAAAGGGCCAACAATTGGTGCGAAACCTCGGCCTGCACGCGCTGCACATGCGGGGCAAAGCGAACGGCCGCCTCGAGTTGGGCATCCAACTCCGCGGCATCAACAATCCAAGCGAGTTCTTGGGCTTGCGCATTCCAAGCGCTGAAATCAAGCTGGCGGCCGCCCGTTTGCACGCGCATGTCGGCAACAGGGGTGCGGGCATGGGCTGGCAAACCGTCCCACACCTTGAGCCGCGCGAGCAGGCGCTGGGAGGCCGCGTTGAGCGCGTAGGCACGCACATCCTCAGCGCGCGGCGTGTTGCGGCCAAGCAGCGCCACACGCAGGCCTTGCGAGGCCAGTGCCAACGCAAGCGTGCGCCCCACACTGCCATCGCCGCGGATCAAGACCTCATGTTGCATGGCCGCATTCTAGGAAGCCGCCCCATGCCAGCCGAAAGCCAGCGCGCCGCCGCCTAAAATCCCCGGCTTTGCCCCCAGCCCCTAGGACCGTGCGATGAGCCTCAAATGCGGCATCGTGGGTTTGCCCAACGTTGGCAAGTCCACTCTTTTCAATGCCCTGACCAAAGCCGGCATCGCCGCCGAGAACTATCCGTTCTGCACGATCGAGCCCAACGTCGGCATCGTTGAACTGCCCGACCCGCGCTTGCAGGCCCTGGCGGCCATCGTCAAGCCAGAGCGCGTGGTGCCGGCCATTGTGGAGTTCGTCGACATTGCTGGCCTCGTTGCGGGTGCCAGCAAGGGCGAAGGCCTTGGCAACCAGTTCTTGAGCCACATCCGCGAGACCGACGCCATCGTGAACGTGGTGCGTTGCTTTGAGGATGAAAACGTCATCCACGTGAACGGCCGCGTCGACCCCATCTCCGACATCGAGGTCATTCAGACCGAGCTTTGCCTTGCTGACCTGGGCACCGTCGAAAAGAGCCTTCACCGCTACAACAAAGTGGCGCGCGCTGGCGACAAAGACGCGATTGCACTCGTCAAGGTTCTGGAAAAGTGCCAAGGCGCGCTCGATCAAGCCAAGCCGGTGCGCTCGGTTGACTTCAGCAAAGAAGAGCTTGCGCTCCTGAAGCCGGTTTGCTTGATCACGGCCAAGCCCGCCATGTTCGTGGGCAACGTGGCCGAAGACGGCTTCGAAAACAACACCTTCCTGGACCGCCTGAAAGAGTACGCCGCCAAGCAAAACGCACCTGTGGTGGCGATTTGCGCGAAGACGGAAGCGGAGCTTTCGGAAATGTCCGACGAGGACCGCGCCATGTTCCTGTCTGAGATGGGCCAAGACGAACCCGGCCTGAACCGCTTGATCCGCGCGGGCTTCGGACTGCTGGGCCTGCAAACCTACTTCACGGCGGGTGTCAAAGAAGTGCGCGCCTGGACGATCCATAAGGGAGACACCGGGCCCCAAGCAGCCGGCGTCATCCACACCGACTTCGAGCGCGGCTTCATTCGGGCCCAAACGATCGCCTTTGACGACTTCATTGCCTACAAAGGCGAGCAAGGAGCCAAAGACGCAGGCAAGATGCGCGCTGAAGGCAAGGAGTACATCGTCAAAGACGGCGATGTGATGAACTTCCTTTTTAACGTCTGAAGCCACGGCAGAATCTCCAGGCCCACTTCCTCAGGAACCTATCAGCCCATGAGCACCGAACTGGTTGTTTCCCATGCCGCCCAAGCGGCCGGCGGCGTCAAGCCCAGCAAGCAGTTCCTCACCTTCCGTATCGGGAGTGAGGAGTACGGGATGGACATCTTGAAGGTGCAGGAGATTCGCTCCTACGAAGCACCCACGCGCATCGCGCACGCGCCGTCCTTTGTCAAAGGGGTCGTGAATTTGCGCGGCGTGATCGTGCCCATCATGGACATGCGGATTCGCATTGGCACCGAGGCGCAGTACAACGCCTTCACGGTGGTCATCGTGATGAACATTGGCAACCGCGTGCTGGGCATGGTGGTCGATTCCGTGTCGGATGTTCTGGAGTTGAACTCGGACCAGATCAAGCAAGCGCCTGAGCTGGGCTCTTCGATCGACTCCAAGCACGTGACCGGCATCGGCAAGATCGGCGAGCGCATCCTGATCCTCTTGGACATCGCCGGCATGGTGTCGAGCTCCGACTTTGGCCTGATGGAGTAAACGGGTTCGAATGACTGTTAGCACTCCCCAGCGGTGAGTGCTAAAGTCGGCATTCAACGGGGTTCGGGTGAACCCTAAAAGGATGCACTGCCATGTCCAACGCCGCTGTTGCTGTTCGTGACCCTTGGTCCCTGATCCCGTCCCTCGGGCACTTGGATGCGTACATCTCCGCCGTGAATCGGCTCCCGATGCTGACGGCTGACGAGGAAGTTCGCTACGCCCGGGCCCTCAAGGAATATGGTGACCTTGACTCCGCCGGACGGCTCGTCATGTCCCACCTCCGCCTCGTGGTCTCCATCAGCCGGCAGTACGTGGGCTACGGGCTCCCGCAGGGCGATCTGATTCAAGAAGGCAATGTGGGCCTGATGAAAGCGGTGCGCCGCTTCGACCCCGATCAAGGCGTGCGCCTGGTGAGTTACGCCATGCACTGGATCAAGGCTGAGATTCACGATTACATCGTGAAGAACTGGCGCCTGGTCAAAGTGGC
>JBKCVH010000123.1:0-6025 GCA_046317675.1 Burkholderiales bacterium
GCGGGCTGCTTGCTCTTCTGTTGCTGGTGTTGGCACTGGCTGTGCTGGCTGCGGGCTATGCCTGGCGTGCCTCGCCGCAGCACAGTGGGCAATTGACAGCGCCGGGGCTGCAAGCAGCGGCCACGATTGAACGCGACGGGCCCGGCGTGCCCACGCTGACGGCCCAGAACGATGCCGACCTTGCTTACGCAATGGGCTTTGCGCATGCGCAAGACCGTGGCTGGCAGGTGGAGGTGCAGCGGCGCAGTGGCGCGGGGCGCTTGTCGGAAGCCTTTGGCGCAAGCGCCTTAGGGACCGACCGCTTCTTGCGTGCCCTGGGCGTGCGCCGCGCTGCCCAGGCACAGTGGGACTGGGGCGCCCAGCACGGCGACCCTGCCGGCCGCAAGGTGGCGCAGGCCTACGCCGACGGGGTCAATGCCGGCTGGCGCAGCCAAGCGCGCCCGCCCGAGATGGTGATCCTGGGCCTGCAGTTTGAGGAATGGACGCCCGTTGACAGCCTCTCTTGGGCCTTGATGATGGCCTGGGACTTGGGCACCAACTGGAGGTCCGAGTTGGAGCGCTTCAGGCTGGCCCTGCAGCTTCCGGCCCCCGTGGGCGAGCGCGCCGCGCAAATTGCCGATCTGATGCCGCCCTACCCCGGCGACCGCCTGCCCGCTTTGGCCGACTACCCGAACCTTTACGCCAGCCTGGGCCTGGGCAGCGGCACGCCCTCGCCTGCCGTTCAGCTCGCTGACTACTTCTCCAGCGGCGTTGAGGGCGTGGGCTCCAACAACTGGGCCGTGGCCGCCAGCCACAGCGCCAGCGGCCAGCCCCTGCTGGCCAACGACCCGCACCTGAAGCTGCAGGCGCCCTCGCTTTGGTACTTGGCGCGGCTCAAGCGGCCGGGCCTTGAAGTGGCCGGTGGCACGCTGCCCGGCTTGCCACATGTGGTGCTGGGGCAGAACCAGCACATTGCCTGGGCCTTCACCAACACCGGGCCAGACACCCAAGACCTGTACTTGGAGGAAATCCGAGAGCTGGAAGGCCGCACCGAGGTGCGCACGCCCGAAGGCTGGCAAGCCGCCAAGGTGGTGGAGGAACGCATCCGCATCAAGGGCGGCCAAGAGGAGGTTCTGCGCTTGCGCGTGGGCCGGCATGGCCCCTTCATTTCTGATGCGGGCGCGGGCCAAGACTTGCTCAAAACCAGCGGCCGCCGCCAGTTCGCGCTGGCCATGCGCTGGATGGCCCTGGAAGCGGAGCAAGACCCCATCGGCGCCGCTTTGAAGCAAAACCGCGCCAAAAGCTACGCCGAGTACCGCGACGCCATGCGGCAGTGGCACAGCCCGCAGCAAAACATGCTCGTGGCCGAAAAGGGCGGCGGCATTCATTTCATTGCGCCGGGCCGCATTCCGGTGCGCGCGCCGCAGCACGACCTGCACGGCTTGCTGCCGGCCCCCGGCTGGGAAGCCCGCTACGACTGGCAAGGCAGCATCCCCTTCGACGCCCTCCCCCAAGAGAACGAGCCCGCTCGCGGCTGGCTGGCCACCGCCAACCAGAAGATTCACGGCAACGACTACCCGGCCCAGATCAGCCACGAGTGGGCGCTGCCGCACCGCCAGCAGCGCATCGAGCAAATGCTTCAGGCCACCCCCACGCACACCCTGGACACCCTGGCCGCCATGCACGCCGACGAGCTCTCGCTCGGGGCCCTCCCGCTCTTGAAGTCGTTCAAGGCGGCGCGTTCCGATCACCCCTTGGCAGCCCAAATCGCCGCGCAGCAAGCCGCCTTTGACGGCCGCATGAACGTGGGCGATGCAGCGCCGGCCGTGTTCTGGGCTTGGGTGCGCCACTTCACCGAAGGCGTGCTCAGCGACGAGCTCGGCCCCGCCGGCGCGAAGCTGCTGGAAAAACGCAGCTTCCGTGACGCCATCGAGCGCATGGCCCAGAGTGACACCTCGCCTTGGTGCGATGAGCGCAGCACCCCGGCTGTTGAAACCTGCTCCATGCAGGCCAACGCCGCGCTGGGCAAGGCCCTGGACGAGTTGCAGGCGCGCTTGGGCAAGGACCCTGCGCGCTGGCAGTACGGGCAGCTCCACCGCGCCAAGGCAGAGCACCGCCCCTTCTCGCGCGTGCCGCAGTTGCGGCCTTTCTTTGAACTGAGTGCCCCCAGCGGCAGCGACCCCTACGCCATCAACGTGGCCGCCGTGCGCTTTGCGCCCGACTGGGCCGGTGAGCGCTACCAAAGCGACCACGGCCCCTCGCTGCGTGCGCTCTACGACCTCGGGGACCCCGCGCGCTCCAGGGTCATGATCTCCACGGGCCAAAGTGGCCTGCCGTGGTCGCGCCAGTACCGAGACCTACTCGCGCCCTGGATGGCGGTGCAGTACATGCCCCTTTGGAGCCCCGAGGTGGCGGCCCGCTTGGCTTTGGTGCCGAAGTGAGGCCTACGCCGGGCATGAAGCTGCATCTTTCCAATCGCATCGAAACCCTGTTCGATGCGCTGTGCCAGCAGCTGGCCGCGCAAGCCAAGGACCCTTTCGCACAAGACACCTTGATCGTGCCCAGCGCCGCCTTCCAGCGCTGGCTCACCTTCCAGTTGGCCGA
This sequence comes from Burkholderiales bacterium, assembly GCA_046317675.1. Classification (GTDB taxonomy): domain Bacteria; phylum Pseudomonadota; class Gammaproteobacteria; order Burkholderiales; family Burkholderiaceae_C; genus Inhella. The sequence goes on from JBKCVH010000123.1 coordinate 2,584, forward strand.
ACGAAACGGCATTGCCGCCAACCTGGATTTTCAGTTCCTCGCACCTTGGCTGCACGGCCTGGTGCGCCAGTCGGAAGACCCTGAGCCCCTGGGCACCGCCGCCTGGCCCTGGCGCGTGTACGAGTTGCTGGGCCACCCCAAGCTGCTGCGCGAGCACCCGCGCCTGGCGCAAAGCCTGGGCAACCCCGCAGCGCCCGGGGCCGAAGCCCTGCGCTGGGAGCGCGCCCAGCAAGTGGCCCTGCAGTTGGAGCGCCTTGGCGTGGCGCGGCCCGACTGGTTGGCCGCTTGGCGCAAGCGGGGTTTGCTGCTGAACGACCCCATGGAAGCATGGCAAGCGGCCGTTTGGCGGGCGGTGGGCGACGACTCGGCTGACTTGTTGGCGCGGCGTTTGCCCCAACTCGCCGCCCTGCCCCCATCGCCCCGCGCCGTGCACCTCTTTGCCCTGCCGCACTTGGCGCCGCTGCACTGGCAGGCGCTGCAGCATCTGGGCCAACAGCAGGCCTTGCACCTCTACGTGCTGAACCCCTGCCGCGAGTTCTGGTTCGATTTGGTCAGCCCGCGCCGCCTGGCCCAGCTTCAAGCGCGCGGCCTGGCCGATTCGCATGAGATCGGCCACCCGCTGCTGGCCCACTGGGCGCAGCCCACGCAGCACTTGCTCACCGCGCTGAGCCATGCCGGCCTCGACCCGAGCGAAGGCGACTACAGCGAGCCACCCGCGCCGCACTTGCTGGCCGAAGTGCAGCGCAGCTTGCTGGACTTAACCCCCATCAGCCCGGAGCCGCACGCGGCCGACCGCAGTTTGGAGCTGCACATCGCCCACTCGCTGACCCGCGAGCTGGAGGTGCTGCACGACCGCCTGCTGGGCCTCTTCGCCGACGACCCTTCGCTGCAACTGCGTGACGTGCTGGTGCTGCTGCCCGACCTCGACGCCGCCGCGCCCGCCATCGAAGCCGTTTTCGGCAGCGCCGCACCTGGCCGCCGCATTCCCTATGAAATCAGCGGGCGCAGCGAGCCGCCCTTGCCGGCGGAGGTCCGCCTCTTGCTGGACTGGCTGGACCTGCTGGACAGCCCCGCCCCCGCCAGCCGCTTTGCTGCCTTGCTTCGGCAGGCGCCCCTGCAGCAGCGCTTTGGCCTGGCCCCGGATGCCGACGCCCTGCAAGCCCTTCAGGCCACCGGCCACCACGCGGGTCTGGATGCCGCTCACGCCGCCCGGCATGGGCTCTCCAACTCCCACACCCTGCAAGCGGCGCTGCAGCGCCTGCAGTTGGCCTACTGCCTACCCCAAGGGCGCAGCACCGCCCCGCTCGGCCCCTGGTTGGCCCTGGGGGGCGATGCAGTGCTGCCCACCGAGGCACTCGGCGCCCTGCAAGCCCTGAGCCAGATGCTCAGTGCCCAGTCGGCGCTGTGGTCAGCGGGCTTGATGCCTACCGAAGCAGTCCACGCGCTGCAAGCGCTCGTGGCCCTGCTGCTGCCGCCCAACACCGACCCCGACAGCAGCCACGCCGAAGCGGCGCGGGCCTTGCACGAAGCCATTGGCCAAGTGCAAGAGGCTTGGCAGCGCGCCGGGCTCAGCAGCCGCCTGCCCCTGGCCCGCGTGCGCCATGCCTTGAAGGAGGCCCTGCACAACCCCGTGCGCGGCGGCGTGCCCAGCGGCGCTGTGACCTTCTCCAGCCTGGCCAGCCTGCGCGGCATTCCGGCCCGGGTGGTCGCGGTGCTTGGGCTCGACGACGGCGCCTGGCCGCGCCCAAGCCGGCCCGACCCCACCGACCTCTTGTTAGCCCACCCCCAGCCCGGAGACCGCCAGCCGCGCCAGGAGCAACGCCAACAGTTCCTGGACGCCTTGCTCTCGGCCCGCGATGTGCTGCACCTCAGCCACACCGGCCGCAGCCAGCGCGACGGCAGCAGCCTGCCGCCTTCGGTGTTGCTGGCCGAGCTGATGGAGTTCCTACCGAAAGGCCGCCACGTGCGGGTGGAGCACCCGCTGCAGGCCTTTTCCACCCAAGCCTTCGACCCGGCGAAAGAGCTGCTGCAGAGCTTTCGCAGCGAGTTGCTGCCGCCAACGCTGGTGCGCAGTGAGGGAGCCAATGCGCTGTCCGAAACCGGTGGAGCCGAGGACGAAGCGGAAGACGACCCCGACGACGACACAGACGACGACACTGCGCCCCGCGCCCCAGAGCCGCCGTTCTTGGCCGCCCCCCTGCAGCCGGCGCCCATTCCGGCGCAGCTCAGCCTGTCGCAGCTGCTTTCGGCCCTGCAGCACCCCGGCAAGCACTTCATCCGCAGCCGGCTGGGCCTGAACCTGCCTTGGGACGACGCGCCCTGGGACGACGCCGAGCCCTTCGCGGCCCAGCGGCGCGCCCTGAGCCAATGGGCCGAACGCGCCATGCCGCACGCGCACAACCGCCCGCTCGTGGAGGAACTCGCCCGCCGCGACCCTGCTTGGCCCAGCGGAGCGCTTGGGGAGAGCGCCCTTGCCGCGCAAGTGGACGACCTGAAAGCCCTCTACCTGCGCCTGCAAAGCCACCGCACGCACTCCCTGCCCGCGCAAGCCTTCAGCCTGGCCCTGCAGCTGGAAGGCCAGGCTTGCAGCCTGACCGTGCAGTTGCCCGACTTGCAAGCGCCCGGCCTGCACCTGCGCTGGGACTTGCACGCCCCACGCGGCACCGATGCACTCTGTGCCTGGGCGGTGCACCTGGCCCTTCAGGCGCAGTTCGGGGCAGAAGCCGGCTGCATCAGCCTGCATGGCGACGGGCAGCGCATTGCTTTCCAGGCCGTGGAGCAGCCCCTGGTGCTACTGCAAAACTTGGTTGGCGCCCTGTTCAACAGCTTGACGGAGCCCCTGTGGCTGCCCCCCAAAACGGCTTGGGCCCTGGCCCGCAATGAGAAGCCGCAGGGCGCTTGGCACGACGGCCACCTGTTCCCTGGTGAGCGCAGCAACGCGCATTGGCAGTTGCTGCTGCGCGGCGACCGCAGCGATCCGCTCGACGACAGGCGCATTGAAGCCGCCACCCAAGCGGTGTTTGGCCCCCTGATGCAGCACCTTGAGCCGGACGCCGCATGAACGAACTCGCTGTTTTTGAGGTGCCGCTGAGCGGCCGGCAACTGGTGGAAGCCAGCGCCGGCACCGGCAAGACCTGGACGCTTTGTGCGCTGCTGCTGCGCCTGCTGCTGGAGCAAAAGCGGCCGATTGGGCACATCTTGGTGGTCACCTTCACCGAAGCGGCCACGGCCGAGTTGCGCGACCGCATTCGGGCACGACTCATTGAGGTGAAGGCGCACTTGGCGGAGCCCCCGGCCCCCCCCGCGAACGAAACCGCACGTGATCCTTTCGTGGCCGACTTGCTCACGCACCTGCACGCTCTCGGTCACGAGGATGAAGACCTGAAAGCAGGCCTGGAGCTGGCGCGACGACCTGGACGCGGGCGCCCGCTCGGCCGCGCGA
>JBKCVH010000124.1:0-3848 GCA_046317675.1 Burkholderiales bacterium
ATGTGCTGGACTGCCAGTGGCTGCAGCAGCTCATGAGCTTTGGTCTGCTGCGCGGCGCCTTCCGCCCAGCCGATCAGGTCTGCGTGCTGCGCTCGCTTAGCCGACAGCGCACCATGCTGCTGCGCAGCCAGGGCCGCTTCGTGCAGCACATGCAAAAAGCCCTGACCCAGATGAACATCCAACTGGCCAACGTCATCTCCGACGTGGCCGGCGAGACGGGCCAGAAGATCCTGCGCGCCATCGTCGCCGGCGAGCGCGATGGACTGGCCCTGGCCCGCCTGAAGAATTCGCGCATCCGCGCCAGCGAGGACGAGATCGCCAAGAGCCTGCAAGGCAGTTGGCGCGCCGAACACCTCTTTGCCTTGAAGCAGGCGCTGGACGCGTTTGACTTCTGTGGCGCCCAGCTGGCCGAGTGCGACGCGCAGGTTCAGGCGCAGTTGCAGGCCCTGCATGTCCGCGAAGACGAACCGGCCAAAGGCAAGAAGCGCGGGCGGGCGCGCAATGCCCCGAAGTTCGATCTGCGCACGCAGCTCTTCCAGATGTGCGGCGTGGACCTCACCCGCATCGACGGTATCGACGTGACCACCGCGCTGGTGGTGGTCTCCGAGGTAGGTGCTGACATGGGCAAGTTCCCCAGCGACAAGCACTTCGCCTCCTGGTTGGGCCTGTGTCCGGGCACCAAGATCACCGGGGGCAAGGTCATGAGTGGCAAGACCAAGCGCTGCGCCAACCGAGCGGCCCAGGCGCTGCGCCTGGCGGCAGCGGCATTGCGTTCGAGCCAGTCGGCGCTGGGGGCCTATTACCGGCGAATGTGCGCGCGCATGGACAAGCCAAAGGCCGTCACAGCCGCTGCCCACAAGCTGGCCCGACTGATCTACGCCATGCTCACCCATGGGCAGGAATACACAGACCGGGGGCAGGAATACTTCGAGGAGCGCTACCGCCAGCGTGTCTTGCACAACCTAGCTCAGAAGGCCAAAGCCATGGGCATGCAACTCATTGCCTCCGACAATACCGCCTAAAAACACCATCAAAATCAATCAGTTATCTGGTGTTTCTTGAAAGAGCGCCTGGGTCAAGGTGCGCTGGTCCAAACATTGCGAGGATCATTCCATTGATTTCTGACCAGCCCTTTATGCATCCCTTCAAGCCCGCGCACGCTCTTCAACGCTCCAAACCCTTCCCCGCCTTGGTCACTGACCGGCGTGTTCAACCGCCCCGCCGGTTTTTGCTGTGCGTGTTGCCCTGGGCTTTGTTGACGGGCAACGCCTGGGCGCAGCTCGCAGCGCCCACAGCGCCAACAGCGCCAACAGCCAAGCCTGCTGATGGCACCACATGCCGCAGCATCACCAGCGACGCGCAGCGCTTGGCGTGCTACGACCTCTGGGCAGCCCAAGCGCCTCAAGCGGCTCAAGCGGCCCAAGCGCCTCAAGCATCATCCTTCGGCCATATTGCTGCCCCGGCTGCTGTTGCCGCCGCGGTTCCAGGTGCTGCTTGGACGGCAAGCCCCGAGCCTGCACCGCCCATTCCTGTGGCCGTTTCCGTGGCTGTTCCCGCAGCGGCGGCTTTGGCGGCGCCCGCCCCCACGTCGCGCACGCCCATCCTCAGCAGCCAATGGTTGCTGGAAGACGCGGGTGAGCAGTTGTTTCGCCTGCGGCCTTACAAGCCCATGTACTTGCTGCCGGCCTGGTACAGCAGCGCGCGCAACGGTGCTCCAAGCTCCGGCGCAGCCGGTCGCAGTGTGGGCACGCCAGCAGACCTCGACAGCACCGAGGCCAAGTTTCAGATCAGCTTCAAAACCCAGGTGGCCCGCAACCTGTTGGGCACCAATGCCACCATCTGGTTCGGCTACACCCAGAGCTCGCGCTGGCAGGTCTACAACGAAGGCCTGTCGCGGCCATTTCGCGAAACCAACTACGAGCCGGAAGTGATGTTGGTCACCCCGCTGCGCGGCCAGATTGCCGGGTGGAACTTGGGCGTGGGCAGCATCAGCCTGAACCACCAATCCAACGGACGCGCTTTGCCTTTGTCGCGCAGTTGGAACCGACTGATCGCTCGGGTGGGGTTGGAGCGCGGCCCATGGACCATCACGCTCAGCCCGTGGTGGCGTCTGCCAGAGAGCGACCCCGACGACGACAACCCCGGCATCCAAAACTTCATGGGGCGTGGCGAGTTGGTGCTGGCACGCGAATCAGGCGGCCACCAGTTGTCGGCGCAGCTGCGCCATTCGCTGCGCGGCGGCGAGCGCTCGCGCGGCTCGGTTCAGCTCGATTGGGCTTTCCCGATCACCGGCAAACTCAAAGGCCACCTGCAATGGTTCTCGGGCTATGGCGAAAGCCTGATCGACTTCAACCACCGACAAAACGCGGTGGGGGTGGGCATCTCACTGGCAGATTGGTTCTGAGCGCGGCGCTTCACGAGCAGCGCTCAGACCTCCATCAGCCCCAGAACGGCAAGCCTCTGGTCGCCTGAACAAAGGTCCACACGCACAGCCCGCTGTAGGCCAGTGCAAAGACCCAGACGCTGGCCCGCGCTGTGACTGCTGGCGTGCGCCGAGAGGCCAGCCACCAGCCGAACAAGGGAATGGCGTGCATGGCGTGGATGCCGAAGAAGTGCGCCACGCGCAGGTCACCCACGCTGCGTGACCAATTGAACAGGGGCAACCCACCGGCATCGCTAAAGCCAGCGGCAGTCAGCGCTGCGATGTTGGCGGCGGTGTCGGTCCCGGCGGCCATGCCCTGCGTCACCCAATGGCCTGCGGGCTGCGCACTGAGGTAGCCGCCAAAGCCAGTGCCCAGCACGAAGGTGCCCAGCAGGCCCAGCACCAGGCTCAAACGCAGAGGCTCAGCCAAGCCCTCGGCGGGGTGGCGCATGAACAGCGCGGCCAGCGCCAGTGAAGCGCCGGTCAGCAGCACCGCGCCCACGCCCATGAGGGAATACATCAAGCCGCTCAGAGATGTGCTGAAGTTGAAGTGCGAGGCTTGACCCCAAGCGCCCTGCCACATGATGTAGACCAGCTCAAAGCAGCCGCAGACCACCGCCACCCACACCAGGGAGCGCGCCGTCCAGCCCTGGCGTGCCCGCTGCGGCAGCCACACCATGAACAAGCCCAGCGTGAGCAAGTAGGTGCCAATGGACACCTGAAACTTCCAAGGCTTGGTCCACACGCTCACGCCTTGCAGTGTGCGCGGGTCCAGGCCTGCCAGCAGCAGCGTGGGCAGCGACAGGGCCAACATGGCCAAGCCCACCCAGAACAGGGGCGGTGACGCAGAGCGCCAGCGCGCCACAAAGCTGCGCCAGTCCCAGCGCGTGGTGGAAGGTTTCAGGTCAAGTGCTTGAGGGTTCATGTGTGGGTGGGCTGGGGTTTGCCCAGCGCAGAGTGCAGGCCCATCAGGGCCAAGAACAACAACAGGCCGATGGGGCCAAAGTAAAGCGTCAGACCCAGGCAGGGCAGCACCGCCAAGCGCAGCGCCCAAATCACGGGTTGCCCCGCGTTTTTGCGCCGGGCCAGCTCGTCGATTTGCCAGCGGCCCACCCACAAGTCAAAAGCCAGGTAGTGAACCCAACCGGCCAGCAACATGTCGCGCGCCGAGAACAGTTGTGACAGTGCATCGAGCGATTCAAAGCCGCCGGGTGCTTGGCCCCAGCCTTTCAAAATCAATCCGGCGTACAGCAAGCCCAGCAGCACAGGCAGCGCCCGCCCGCCCAGCCACAGTGCCCAGCGCGCTGAGCGCTGCGAGCGGACGTGCTCGCTGCCTTGCAGCAGCAAGCCCACGGCGAGCAGCAGCCAAGCGGGCAAGACCAAGCTGCTGGAGAGTTGAAAGAGGGCATCAGGGTTCATGGTGCGC
>JBKCVH010000125.1:0-5805 GCA_046317675.1 Burkholderiales bacterium
GTGCAGCGCATGGTGCGCTCCGACCTCGCCAGTGCCGGCGTGATGTTCACCATCGACACGGAGAGCGGCTTCAAGGACGTCGTTTTCATCACCAGCAGCTATGGCCTCGGCGAGACCGTGGTGCAGGGCGCCGTGAACCCCGACGAGTTCTATGTCTTCAAGCCCAGCTTGACCAAAGGCCTGCAGTCCGTGATTCGGCGCAATCTGGGCAGCAAGCTGCTGCGCATGGGCTTTGCCAGTGACGAAGAGCGCAAGTCCACGGGCCGCTTGGTGAAGACCGAAGACACCCCGGTGGAGCTGCGCAACCGTTACAGCCTCAACGACGCCGATGTGGTGCAACTGGCCCAATACGCGCTCGTCATCGAGAAGCATTACGGCCGCCCGATGGACATTGAGTGGGGCAAAGACGGCAACGATGGCCAGCTGTACATCCTGCAGGCGCGGCCCGAAACCGTGAAGAGCCAGTCCCAGGTTGAGCACCGCTACAAGCTCAAGGCGAGCAAGGACAGCGTGGTGCTGGTTGAGGGCAGGGCGATTGGTCAAAAGATTGGCACCGGCCCTGTGCGTCTGGTGCAAAGCACGGCCGAGATGGACCGTGTGCAGCCGGGTGATGTGCTCGTGACCGACATGACCGATCCGAATTGGGAGCCGGTCATGAAGCGGGCTTCGGCCATCGTTACCAACCGGGGCGGTCGCACTTGCCACGCAGCCATCATTGCCCGCGAGTTGGGCATTCCGGCGGTGGTCGGCTGCCACGACGCGACCGACAAGCTCAAGGACGGCCAGCTCGTCACCGTCGCTTGCAGCGAAGGCGATACCGGTTTCGTGTACGACGGCCTGATCGAAGCCGAGGTCAGCGAGATTGAGCAGCGCGAGCTGCCTTACTGCCCCGTCAAGATCATGATGAACGTGGGCAACCCCCAGCTGGCGCTCAACTTCGCGCAAATGCCTTCCGGCGGCGTGGGACTCGCGCGCTTGGAGTTCATCATCAACAACAACATCGGCGTGCACCCCAAGGCGATCTTGGATTACCCCGCCATCGATGCTGACCTCAAGAAGGCGGTGGAGTCGGTGGCGCGCGGCCACGCCAGCCCGCGTGCTTTTTACGTGGACAAGCTGGTTGAAGGCATTGCCACCATTGCAGCCGCCTTCTACCCGCGCCCGGTCATCGTGCGCCTGAGCGATTTCAAGAGCAACGAGTACCGCAAACTCATCGGCGGCTCGCGCTACGAGCCGGATGAAGAGAACCCCATGCTGGGCTTCCGCGGTGCGAGCCGCTACATCAGCGGCGAGTTTGCCGACGCCTTCGCCATGGAGTGCGAAGCCTTGAAGCGCGTGCGCCAGGACATGGGCCTGACCAACGTCGAGATCATGGTGCCCTTTGTGCGCACCGTGAAGCAGGCGCAGCAGGTTGTTGCCATGCTCGCGGAACGCGGCCTCAAGCGCGCGGCGGAAGGGGGCAAGGATGGTCTTCGCGTCATCATGATGTGCGAAGTCCCGAGCAACGCCATCTTGGCCGATCAATTCCTCGCGCACTTCGACGGCATGAGCATCGGCTCGAACGACCTGACCCAGCTCACCCTCGGCCTGGACCGTGTCTCTGGCCTTGAGCAATTGGCCGGCGACTTTGACGAGCGCGTCCCAGCCGTGCGCAGCCTCATCAGCCGCGCCATCAACGCCTGCCGTGCCACCGGAAAGTACATCGGCATCTGCGGCCAGGGCCCCAGCGACCACCCGGACTTCGCCGACTGGCTGGCCAGTGAGGGCATTACCAGCATTTCGCTGAACCCCGACTCGGTGCAAGACACCTGGATCCGCTTGGCCAACGCCAAGTAAGCACGCCTCTCGCGTCAACCCGCTGGTTTATACTGGCGGGCTTCGCCTTGCCATGCCCGTCCGACGCCGAGCATGGCTTCCGATTTTGGAATCCACAAGGAGTACTTATGCGTCACTATGAAATCGTGCTGATGATCCACCCGGATCAAAGCGAGCAAGTTCCAGCCATGCTGGAGCGCTACAAGGGCATCGTTACCGCCGCCGGCGGCAAGGTGCACCGTGTTGAGGATTGGGGCCGCCGCCAGCTGGCCTACATGATCCAGAAGCTCGCCAAGGCTCACTATGTGTGCCTGAACATCGAAACCTCGAAAGAGGTGCTGGCCGAGCTGGAAACCGGTTTCCGCTACAACGACGCCGTGCTGCGCCACCTCACCGTGAAGATGGATGCAGCCATTACCGCTCCGTCCGTCATGATGAAGGCGGTTGAGCGCGAAGAGTCGCGCAAAGCGGTTCCTGAAGTCGCAGCGTAAGCAGCGTCTCCATTCCAGTCGAAAGGACGTCAACACTGCAGCAGCCCGCGCCGGTCTCGCTCAACACCGTTCAATTGAGCGGTCGCTGGGTGGAACAGGCGGCTTTGCGCTACACCCCAGCCGGTTTGCCGGCGCTGGATCTGACCTTGGAACACCAGGGCGAGACGATGGAGGCGGGTCACCCGCGCCGTGTCGACCTCAGGCTCCGAGCGGTGGCTCTAGGGGATGTTGCCAAGCGAGTTCAGGTGCTCCCGGCCGATGTGCTCTGTCTCTGGACAGGGTTTCTCGCCCCGGCACGGAACGGCAAAGGGGTGGTGTTCCACATCACCGACTGCAAGCAGCCCGACGTCTGACACCCACACCTAATTTTTCGAGGTTTCACCATGACCATCTCCCGCGGTAAGGGTCGCTTCTCCAAAGACAAGAAGCCCAAGCGCAACCAACAATCCCTGCTGTTCCGTCGCAAGCGCTTCTGCCGCTTCACGGTCGCCAATGTGGTCCAGATCGACTACAAGGACGTCGACACCCTGCGTGACTTCGTCTCTGAGAACGGCAAGATCACCCCGGCTCGCCTGACCGGCACCCGTGCCATCTTCCAGCGCCAGTTGACCAACTGCATCAAGCGCGCTCGCTTCCTGGCCCTGCTGCCGTACAGCGACCAGCACAAGTCCTAAGGAGTTCTCGCCATGCAAATCATCTTGTTGGAAAAAGTCGCCAACCTGGGCAACCTGGGTGACATCGTCAAGGTCAAAGACGGCTTTGCTCGCAACTTCCTGATCCCGACCCGCCAGGCGCGCCGCGCCACCGAGTCGGCGATCAAGGAATTCGAAGTCAAGCGCGCTGAACTTGAAAAAGTGGCCGCTGCCAAGCTGAGCGAGGCGCAAGCCTTGGCTGAAAAGCTGGCTGGCAAGACCGTTCGCATCGCCCAAAAGGCGGGTGTCGATGGTCGTCTGTTTGGTTCCGTCACCAACGCCGACATCGCTGAAGCGTTGAAGGCGCAAGGTCATGACATCGTTAAGGCGATGGTGCGTTTGCCCAATGGCCCGCTCAAGCACGTTGGCGACTTCGCCATCGTCTTGGGTCTGCACACCGATGTGACCGCTGAAATCAGCGTGCAAGTGGTGCCCGCAGCCGAGTAAGCTTCAACCCACTCCATGCCGCAAGGCCGGTGCCCTCTGGGTGCCGGCCTTGTTTCGTTTCTGAAGCTTCTTATCCCGCTTTACTCACCGGCCATCCACAGCCTTGTCCACCGCCATGAACAACATGATTGCCCCCCGCGAAGAAGAGTTGGCTCGCCTGCGGGTGCCGCCGCACTCGATCGAGGCCGAGCAATCGGTTTTGGGTGGCTTGCTGATTGACAACAGCGCATGGGATCGGGCGGCCGACATGGTCAGCGACGGAGATTTCTATCGGCTGGAGCACAAACTGATCTTTGTGGCCATTGGCAAATTGATCACTGCGGGCAAGCCGGCCGATGTGATCACCGTCAATGATGAGCTCAGCGTGCTCGGAAAAGCGGAGGACTGCGGCGGTCTCGCTTACTTGAATGCCTTGGCGCAGGCGGTGCCCAGTGCGGCCAACTTGCGCCGTTATGCGGAGATCGTGCGGGAGCGCGCCGTGCTGCGCAAGCTGGTGAGCGCCAGCGACGAAATTGCCTCCAACGCGTTGAATCCACAGGGCAAAACGGTCAGCACCATCCTCGACGATGCCGAAAGCCGAATCCTGCGAATCGGCGAAGAGGGGCAGCGCGGGCAAGCGGGCTTCCACCGGATGGACAAGCTGCTGGTGCAGTTGATGGATCGCGTCAATGAATTGGCTGAGAACGGTGCCGATGACGTAACCGGTGTGCGCACCGGCTTCTACGACCTGGACCGCATGACGGCCGGGCTGCAGCCTGGCGACCTCGTGGTTTTGGCGGCGCGCCCCTCCATGGGCAAGACGGCCTTTGCCATCAACATCGGGGAGCACGTGGCCATTCAAGAGGGCCTACCGGTGCTGGTCTTCTCCATGGAAATGGGCGCCGCCCAGCTGGCGTTGCGGATGGTGGGCTCGATCGGCCGAATTGACCAAAGCCACTTGCGCACCGGCCGCTTGGCGGACGATGAGTGGGGCCGCCTGACGGAAGCCGTGGACCGCATGAGCCAGGCGAGTCTGTTCATCGATGAAAGCCCAGGTCTCACCGTGGCCGAGGTTCGTGCGCGTGCGCGCCGTCAGGCCCGGGAATGCGGAAAGCTGGGCTTGATCATCATTGACTACTTGCAGTTGATGTCGGGCGACGGTGGCAATGAAGAAAACCGCGCCACGGTGCTGGGTGAGATCTCCCGGGGCATGAAGGGCTTGGCCAAGGAGCTTGGTTGCCCCGTGATTGCACTCTCGCAGCTCAACCGCTCGGTGGAACAGCGCCCTGATAAGCGCCCCATGATGAGTGACTTGCGAGAGTCGGGCGCCATTGAGCAGGATGCCGACATCATCATGTTCATTTACCGAGACGAGTACTACAGCAAGGACCAGTGCAAGGAGCCTGGCGTCGCCGAAATCATCATCGCCAAGCAGCGGAATGGCCCCGTAGGGACTGTGAAGCTGGGCTTCCAGCGCATGCACACCAAGTTTGAAAACCTGGCGCCGGACTACAGCGGGGACAGCTACTGAGTTGTATCTTGCCCTTCCCGGGCATTGGCCTCAGGCGCTGCTGAGACGCACGCGATGCGATGGCAGCCGGATGCGGAATTGGCTGCCTTGACCCACCTGAGACTCGATCACAAGTTCCGCGCCGTGCCGCTGCACCACGTGCTTGACGATGGCAAGCCCTAGCCCGGTTCCGCCCGTCTCGCGCGAGCGGCTGCTGTCCACACGGTAGAAGCGTTCGGTCAGGCGCGGCAGGTGTTCTGCTGCATTCCCAGGCCCGGTGTCCAGCACACTGAACTCGCCACGTCCATCGTCGAGCATGCGCCACGCGATGTGCACCGTGCCGCCCTCGGGGGTGTAGCGAAGCGCGTTGCTGACGAGATTGCCAAAGGCGCTGATCCACTCGCTCTCTTGCCCCGCAATCGCCAGCTCGGGGTCGATGTCTTGCATGGAGAGCTGGTGCCGTCCGCTGTCCATCGCCTGCGCATCATGAAAGCAACGCTCCAGCAGCACGCTCAGGGTCATCCATTCGTCGGGAGGCGGCTTGGGCGAGCCTTCGAGGCGTGCCAAGGTCAGCAAGTCGGTCAGCAGCATTTGCATGCGCTCGGCTTGCTGGCGCATCAGCCGCAGAGACGACTTGCGCTCCTCCGGCGTCAGCTCGATGAGGTCCATCGTTTCCAGGACGCCGCTGATGACCGTGAGGGGGCTGCGGATTTCGTGGGACACGTTGGCAACGAAATCGCGTCGCATGCGGTCCATGCGCAAGCGCTCGGTCACGTCCTGCACAACCACCAATGACATGCGAGCTTTGGGGTCTGGGCCAAACCGGCGAAGCGTGACGAGAAGGTGCTGCGGACCTCCATTCAAGGTGGCG
>JBKCVH010000126.1:0-12271 GCA_046317675.1 Burkholderiales bacterium
GCACCGCACCTGAGCCGCCCAAGCCCCCCCACCTAAACTACGCGGCTTTTCGGCGGCCAAGCCGGCGTGGTCCAAGGGGCAATGGCCGGCTGGACCGAGACCCCGGCGTACGGCGCCCGCTACAGCCAGTGGCACCCCGCCACCCCCGCCCCTTCGGCTTCTCGTGAGCCCCGCACCCCCTTTTGAATGTGGCGCCCCTTTCGCTCGCGCCATGGCCCTTGCAATGAAACGACAGCTCAACCCCCTCAACGCCCTTTACCCGGCCGGCTTCGTGGCCGGCTTGGCCGCCATTGGCTGGGCGGGCGCCAACGCCTTGGCGCACCACCCCATTGCGCTGGGCATGACGGGCCTGATTGCGGGCTTCTATTTGCTCGCCGCTTGGGAGCTGCATCGTTTTCGGCAGACCAGTCAGCAACTCTCCAGCCTGTTGGCGCAGCCTGCTCCTGCAGCGGGTGCGCTGGAAGCTTGGCTGCAGCCCGTGCCTGCACCGCTGGCGGCTTGGGTGCAGCAGCGCCTGCAGGGCTTGCGGGTGGCGCTGCCGGCTTTGAGTCTGGCCCCAGCGCTGGCCGCGCTCTTGGTGTTGCTCGGCATGCTGGGCACCTTCATTGGCTTGGTGCTGACCTTGGGCGGCACCGCTGCGGCGCTGGGCGCCACGGCCGACCTTGCTGCCATGCGCGCCGCCCTCACCGCGCCGGTGAAGGGCCTGGGTTTGGCCTTTGGCACTTCGGTGGCGGGCGTGGCGGCTTCGGCCATGCTGGGCTTGATGGTGGCCCTGGCGCGCCGGGAGCGGACCGGCGTGGCGCAGCAGTTGGAGCGGCTCTTGGCCACCGAGCTGCGCCCCTTCAGCACCGCCTACCAGCGCGAGCAAGCGGAGCAGGTGCAGGCCCAGGCGCTGCCGGCCTTGGTGGCGGAACTGAAGCAGTTCGCCGCACAGATCAATACCCAGCAAAGCCAGTTCCAACAGCAGTTCCAGGCCGGTTGGCTGGCCGAGCAAGCGCGCTTTCATGCCGAAACCCGCGCCGTGTTCGGCGACCTGGCCACTGCCGTGCAAAACAGCCTGCAAAGCTCTTTGGTGGAGGGCGCCGCCCGCGCCGGTGCCACGCTGCAGCCGGTGGTGGAAGCCACCATGGCCGGCATTGCCCGCGAAGCGGCTGCCTTGCACCAGCAGGTGGCCAGCAGCAGCGCCGCCCAGTTGCAGGCGGTGGGCACGCAGGTCCAGGCCGGGGCCGAGCAGTTGGGCAGCCGCTGGCAGGCGGAGCTCAGCGCCCAGCTTGCCGCGCACGCCAAGGCTGCCGAGGCCGCGCAAAGCGCTTGGCTTGAGGGCCTGCAGCACAGCAGTGCCAGCCAGCAGCAGGCCAGCGAGCAAAACCGCGAGCAGCTTCAAACCAGCCTGCAAGCCGCCCAAGCCACCCTGCAGCAAGCTGCCGCGCAGAGCCAAGCCGCCTTGCAGGCCTTGCAAGCCCAAGCCCAAGCGCAGCAGGCCCAAGCAGCCCAGCAGGCCACCGAGCTGCAGCAGCACTTGAGCCAGCAGTTCGCCGCGCAAGCGCAGGCCTTGGTGAAGAGCGTGGCCGAGGTGCAGCAAGCCCAGCAAGCGCAGCTGGCCCAGAGCGATGGCGAGCGCCTGAGCGCTTGGCGCGAGGCCCTGCTGCAAGGCGCGGGTGCGTTGCAGCAGCAACTGGCGCAAAGCAGCCAGTACAGCCTGGCCGAGCAGCAGCGCCTGGCCGATGCCCTGGCCGACACCGCGCGCAGTGTGGTGGCGCAAGCCGAGGCGCAGTCGCACAGCTTGCTCACCGAGGTCAGCAGCCTGCTGCGCGCCGCCTCTGAAACCCCCCGCGCCGCCGCCGAGATGGCCGCCGCGCTGCGCGAGCAGCTCACGCAAAGCTTGGCGCAAGACAACCGCCTGCTGGCCGAGCGCAACGAGCTGGCCGCAGGCCTGCAGCAGCTTCTGAACGCCGCGCAGCAGTCGGCCCAAGAGCAGCGCCAGGCCATTGAGGCCTTGCAGGCCAGCGCGGTGCAGCAGCTCGACGCCACAGGTACCCAGTTCGGCGCCCAGGTGCAGCAGCTGGCCCAGCAGTTCGCCCACAGCACCGAAGCCAGCGGCGCGCAACTGCGCGAAGCGGCCACGTTGCTGGCCGCCAGCAGCGCCGAGATGGGCGCGCTGGGCGAAGGCTTCAGCACGGCCGTGGAGCAGTTCCACGGCAGCAACGAGAAGCTGATGGCGCACCTGGCCCAGCTCGACACCGCACTGAGCCGCGCCAGCACCCGCAGCGACGAGCAAATGGCCTACACCGTGGCCCAGGCCCGCGAACTGATTGACCTGTGCCTGATGGCGCAAAAGCAGGCGCTGGACGCCCTGCGCCTGGCCGCCCCGGAAGGCCAGCATGCTTGACGCCGAGGCCGACCTCGACGAAGCCCACACCGAGACCTCCGTTTGGGCCGCCTTTGGCGACTTGATGAGCGGCGTGCTCGGCGCCTTTGTGCTCATCCTCGCCGTGGCCCTGGTCACGCAAATGGACCTGGCCGAGCGCCTGCGCGCCGAGGTGCAACAGCGCGAAGCCGAGACGCAGCGCCGGGAGGCCTTGGAGCGCGCGCTGGCCGGCCCGCTGGCCGCTGGCCGCGTGACCCTGAACAACGGCCGCATTGGCATCCAGGGCAGCGTGCTCTTCGCGCCCGGGTCGGACCAGCTTCACCCCGATGGCGCCGCCCTCTTGCAAAGCCTGGCCGAACCCCTGAAGACCTACTTGGCCCAGCGCGACGAAGTGCTGATGGTCAGCGGCTTCACCGACGACCGCGCCGTGCGCAGCAACCCCAAAGACAAGCAGCGCAAGTTCGAAGACAACTGGGAGCTGTCGGCGCTGCGCGCGCTCACCGTCACCCGGAGCCTTATCCAGCAAGGCCTGCCCTCGGCCTCCGTCTTCGCAGCCGCCTTCGGCCCCGAACAACCGGTGGCCAGCAACGACGACCCCGCCGGCCGCGCCCTCAACCGCCGCGTGGAACTGGCGCCCACGCCCCGCCCGCAGCGCGCCCCGTGAGCTTGCTGGACAACCCCGAGGCTTGGCTGCAGGCGCAGCCCCAAGCGGCCAGCGCCACCGCCGACCCGGCCCGGTGGCGCGTGCTGGAAGCCCTGGCCCGCCGCACCGCCGCGCAAGCGCCGGGTAGCCCCGTGCGCGCGCTGCTGGCAGACAAGCTGCAGGCCCGCTGCGCCGCTTGGTTGCCGGCGCAGCGCGCGGTGCCCAGCCCTGTGAGCTCCAACCCCTTGGCCGAGCTGCTCAAGGCCCTGCCCGCGCTCCCCGAGCTGCGCGCCCAAAGCCTGCACCGGCGCAGCTTCACGCGCTTGCGCACGAGCCGCCAACTCGCGCCCCTGCAAGCCGCGCCCACTCAGCCCGTGGGCCCCCTCAATGCCATGGCGCTGCTGCCGCGTGCGCTGGCGGCGCTGCAGGCGGCCTCGCCGGAGTACTTGCAGCGGCTGCTCGGCTACGTGGACGCGCTCGAAGCCCTGGCGCCGTCCAAGCCCGGGGCGGGCGAGCTGGCCACGGGCAAAGGCTCGCGTGGAAAAGGCCGAGCGAAGGGCGCCTGACGGGCTCTCGTTGGGGCGGCTGACCCCGCGCAGGCGCTGCAGGCGCGAATCGTCGAGGCCTTTTGGCGCATGCGCCATGCGACTGGAGATGGCGCGCACAGTGCGGTGCTGACCCACTTGGCCGAAGCCGCCAAAGCGGCGCAGGACTGGCGCTTTGCGGCCATCGCGCGCCATGGCCTTGGCCAAGCTGGAGCGCGCGCAGTTGGCGCCCCAGCGCGTGCTGAGCTTCCCGCTGGAAGCAAGCGCCGAGGACTGCAGCCGCTGAAGCCTGGGCGGTGAAGATTCACCGCCGACGGGGCGATGATCCGCGTACAAATGCACAGTCTGTGCATGCACATTCGCATGCGTTGACTTTTCGGGCGGCTGCCTCACCGAGCGCTTGAGCCCATCCACTGGAGGACGAGTTTGAGCAAGGTTTATGCACTCCTCGTGGGCATCAATGCCTACAACCCGCCGGTGCGCCCACTGCGCGGCTGCCACAACGACGTGGACCACCTCCACCACTGGCTGCAAAGCACCCTGGGTGGCGAGCGCCTTGCGCTGCAGGTCCTGAAAGATGCCGACGCGACGCGCGCCAATGTGATCCAGCAATTTCGCCAGCACCTGGGCCGCGCCCGGGCGGGCGATGTGGCGCTGTTCCATTTCTCCGGCCACGGCATCCGCGCCCATTCGGCGCCCGAGTTCAGCGAGTTCGAGCCGAGCGGCGTCGATGAATGCCTCGTCCTTTACGACAGCATGCCCAATGGCTTGCTGCTGGCCGACAAAGAACTGGCCGTGCTGATTGGCGAAGTGGCCCAGCGCGGCGTGCACCTGACCGTCACCCTCGACGCCTGCCACTCGGGCTCGGCCACGCGCAGCGTGGACGCCTTTGCCGGCTTGCAATCCAGGGTGGTGCCGGCCGACGAAGCCGGCAAGCCCAGCTTGCTCGAAAGCTACCTGGACGGCCACTACAGCCAACGCTTGAAGCGCGGCGAAAGCCTGCGCATGCCCCCCGGCCGCCACATGCTGCTGGCCGCCTGCGCGCGCCAGCAAGAGGCCAAGGAGTCGAGCCAAGAGCGGCGCGGCATCTTCAGCGCCACCCTGTTGGATGTGCTCGAAACCACGGGCGGCAACCTCTCCTACGCCGACCTCTTCGTGCGCTGCCGCGCCACGGTTCGCAAGCGCGCCCTGGACCAAGACCCGCAGTTCGAAGCCATCGGCCGGTTTGACGCCTGGAGCGGCTTCCTGGGCGGCGCCGCCGGCTCGCGCTCGCTGCGCCACAGCGTGTTCTTTGACGACGCGGCCAAGGCCTGGAAGGTGGACGCCGGCGCCATTCACGGCCTGGACGATGCCGGTGACCAGCCCCTGGGCCTGGCCCTGTACGACGAAGCCGATTTGAGCCAAGTGGCCGGCACCGCGCATGCGGTGGAAGTGGGCGCGCAGGCCTCCACCGTGGTCTTTGATGAGGGCACCGCGCCCTCGGAAGAGACGCGCTTTCGGGCGGCCATCACCAGCCTGCCCACCCCTCCTTTGCTGGTGCATTGCCCGGCCGAGCCGCAGCTGCGCCAGACCTGGCAGGCGGCACTGGATGGCGAGGGCGCACCCCTGGCCGCCTGCGGCCTGCTGCTGACCGACAGCCAAGACGGCGTGCGCTATGCGCTGGGCGCTGAGGGCGCCTTGCTCAAGTTCAGCAAGCGGCCCTCGGGCGAGGTCGTGCTCACCGAGCGCCTGGACCCGGCCCAGCCGGCCGCAGCGGCCAAGGCGCTGCTGTATGCGCTGCGCGCCGTGGCGCAGTGGGAGCGCCTTTTGGGCCTGCAAAACCGGGCCACGCAGATTGACGCCGGTGCCATCGACTTTATTTGCAGCGAGCCGGCGGAGGACGGCAGCGAGTACGCCCACGCGGGCCAACCGGGCAACACCGCCACGCTGGAATCCACGCTGCAGGCGGGCGAGTGGAGCGAAATCAAGGCCAAGCTCAAGGTGCGCAACCGCAGCGGCCAGACCCTCTACCTGGCCTTGGCGCACTTCTCGGCGGACTTCGGCATCACCGTCCTGCCCACGGACCCGCTGCCTTCCAGCGAAGCCTGGGTCACGCTGTACGGCGATGCCGATGACGACTGCTTCCGCCTCGAAGAAGGGCGTGAGCACGAGGAGTCGGTCGACCGCTTCAAGCTCATCCTGAGCGCCACGCCGGTGGACGGCTTTCAGCTCGCGCAGCCGGGCCTCAGCGAACTGAACCGCGCCATGGGCTCGCGCAAGAAGAAGGCCCGCAGCAACGACTGGCTGACCAAAGACTTGATCGTGCGCGTGGTGCCCCGTGTGGACGCCGTGGGAGAAAAGGCCTGGGTCTCGCTAGACGGCGCCATCAAGGTCAAAGGCCACCGGCGCTTGCGTGCCCAGTTGAACCAAAGCTCCGCACGGCCGAGCACCCGCGCCGCAGGCGAAGTGCTGCCCTTTGTGGACGCCTTTGAGCGCGCCGGGCTCTCGCTGCCCAGCTTTGGCAACACCCGCTCGGCCGGCGACCGCAGCGTGGTGGAGCTCACGAACATCCAGAACGCGGAGTCGCTGCGGGAAGAGCCGCTGCAGATCGAGATCCACCAGAGCCTCGGCCCGAACGAGGCGCTGCTGTCATTCAGCTTCGATGGCGAGCACGTGCTGCCCTGCGGCCAAGTCACGCGCGAATCGGACGAGCTCACCGTGATCACGCTGAGCGAGCTGCCACCTGCCGCGCCCTCAGACCGGCGCAGCCTGGGCAGTGCGCTCAAGCTCTACTTCTTCAAGGTCTACCTGAAGAACAACGACGTGAACCGCTTGCGCTGGGTGGAGTTCAAGCCGGACGGCAGCTGGGCCTACCGAGAGGACGATGTGGCCGGCAAGGTGGCCGCTGCCCAGCGCGTGCTGCTGCTGGTGCACGGCATCATTGGCGACACCGAGGGCATGGCCGCTGGTGTGCGTGAGATGGGCCTGGATCAGCAGTTCGACCTGGTGCTGACCTACGACTACGAGAACCTCAGCACCCCCATTGCCGAAACAGCCCGCACCTTGAAGCGCCAACTGGCCGACGCCGGCCTGCGCGCCGGGGACGACAAACACTTGACCCTGCTCGTGCACTCCATGGGCGGCTTGGTGTCGCGCTGGTTCATCGAGCGCGAAGGCGGCAAAGAGGTGGTGGACCACCTCGTCATGTGCGGCACGCCGAACTTCGGCTCGCCCTTTGGCAAGGTGGACGACGCCCGCAAGCTGCTGGGCCTGCTCACCGGTTTGGCGGCCAACTACATCCCGGCCTTCATCCCGTTCACTGCGCCGGTGCTGATGCTGCTGAACCGCTCCGAGAAGCTCACGCCCACGCTCACGCAGATGAACCCCGACTCCGACTTCATCCGCGAGCTCAATGCCAGCGAGGACCCGGGCATCCGCTACAGCATCGTGGCCGGCAACGTGGCCGAGTACCGGGAGCCGACCGACCAACTCTTCGCCAAGCTGCTGACCAAGGCGGGCCAAAGTTTTGTGTTCGACGCTCTGTTTGCCTTGAAGGCGAACGACATTGCGGTGTCGGTGGACAGCATCCACCGCGTGGGCCATGCCCGCACGCAGTTGCCCACGGTTCAAACCGTCGCCTGCCACCACCTGAACTACTTTGTGTCTGCCGCGGGCCAACAGGTTTTGAAGGGCATGGCTTGGTGAACTGAAGCCGCACGGTGTGGCCCTTGGGAGAGCTTCTTGGTTGAACCCGTAGTGAGCAAGTCCATGGCCCCTCGTGCGGACCCCGAGTCCACTTGGGGCAGCTTTGGCGCGCACCACGCTTTCATCGTCGGCATCAATGCCTACGGCAACGGCATTGCGCCCCTGCGCACCGCCGCCCACGATGCCCGGCGCTTGGCCGAGCTGCTCGGCCAACCAACGCGCAAGGACCGCTTTCAAGTTCATGCGCTGCTGATTGACGCCGGCGCCACCGGCGCACAGCTGCGTGAGCTGTTGGGCGTGACGATGAAGCAGGCCGTTGGCCCCCAAGACCGCGTCATCTTCTACTTCGCCGGCCACGGCATTGCAGCGGATGGCGACGACGGCCCGGCGGGCTACGTCGTGCCCAGCGATGCAAGCCCGGGCGACCCGTCCAGCCTCATCGCCATGACCGAGGTGCAGGCCGCGCTGGATGCCCTGCCATGCCGGCACTTGCTGGTGGTTTTGGACTGCTGCTTCTCCGGTGCTTTCCGATGGTCCAGCCAGCACCGCGCCATGGGCTCGGTGCCCAAGCGCATGTATGCGGAGCGCTTCGATCGCTTTGTGAAGGACGGTGCGAGGCAGGTCATCACTTCCGCCGCCTACGACCAGAAAGCGCTCGACGTGCTCGTGGGCAAAGCCACCGGCGACCGGGGCCTGCGGCACTACGAAGGCGGCGAGCACTCGCCCTTCGCTGTCGCCCTGTTCAGGGCGCTGGATGGCGAAGCCGACGCCGCGCACGGCCTCCATAAGAACCGCGAGCGAGAGGGCGACGGCGTCATCACCGCCACCGAGCTCTACAGCTACATCCGCGACCAGATCGAACCGCAAACCCTGGCGGTGAGTGAGCGCCAGCGCCAAACGCCCAGCTTCTTTCCGCTGCGCGGGCACGACAAAGGCGAGTTCATGTTCCTGCACCCCCATCACCGGCTCAATTTGCCGGCGATGGATGCGTCGGAGTCGCCCTACAAAGGCCTGCAGTCGTTCGACGAGGCGGACGCGCACCTTTTCTACGGCCGCGAGCGCGTGGTGCAGGCGCTGCGCGAACGAACCGAGCAGCAGGCCACGCGGCTCATCGTCGTCACCGGCGCTTCGGGCACGGGCAAGTCCTCGGTCATCAAGGCTGGGCTGCTGCCCCAGTTGAGAGCGGCGGGCTTGACCATCCTGCCGGTGATGCGGCCCGGTGAGCACCCGATGGCCGCGCTGGACCAAGCGCTAGACGGCGCCGCAGCCGGCTCGGTCTTGATCGTGGACCAGATGGAAGAGCTGGTGACCCGCTGCGGCAACGCCCAAGAGCGCGAGCGCTTTGAGCAGCGGCTGGCCGAGCTGCTGAGCATGCACGGCCCGGTGGAGAAACTCATCATCACCGTGCGCTCGGACTTCGAGCCGCAGTTCATCCAGGGGCCGCTCAAAGCGCATTGGGTGCCAGCGCGCTTCACGGTGCCGCCCTTCAGCGCTGCGGAGTTGCGCGAGGTGATCGAGATGCCGGCCCTGCAGGCTTCGATGATCTTCGAGCCGCCCAAGCTGGTGGACCAAATGATTGACGAGGTGGTGCAGTCGGCCGGCGCCTTGCCGCTGCTGTCTTACGCGCTGCGGGAACTCTTCTTGGCCTACCAGCGCCGGGGCGGCGCCGACCGCGCGCTCACGCAGGCCGACTACGACCAACTGGGCGGCGTGGCCGGCGCGTTGACGAAGAAGGCCGATGCGCTGTACGACACCCTGGGCCACGCGGAGCAGGCAACGCTGCAGCGCGTCATGCTGCGCATGGTGTCGCTGGACGGGGAGTTGGCCAGCAAGCGCGTGCCCAAGCGGGATCTCGCCATCTCGGACAGCGACAAGCCCTTGGTGGAGGCCGTGGTGGCCCAGCTGATCGACGCGCGCTTGGCCGTTTCGCAAACCGAGGCGGGGGTCGACTGCATCGAGCCGGCGCACGACGCGCTGGTGCGGGCCTGGCCCAGCTTGTTGCGCTGGATCGATGCCTTTGGGCGCGACCGGCTGATGCTCGCCGCGCGCGTGGCCAGCGCGGCGGCCGAATACCAAGCGCGCCGCCACGCCAAGGACGCCGACGGCCTGCTTTGGCACGACAACCCCAACCTGCCTCTGCTGCAGCAAGAGCTCGAAGTCCATGCCACCTGGTTCAACGCCGTTGAGCAAGACTTCATCCGGCTCAGCGTGGCGAAGAAGCAGCGCCGCGTGCGCATCGTTCGTGGCGTCACCGTGGGGGTGACCTTGGCGGTGGCGGCTTCGGCGGCCGTGGCTTGGTCGCAGCGCAACCAAGCCTTGGAAGCGGCCACGGTAGCCCGCGCCGGGGAGCTGGCGGCGCGTGCGGAAAGCCTGATGGCAAGCAACCCAGACCGCGGCGTGCTGCTGGCTCTGGAGTCGATGAACGTGCGTTCGCTGCCGCAGGCAGAGGCCCTGGTGGCGGGCGCCTATGGCGCGGCGCCGTATCGGGTGGCCATGCACTTCGCGGGCACCGGCGAGGGCACGGGTGCCGAGCTCTCCAGCGATGGCCGCGCCGTGCTCCTGCACATCGACGCACCCTCAGCCCCCAGCCGCCCTGATGGCACGATGACGCCCACTGGCGGCGTGAGCCTGTGGGATGCACGCACCGGCGCGCGGCGCCCCATGCTTTCCTTGCCCGGCAAGACGCCCTTCTTGAATGACTCGATCGGGCAAGCGCGATTCTCCCCCGATGGGCGCTTCTTCTTGACGGCCGGGACGGACGCTGCCGCGCGGGTGTGGGATTCCGAGACCGGCCAACAGCGTTTGCACCTGGGCGGTCACTATGGAATTGCGGATGCGGCGTACTCAACGGACGGTAGCGCGATCTTGAGTTGGGACAACCAGGGCGTCGTCCGCGTTTGGGACGCTCAGAGCGGCGAGCTGCGCCACACGCTGAGCGAAAGCGAGCACGCCGTGGCCCATGCGCAGTGGGTGGCGGGCAAGGCCGACGAAGTGCTCGTCTTCGACCAAGAGGGCGCCATGCGGCGGTGGCGGCCTGCCGCCGGCACCGCCTCCCAGCCCTTCGGACCGGAAGGGATTGCCTTCGCGCAGGCAGAGGGCGCAGCCGACGCCCGCTTCGCCATCAGCACATGGGGCGTTGGGAGCGAGCGACCCGACGAGCTCTTCAGCCTCGCCCAGGGCCGCGCGCTTTTCGCATTCAACGACTTGGTGGATGAACGGGTGATCTCGCCGCGTGGCGACGTCGTCGCCACGGCGGGCACCGACCCTTCCGGCGAGCACCGTGGGCTTCGGATTTACAAGAGGCCCGCCACGCCCCGGGCCGTGCAACCGCTGTTCTTCGCCAGTTCGACGGACATCAAGAGGGTGGTGTTCTCGCCAGACGGCGCCTTGCTCGCCACCTTGGATGCCAATAGCGGCGTGGTGGTGCGCAATGCGCTGACGGGCGCCAGCGTGGGCGTGCTCCCCGGCGAAGCGGGTACGGCGGAGAACCTCAGCTTTTCTCCAGACGGCGCCAGCCTGCTGACCTCGGGCCTGGACGGCTTGGCGCGCCTGTGGCGCGTCGATGGCCGGTTGCTGCGCACCCTGGGCGGCCACCAAGGCCCCGTGGTGAGCGCCCGCTTCTCGGCCGACGGCCGGGCTGTGATCACCGTGGGCAACTTCGACGCCGTGCGCATCTGGGACCTGGTCGAGTTCGAAGGCCCCTTCAACCTGAGTACCGAAGGGGCGGTCGGTGGCCGCCGCATGGGCTCGGGGCTCTCGGCCGATGGTCATCAGTTGGCGGAGATCGACGGCCAGGTGATTCGGCTCTTTGATCTGAAAGCCAACCCGTCCGGCACCCAAAGCGCCAGCCTGCCGGCACAGCGGGTGCTCAAGGGTCACGAGGCCTTGGTCGTCTCGGCCCGGCGCTCCCCCGATGGCTTGCGCTTGCTCACCGCCAGCCACGATGGCACCGTGCGGGTCTGGGATTTGGCCAGTGGCAAGGCGATCCACGTGCTGCGGCACGAGGCCAAGTTGCTGGATGACGCCAGCTATTCGCCCGACGGGCGACTCATCCTGGTCAGGAGCCGCGCGGGCATTGGCGTCTGGAACGCGTCGACCGGAGAGCGGCGCTTTGTGTTCAAAGGCCACGACGTCCTGCCCACGGATGCCCGCTTTGCCCCAGATGGCGGCACCGTGTTGTCGAGTGACATGAAGGGCCGCGTCGTGCAATGGGCCGTTGACGGCAGCAGCACCCGCGAATTGCGTCCAGCCGGAGCCAGTGAGGGCAGCGTTTTGGTGTACGGCATCGAAATGTCGCCAGACGGGCGGACGCTGGTCCTACCCGGCGCGGAATCGCAGGTCTTGGAGATGTCGAGCTTGAAGCCGCGCTTTGCCCTCCAAGACAGCGCCGTCGCCTTGTCACCTGATGGGCAGAAGCTGCTGGTGCGGCGCGACGGGGTTTTGCGCGTGCTGGAAGTGGCAGGGGGCAAGGAGTTGAGCGTGTTGGCCGGCAGCCATGCCCAGGCGTCGACCATGAGCTTCTCCCCGGACGGCCGTTTGCTGCTGGTGGTGAGCAGGGAAACGGAGGCCGGCCTCTTCGACGTTGCCAGCGGCCGCCTTCTCAGGAAGCTAGCGATCGACGAGAAGAGCGTCATTCAAGGGGCCGAGTTCTCGGCCGACGGCAGCAGCATCGTGGTGCTGTCGGGCGAGCGCACCCTGCGCCGTTTTCCTTGTCACGAATGCAGGCCGATGGAGCAACTGATCAAGGACGCCAAGCGGCGCATTGCGCGCGACTTGACGCCCGAAGAACGCCGCAGCGTGGGTTTGCCGGAGCTCTCTCGATGAGGCGCTCTTGCGCCCATCGATCGAGGCACATCAGTCGCTAGGTCCTGTTACTCAGCAGTCAGAAAAATAGGCAACAGATGGATGCCTGAAGAATGACTGCACGAGAGCAGGATCGTTAGCGACGGATTGCAGCTTGGCATCGACGCGATCCTTCAGCTTCTCACCCTTTCGCAAAGGGTTGCGCGCGACCCCGGTTCGTTTCGCATG
>JBKCVH010000127.1:0-55297 GCA_046317675.1 Burkholderiales bacterium
TCGGCAAGTCCGTGGCAGCGGCTGGCCTGGTGCTGTTGATGCGCTACCCCCTGAACACGGCGCTCACGGTGTCGGCCAGCCTCGCGCAGATCGGCGAGTTTTCCTTCATCTTGATCGCGCTCGGCTTGAGCCTGGGCCTGCTGCCCCCGGAGGCACAGAGCTTGGTGGTGGCGGGCGCCATGCTGTCCATCGCGCTGAACCCCCTGCTGTTTTCGGCCATTGAGCCGGCACGCCAATGGGTGTTGCGCAAGTCAGGCCGGGCGCGGCGCCTGGAGGCCCGGCACGACCCGCTGGCCGAGCTGCCCATGAGCACCGACCGCAGCTACTTGGCAGGCCAAGTGGTGCTGGTGGGCCACGGCGAGGTGGGGCAAGCCTTGACCAAAGCCTTGCAAGCGCAGCGCATCCCGCTGGTGGTGGTGGAGCAAAACCGCGAGCGGGTGGAGGCGCTGCGCGCTGCGGGCCAGCCGGCCGTGTGCGGCGACGCCACCGAGCCCCTGGTGCTGGTTCAAGCCCACATCGCGCAGGCTGGGCTGCTGGTCATCACTTGCAGCGAGAGCACCGACATGCGCTCGATGATCGAAACCGCGCATGCCCTGAACCCCGGCCTGCCGGTGATTGCGCGCTCGCCCAATGCCGAAGAGGCCGGGCTGCTGCTTCAAGCGGGGGCACAGCAGGCGCTGCACCCCGAGGCGGCCATGGCCCAGCAGCTAACGCAAGCCGTGCTGCAGGGCTTGGCCGCCAAGGCGCCTACTTCACCGTCGTGAACTCGCCGAAGGCCTTCAACTGCTCGCCGATGGCCGCCGGGTCGCCCACCACCACCCAGCTTTGGGTCTCAGGGGCGAAGTACTTCTTGCCGATCTCGCGCACCTGCTCGGCCGTCACCTTCTGCACTGCCGGAACGAACTGACCGAGGAACTCGGCCGGCAGGCCCACCAGCCAGTTGCCGGCCAGCTGCTGGGCCACGGCGCCTTGCAACTGCGTGGAGAGCAGATAGCTGCCGGCCACGTAGCGCTTGTTCATGTCCAGCTCTTCGGCCGACACCAGCTCGGTGCCCAGGCGCTTGTACTCCTTGATGTACTCGGTGATGGAGGCCGCCGTCACCTCGTTGCGCACATCGGCACCGCCACTGATGGCACCGCCCACGCGGAACGAACGGGCACCGGCGCTGGCGCCATAGGTGTAGCCCTTTTCCTCGCGCAGGTTGGTGTTGATGCGGCTGGAGAAGCCGCCACCGATCAAGGTGCTGGTCAGGCGCAGGGCCACTTGGTCGGCACCACCCGCAGCGGCGCCGGGGCGGCCCAAGCGCAGCGTGGCTTGCACGCTGCCCGGGCGCTCCAGCAGCAGGCGCTGCACCGGCCGGCTGGCTGGGGGCGGGCTGAGTTCCGGCAGCGGTTCGCCCTGGGCTTTCCAGGTGCCGAACTGCGCCTCGGCCAGCTTCATGGCTTCTTGCGCAGTGATGCGCCCGGTGATGACCAAGAGCGCGCGGTCGGGCCGGAAGCGCTGGGCATGCGCTGTGCGCAAACCGGCGGCCGTGGCGGCTTGCAATGCCGCCTCGGTTTCTTGGGTGCGGCCGTAAGCGTGGTCGCCATAAATGGCTTGGTTCAAAGCCTTGGCCGCGCGGAAGCCAGGTTGGCCGCTGGACACCTTGAGGCCTTGCAAAGCATTGGTCTTGGCCAGGTTGACTTCGGCCTCGGGGAAGCTCGGGTTGCGCGCCACATCGGCCAACAAGGCGGCCATGCCGGCCGCGTGAGAGGTCAAGGCATTGGCAAACACGGTGATGCCGTCGTTGCCGGCGCCAGCACCCACGCTGCCGCCCATGCCCTGAGCGGCTTCGGCAATTTGCTTGGAGCTGCGCTGGGCCGTGCCTTCGGTGAGCAGGCCGGCCAGCAACTTGGCTTGGCCGGGCGCATCGGCGGCGTCAGCGCCAAAGCCGGCACCGCGAACGGCCAGCACGAAGTCCACGCGGGGCAAGCCCTGGCGGGGCAGCACCCACACCTGGAGGCCGTTGGCCAGCGTCTTCTTCTGAATGGCTGGCACTTGCAGCGGCTTGGCGGCGCCGAACTTGGGCATGTCGGCGGGCATGGCGGGGCCGGATGCCACCGCCACTTGGAAAGCGGCTCCGAGCAGCACAGCCAGCAAGGTCAATTGAGTTTTTTGCATGACAGGCTCCTTCAGGGTTGGCTGGCGGCGGCAGCAGGCTTGGCGGCCAACATGGCCATGGGCTTGCGGTCGATGACAGAGCGGTTGGCTTTGGTCAGGTAGGTGGCCGCAGCGCGTTGCACATCGGCCGAGGTGACGGCTTCAATCCAACCCGGGATCTTGTTGATGACGTGCGGGTCGCCCCACAGCACTTGCATGCGCGCCAGCATGTCGGCACGGTTCAGGAACATTTCCAGGCCGTTGTACCAATCGGCCAGCAGCGCGGTCTTCAGGCTCTTCAGGGTGACGTCGTCCACTCCATCCTTGACCACCTTGGCGATCTCTTCATCCATGGCGGCCAGCAGTGCGTCGGCGCTGCCATTGGGCTTGTAGAGCGCGAACACGGTGAACAGGCTCGGGCCGTCGTATTCCCAGATGCCGGTCAGGCCGTAAAGCGAACTGATGTTCAAAGAGAGTTCACGCCCTTTCACGATGCCTTGGTAGAAGCGCGATGCATCGCCCCCGGCGAGCAGTTGGCCCAGCACGGCAAAACCGGGCTGGTCCTTGTGGCCACGGGGCGGCAGCTTCCAAGCGGCGGCGATGGCCGGCACCTGGGCCAGCTTGTCACCCTGCACCAAGCGGCGCTCGGCGGTGTTCAGGCCTTCGCTGAAATCGGTGGGCTTCGGGGTGGGGCGGCGTTCGATCTTGCCGAAGTACTTCTCGGCCAGGGCAAAGCCTTGGGCGGGCGTCACGTCACCCGCAATCGACAGCACCGCGTTGTTTGGGCCGTAGTAGTCGCGGTGGAAGGCGCGCACGTCGTCCAGGTTGGCGTTCTCCAGGTCCACAAAGCTGCCGTAGCCGTCGTGGCTGTTCTCCCACTTGTCGAAAGCGAGGCCGCCGATGTCGATCCACATGAAGGCGCCGTAAGGCTGGTTCTGCACGTTGACGCGGATCTCCTCCTTCACCACGTCTTGCTGGTTCTTCAGCGTGGTCGGGTTGAAGTCGAGCGTCTTCATGCGGTCGGCTTCGAGCCAAAGAATGGCTTCGAGCGCCGTGGAAGGCGCCGTCTCGATGTAGTTGGTGAAGTCAGGCCGCGTGGAGCCGTTGTTCTGACCGCCACCGCTGGTGATGGCTTTGTCAAACACGCCCTTGGGCGCGTTGGGCGTGCCTTGGAACATCAGGTGCTCGAACAAGTGCGCAAAGCCGGTGCGGTTGCGCGGCTCCAGGCGCATGCCCACCTTGTAGATGACGCTCACGCCCACGGTGGGCGAACTCGCGTCGGGCGAGACGATGACGGTCAGGCCATTGGCCAGTTGTTTGCTGTGCACCGGCACTTGCCAGCGGTCGGCCGCCAAGGCCGACAAGGAAACACAAGCAGCCGCCAGCACGAGCGCGGCAGAGCGAAGTAGGGACATGGGTCCTCCTGAAAAAGGCGTGATGGCCGCAGTGTCGTGGCGCTGGGCACCCGTGCAACTCGCCACATCGGGAGAACCCGGGGCGGCCCATCAAGCGCGCCAGAATGGCGGATCTTTTGCAGGAGCCTTTCCATGAGCCAAGACCCCATCGTCATCGTTTCCGCTGCCCGCACGCCCATTGGTGGTTTGCTGGGTGATTTCGCCAGCCTCGCCGCCTGGGAGCTCGGCGCCGTGGCCATCCGCGCCGCCGTTGAGCGCGCTGGCGTGCAAGGCGACGCTGTGGACGAAGTTTTGTTCGGCAACTGCCTGATGGCCGGCCAAGGCCAAGCCCCGGCGCGGCAAGCGCTGCGCAAAGCCGGCCTGCCCGACTCAGCCGGCGCCGTGACCCTGTCCAAGATGTGCGGCTCGGGCATGCGCGCCATGATGTTCGGCCACGACATGCTGGCCGCCGGTTCTGCCAACGTGGTGGTGGCGGGTGGCATGGAGAGCATGACCAATGCGCCCCACCTGATGTTCGCCCGCAAAGGCATCAAGTACGGCCAAACCGCCATGTACGACCACATGGCGCTGGACGGCCTGGAAGACGCCTACGAGCGCGGCAAGGCCATGGGCGTGTTTGCCGAGCAGTGCGTGGGCAAGTACGGCTTCACCCGGGAGGCCATGGACCAGTTCGCCATCTCCAGCACGCAGCGCGCCAAGGCCGCCAACGAAGACGGCAGCTTCGATTGGGAAATGGCCCCCGTGACCTTGAGCTCGCCCAAGGGCGAGACGGTGATCAAGTTCGACGAGCAACCCTTCAAGGCCAAGCTGGACAAGATTCCCACGCTCAAGCCCGCCTTCAAGAAAGACGGCGCCATCACCGCAGCCACCAGCTCCAGCATCTCCGACGGCGCCGCCGCGCTGGTGCTGATGCGCGAGAGCGAAGCCGTCAAGCGCGGCCTTTCCCCCATCGCTCGCATCGTCAGCCACGCCGTGCATGCCCGCGCGCCCGAGTGGTTCACCACGGCCCCCGTGGGCGCGATTGAGCTCGCACTCAAGAAGGCCGGCTGGGACGCCAAGAGCGTCAACCTCTGGGAAGTGAACGAGGCCTTTGCTGCCGTGACCATGGCGGCCCTGAACGAGTTCAAGCGGCCGCACGAGATCGTCACCGTGCACGGCGGCGCCGTGGCGCTGGGCCACCCGATTGGCGCCAGCGGTGCCCGCATCGTCGTGACCCTGCTGGGTGCCCTCAAGAAGCGCGGCCTCAAGCGCGGCGTGGCGGCCCTGTGCATTGGCGGCGGCGAGGCCACGGCCATGGCCGTTGAGATGCTGTGAGCGCCGCTTGATTGCTTGGGTCTTGGCCGCCGCACTGGCGGCGACCGAGGCCGCGCCGGCACAGCTGCGCCTGATCGGCCAGCAGGTGTTGCCGGCCCGCCTGCAGGTGGCGGGCAGCACCTTGGGAGGCCTGTCAGGCATCGACTACGACGCCGAGCAGCAGCGCTATGTGCTGATCTCCGACGACCGCAGCCAGGCCGATACACCGGACCCGCTGCGGCTCTACTTCGCCATGCTGAACTTCGATGGCGATGGCTTCCGCAGCGTGCGCTTGACCGGCATGCTGCCGCTGCGCGAATCCGACGCCACCGCGTACCCCAAGCTGCCCGCGCCCAAGGCGCCGGACCCGGAGGGCGTGCGCATCGACCCCGTGAACGGCCACTTTGTGTGGGTCAGCGAGGGCGACCGCGCCAGCCTGCTGGAGCCTTGGGTGCGCGAGTCGGGTGCCGACGGCCGGACGGTGCGCGACTACCTGCTGCCCGCCATGTTTCAGCAGCAGGCCCATCGCGGCCCGCGCGCCAACGCGGCGTTCGAGGGCTTGAGCTTCACGCCCGATGGCCAGCAATTGGCCGTCATCATGGAAGCGCCTTTGACCCAAGACGGCGAGGCGCCCACACCCGAGCAGGCCAGTGCCAGCCGCCTCACGCTGTTCGAGCGAAGCAGCGGCCGCGCACTGCGGCAGTTTGTTTACCCCATCGATCGGGTTCAGCACGCACCGAAGCCTGCGGATGCGTTTTCCATCAACGGCCCGACCGAGATCCTGGCGCTGTCCAGCACCCGCTTCTGGGTGCTGGAACGCAGCTTCTCGGTGGGCGTGGTGGGCAACCAGGTGCGGCTGTATGAAGTCGATGTGGAAGGCGCCACCGACGTGCTGAACACGCCACTGACTGGCGCTCGCACCCTGCGCAAGCGCTTGGTGCTGGACTTTGAAACCCTCAAAGAGCGCTTGGGCGGCGTCGCCAATCTTGAAGGGCTTTGCTTCGGCCCGGCGTTCCCCAACGGCCACCGCAGCCTCGTGGTGGTGGCCGACGACAATTTCGCCCCCGCAGGCTCGCTCACCGATCGCAATCAGATCCTGGTCTTCGAAGTCCTGCCCTCCCCCTCAAAGTAACGGAACCCGCATGCATGTGTTGATCATTGGCGCCTCCCGCGGCCTTGGCTTGGAGTTTGTGGAGCAGTACTTGGCCGAAGGGCACCAAGTCACGGCCACCGCGCGCGACGACGCCGGTCTGCAACGGCTCAAGCAACTGGGCGCCAAGCCCTTGCGTTTGGAGTTGCTCGACCCCGGCTCTTGCGCCGGCTTAGCTTGGTCGCTAGACGGCGCGCAGTTCGACGCGATCTGGATCAACGCCGGCGTTTACGGCACCGACATCGCCGCCCCCATGGCCCCCACGCAAGTCGATTTCGACCTCGTCATGCACACCAATGTGCTTGGACCCATGCGCGTGCTGCCCGCGCTGGTGGACACGCTCAAACAGGGCGCGCGGCTGGGCCTCATCAGTAGCAAGATGGGTTCGGTGGGCCTGCGCGCCAGCGCCAATGGCTGGCTGTACCGCGCGAGCAAGGCGGCGGTGAATTCAGTGCTCAAAGACGCCAGCATCGCCTTCGGTGGCCGCGCCACCTGCGTGGCCTACCACCCCGGCTGGGTGCGCACCGACATGGGCGGCCCCAACGCCGACCTCAGCCCCCAAGAAGCCGTGAAGGCGCTGCGGGCCAACCTGGCCTCGCTCAAGGCCAGCGACAACGGCAGCTTCCTCAACTACGACGGCACGCCCTTGGCTTGGTGAACATGCAGCTTCACGACATTGAGTCTTTCTTCCGCGTTTACGCCGATGCCTTCAACGACCTGAACGGCGCCGCCGTGGCCAGCCACTGGGCCACACCCTGCGGCATTTCCCAAGGCACGGAAGTGACTTGGTGGACGGCGCACGAAGACATGCTGGACAACCACCGCAAGCTCTGCGACGTGTACCGCGCAGCCGGCTTTGCGCACTGCGAGCCGGTGCTGGTGGATGCCCAACTGCTCGGCGGCTTTGACGCCTTTGCGCGCGTGCGCTGGACCATCACCAAGGCCGATGGAAGCCTGCTGCAGCGCTTTGAAACGGGCTACCACTTGAAGCGAATAGGCGGGGCTTTGCAGGTGATCCTGTGCACGGCGTTTGATGAAGACCTGAAGGCGATGCGCGACGCCGCTTGAAGAGCGGCCGCCGCAAACAACAAGAAACGGGAGAGGCTTGTGAAGACTTGGATCAAAAGATCGTTGTGGGGCGTTGGGGCCGTACTGGCCGCTGTGCTCTTGGTGGTGCTGGCTTGGGTGGCGAGCAATTGGCGCGATGCCGAGCCCCAGCCCTGGCCCGACGTGCTAACGCCGCGCGCGCTGGCCGTGGCCGATGCCGACAACTTCTTTATCACCCTAGCGGCCGTACCCGCCGCTGAAGCCCAAGCGCCCCTCCTGAGCCTGCCTCCTTGCGCCGGCGCCGATTGCGGCGCCATTTGGCGCACGGCCGCCCCGGACTGGGCCGCCCAGCGCCAAGCGCATGCGGCACTGGGCGCCGTGTGCGAGGCCGGCACCCGTAGCAGCGTGCCGCCTGCTGCCGAGCCCTTACCCGCCACCTTCGGCATCGACACCGAGCTGCCTCGCTTCCAGAACTTCACCGGCTGCTCGGCATGGCTGCTGACCTTGGCCCTTGAAGCCAGTTCAGCCAACCAACCCGACGCCGCGGTGGCCAAGCTGGCGCAGTCGGCAAGGCTGGCCACGGCGCTGTTCAACGGCTCGCAAAGCCTGATCGGCCACATGATTGCGGTGGCCGTCTGGAGCCGGCATCTGCAAGCGCTTCAAGTGATCGCGGCCCAGCACCCTGGCACCACCTCCGCGCTGCAAGCCCTGCCCCTACCAACGGTCGCGCAAGTGGCGGCAGCGCAGCGGCGCTGGATCGCCTACGAGGCCAGCTTCAACCGCAGCGCGGTTCGCACCGCCCATTCCGGCGACGCCTGCCAATCCGAGCATGGCCTCCGCGCCTGGTCTTGCCGAAGAGCGGTCGCAATGGTCTTGCCCAATTACAGCGAGCAGTTGTTCAGCGCGCATTGGCAGAAGGTGTTGGGCGCTATTGGCGATGACGGCTTCTTGAACGCCGTCGCTTACCTGGAGCGGTTCGAATCGGCTCCACCGCCCGGGTTGATTGACAGTTGGTGGCATTGGCGTGGCACGGTGCCACACATCTTGTTCGCAGTTGCCATGCCGCAGTACAAAGGCTACTTCGTCCGCAGCGCCAACCTGACGCTGTCGGCACAGGCCACCGCGCTGTGGCTGAAGGCGCATGGCCAACCTGCTGCGGCCCGCACCACCTGGCTGGTCGCGCAACTCAAGGGCACGCCGCTGGCCGAACGTTTGAACATCGACAGCCAAGGCCAATGGAAACTGCGTGAGCTGGCCGGCAGCGCAAGCGACAGAACCCCCCCGACCCGCTGGCCTGCTTGGCCGGCCTGAACCCAACAAGAGCCCACCATGCTGCTCCCCGAAGACCACCTCGCCGTTCAAGACGCCATCCGCAGCTACGTGCAAGCGGAGATCGCTCCGCACGCTGCCGCCTGGGACAAAGACCACCACTTCCCGGCCGAGCAACTCAAGGGCCTGGCCCAGCTCGGCTGCTACGGCGTGGCCGTGCCGCCGGAGTACGACGGCGCGGGGCTCGACTACCTCGCACTGGCCGTGATCTTGGAAGAGATCGCTGCGGGCGATGGCGGCACCAGCACCGTGGTGAGCGTCAACAACTGCCCCGTGTGCTCCATCTTGATGGCCTTCGGCAACGAGGCGCAAAAGCAGGAGTTCCTCAAGCCGCTCGCGCGTGGCGATTGGCTGGGCGCCTTCTGCCTCACCGAGCCGCATGTGGGCTCGGAGGCGGGCGGGCTCAAGACCACGGCGGTACGGGATGGCGACGACTACGTGCTGAACGGCGTCAAGCAGTTCATCACCAGCGGCAAGAACGGCGATGTGGCCATCGTCATGGCCGTGACCGACAAGGCCGCCGGCAAGAAGGGCATCAGCGCCTTCTTGGTGCCAACCAATACACCCGGCTACACGGTGGCGCGCATCGAAGACAAGATGGGCCAGCATTCGTCCGACACGGCGCAAATCTTGTTCGAGAACTGCCGCATTCCGGCCGCCAACCGCCTGGGCCAAGAGGGCGAGGGTTTGAAGATTGCGCTTTCCGGCCTAGAGGGTGGGCGCATCGGCATTGCCAGCCAAAGCGTGGGCATGGCGCGGGCGGCCTTTGAGGTGGCCTTGGCCTACAGCAAAGACCGCACGAGCTTTGGCCAGCCCATCTTTCAGCACCAGGCCATCCAGTTCAAGCTGGCCGACATGGCCACGCAGATTGAAGCGGCGCGCCAACTCATTTGGCATGCCGCCAGCTTGAAAGACGCCGGCAAACCTTGCCTGAAAGAAGCCGCCATGGCCAAGCTCTTTGCCAGCGAAATGGCGGAGAAGGTTTGCTCCGCCGCCATTCAAGTGCTGGGTGGCTATGGCTATGTGAGCGACTTCCCGGTGGAGCGCATTTACCGCGACGTGCGCGTGTGCCAGATCTACGAGGGCACGAGCGAAGTGCAGAAGATCCTAATTGGCCGCGCCCTGATCTAGAAGCTGCTGGACAGCGGCTCTCACTGGGCGTAGCTTGTGCCCTTGACTCAGAAGGCTCTTATGCAACTCAGCGTTTACTTCGCCACCAACCGCGCCCACGAAGGCGCCGACCGCTTTGCGCCGGACCGCTACGGCAAGCGCTTTTCCAGCGATGGCATGGAGAACCTGCGCTTTGGCCGCGTGCAGTTTGAGGTGGACGAAGCGCAGGTGAATAAGCTGCTGGCGCAGCAGCGCCCCAACACGGGCGCCGGCGACGGCGAGGCGCTGCAAGGCTACTTTGCGCAATGCGTGAAGAAGAGCCAGCGCATCGCCTGCTACCCGGAAAGCATTCCGGACACCTCCGTCAACGAAAAAGCGCAGGGCGCCGCCGTGAAGCTCGGCTCGCTGGCCCTGTTTGCCGACCTGCAAGCCGACATGCAGCAGGGCCGCGACCTGATGGTGCTGGTGCATGGCTTCAATGTGAGCGGGGCAGAGGCGGTGGCCCCCGCCGCCGCTTTCGAGGCCGTGCTGAACCGCGCCGACCCGCAAGATGGCAGCTTCCAGCCCACGCGCGTGCTGCTCTTCACCTGGCCGAGCGACGGCACGGCCCTGCCCTGGGCCAGCTACAAGAGCGACCGCTCCGACGCACGCGGCACCGCCGGCGCGCTGGGTCGTGGGCTCTTGAAGCTGCGCGACCAACTCCACCAACTCGGCCGCGAGGCGCGCCAGAACAGCGTGCAAGTGCGGGCCCTGCGCACCCAAATGGCCGGCAGCCCAGCTGCCGACATTGACCGTGCCGTTGCGCAACTGGAAGCCACCGAGCTGTGCGGCCAGAAGCTGCACTTCCTGGCCCATTCCATGGGCAACTTCGTGCTGCAAAACGCGCTGCAGCGCGTGTTCGATTTCAGCCCCGGCACCCAGCTCCCACGCCTCTTCGACCACGTTTTTCTTTGCGCCGCCGACGTGGACGACAACGCCCTCGAAGACGGCCAATCCTTGGCCCGCGTGCACCAAGTGGCCCAAGCCGTAGTGATTTATCACAACGCCAATGACGCCGCGCTTCGCGTCTCCGACTACACCAAGGGCAACCCCGACCGCCTGGGCCAACGCGGCGCCGCGCGGCCCCAGCAACTGCACCAAAAGGTGTACCAAGTGGACTGCGCGCCCCTGGTGCGTGGCCTCACCCAGCACAGCTACTTCACCAACGGCCTCGTCGCACGCGACATTCGGCTGGCCCTGCAGGGAAAGTCGCCGGCAGCGCGTGGGCTCGCGCCCAGCGGCTTGGCCAACAACACATGGGTCTTCAAACCATGAAGCCTGCCATCGACTTCTACTTCGACTTCTCCAGCCCCTACTCCTACATCGCCAGCGAGTGGATTGATGCCGTGGCGGCGCGCCATGGGCGCAGGGTGAACTGGAAGGCGATCTTGCTTGGCGCGACCTTCCAAGTTAGCGGCCTGCAGCCGCCTGCCAACTTCCCGATGAAGCGCGAGTACCTGTACCGCGACGTGAAGCGCTCGGCCGCCTTTGCCGGCGTGCCGGTGGCCATGCCCGAGCCGTTCCCGATTGCGACCCAGAACGCAGCGCGTGTGTTCTGGTGGCTGCAAGCGAGCGACCCCAGCGCGGCGGTGGCCTGGGCGCGGGCGGGGCTGCGGGCCTATTTCACGCGGGGCGTCAACTTGATGGACGTGGCGGCGCTGCGCGGCCTGTGCACCGAGCATGGGCTGGATGCCGATGCCTGCGAGGCGGCTTGGAATGATGTGCAGTGGAAGGCTGCGCTGCGGGCGGCGAATGAGGCTGCGATTGCGGTGGGGGTTTTTGGGGCGCCTTACGTTGTGGTGGATGGTGAGGGGTTTTGGGGGAATGACCGGCAGGGGCAGATTGAGGCTTGGTTGGAGGTGGGGCCGCCGAGGGGGTTGGTTTAGTTCTTCGTCTTTGGGTGGCGCTTCGGTGGAGCCCGCAGGGGCTGTGCGCGCTTGCCGAGAGCCCGCAGGGGCTGTGCGCCCCTGCACCCGCACCTCCTTTTGGCTTGAACCAAAAGGAGGCAAAAGTTCAAGCCCCGAATGCGCTCGCTCCTTGGCTGCGCCAAGGAGTACCCGGCTCTGACGCCAAGACAAGGGCCGGCCAGAAACTCCCTGCGTTCGCTTTGCTCACTGCGGTCAAACAGTCTGGCCGAGCTTGAGGGGTGGCGCGCCTGCGGCGCGCGCCCTTGCCTTGGCGCCAGAGCCGGCGGCGCAAAAGGGGCGGACCCCCAACAGCCAAACCCAACAGCCGAACCCAACAGCCGAACTTCGAGCTGCTGACTGCAGACATCGAGCTGGTAGCTGGGTTCGGCTGCTGCCCCTCTGCGCCGCCGGGTTTGCGGCCAAGGCAGGGGTGCGCGCGCAAGCGCGCTTCGTGAACTGACCCGGGCAGACTGTTTGACCGGAATGAGCGAAGCGAATGCAGGGAGTTTCTGCCCGACCCCTGCCTTGGCCGCAAACCCGGGAACCCCTTGCCGTAGGCGAGGGGCGAGCGCAGTGCGGGCTTGATCTTTTGGTTCCTTTTGGATCAAGCCAAAAGGAACTCGGCAGCCGGGCCGAAACCCGGCGGGCTGCATCGCAAAAGAGCCGCTCTCACAAGAAGCTCACTCCCCCCGGCAAGCCACCATCAACCTCGCCAAGCCATGCAACCCGTCGAGCACCGGCGTCGCCACCCCCACCGCCAAACCAATCTCCCTCGGCGCCCCCAACAAAGCATCCAACTCCAACGAACGCCCCGCCTCCCAATCCTGCAACATCGACGTCTTGAACGCCCCCAACTTCCGCGTGATCGCATGCCGATCCGCCGGCGTGTTCACGATGGGGCACCCCACTCGCGCCCCCACTGCCGCCAGCTCGTGCATGGCCGAATCCGTCAGCGCGCACACCAGAGCGTCATCCAAGATGCGGTCGGTGGTGGCACCGCACAGCGCCGAGATCGGGTTGGTCGTCGCATTGCCCCACAGCTTGTACCAAGTGGCCGCGCGAATGTCGGCCTCCGCCTTGGCCTCAAAACCGGCACCGCGCAAAAGCGCCACCACCTCGGTCTCGAAGCCTGAACCCGTCTGCGCCGCATCCCCCACCAGCAAGCCCTGACCCATCACATGCCGAATCAGGGCCGGCTCCGGCGCTTGGCAGCTGGCATGCACGACGCTACCCAGCACGCGCGCCGCAGGCAGCAACGCATGCACCACACCGCCTGGGTCCACGGCCTGCACCGGGCGGTCGGCAAAGAACCACCAGGGCACACCGTTCATCGCCGTCAAGACCTTGCCCGTGGGCGAGAGCAGCGCAGCCGCCGAAGGCGCCGCCTGGGCCAGTTGCTGGCCCTTGACGGCCAGCACCACCAAATCATGCTCACCCAAATCCGCCGGGTCGTCGCTGGCTTGCAGTTGCACGACGTGGTGTTGCCCGGCTTCCTCCAGGCGCAGCCCATCACGCCGCAGCGCCGCCAAGGTGGCGCCCCGCGCGAGCACGTTCACCTTCGCCCCCGCCAAGCTCAAACGCGCCGCCAGCCAACCACCAATCGCCCCACACCCCACCACCGCAACCCGCATGACCTGCTCCGTCGTCAAGAATGACGGTCAGTGTCTAACAAGGATGAGTGATGAAGTTTCTCCACAGCATGGTCCGGGTGCGCGACCTCGACGCCTCGATGAAGTTCTACGTCGACGCCCTGGGCCTCGTTGAAGTGCGCCGCAGCACCCACGAAGCCGGCCGCTTCACCCTCGTCTACCTGGCGGCCCCAGGCGACGAAGACGCCCAGGTGGAGCTGACCTACAACTGGCCGGATGCAAACGGGCAGGTGGAGGACTACGGCTCCGCGCGCAACTTCGGCCACATTGCCTACGGCGTGGACGACATCTACGCGCTGTGCAAGCGCCTGCAAGACCACGGCGTGACCATCCTGCGCCCACCCCGCGATGGCCGCATGGCCTTCGTGCGCTCGCCCGATCAAATCTCCATCGAGCTGCTGCAACGCGGCGGCGCTTTGCCGCCGGCTGAGCCTTGGGTGTCGATGCCGAACGTGGGCAGCTGGTAACTCAGAGTCGCCGGTGCTGCAGCGCCGGCAATTGCCCCCGCACCTGCGCCAAGCGAGCCGGGTCGATCTCGGCCATGGCCAAACCTTCGCCCTCCTCCACACAAGCCAGCACCTGACCCCAGGGGTCGATGACCATGCTGTGGCCCCAGGTGCGGCGGCCGTTCTCGTGCAGGCCGCCTTGGGCGGGGGCGATGACGTAGGCGAGGTTCTCCACGGCGCGGGCGCGCAGCAGCAGCTCCCAGTGGGCTTGGCCGGTGGTGTGGGTGAAGGCCGAGGGCACGGCGATGAGGCTGGCGGCCAACTGGCGGTAGAGCTCGGGGAAGCGCAGGTCGTAGCAAACGCTCAGGGCCACTCGCTGGCCTTGCCAGTCGAAGGCGGTGGGGGTGTCGCCGGCTTGCTGCACACGGCCTTCGTCGTAGCGCTCGCGGCCGTTGTCGAAGCCGA
Source organism: Burkholderiales bacterium (assembly GCA_046317675.1). Taxonomy (GTDB): domain Bacteria; phylum Pseudomonadota; class Gammaproteobacteria; order Burkholderiales; family Burkholderiaceae_C; genus Inhella. Next base: position 13,990 of record JBKCVH010000127.1, read on the forward strand.
AGAGGTGCAGCTTGTCGTAGCGCGCCAGCAAGCCGCCCTCGGGGCCGAAGACGAGGCAGCTGTTGTGCACTTTGCTGGGCACGGCGCTCCACAGTGGGATCGTGCCGCCGATGAGGGTGATGGCGTGCTCTCGCGCCAAGTCGGCCAAGAAGCCCTGCAGAGGGCCATCGCCAAAGGGCTCGGCGATGGCGAGTTTGTCGTCGTCTTGGCGGCCCATCAGGCAGAAGTACTCGGGCAGGGCCACGAGTTGGGCGCCTTGGCGGGCGGCTTCGGCCACCCAGTGGCGGGCTCGGTCGAGGTTGTTTTCAAGGGCGGTGCCGGACACCATTTGAACGGCGGCGATCAGGGTCTTGGTCATGGGCTGACTCGGCTGGCGGGATTGGCGGGCGGGACGGGGTTGCGCTCGATCTTCTCGACCTTCGGGTCACTCCATGGACCGGAAATGCGAAGGTGCGTGGTGTTGGCCGCCTCGATGGGTTTGCGCAGCAGAAGTTGCGCCAGGAAGGTGGTGAGGCCAATGGCCGGGTTGATGGCGGTGTAGGCCAGGGTGGCGCCGCCGGCGTCCAAGTTGGGCACAACGAGCACTTTGAGTTCGGTGGTCTCCAACGTCAGGTTGGCTTCGCCCTCCATGAGCACATTGGCCTGCAGGCCGCGCATGCGCAGGTTCTTGGTGTGCGCCACGCCTTGCTGAATGCGCACGTCGCCGGCGAACTCGTCAAAGACAAAGCCGCCGCTGAAGACGTCGCGCCAGTCAAAGAGCAAGCGCCGGGGCAGGGACTGCAGGCTGAGGATGCCAAGCAAGCGCGCCACGCCGGGGTCGGCCCTGAGGAACTGGCCCTTGTCGAGGGCAATGCTCAGTTGCCCGTCGAGCCCGGCACTGGACGGCGAGAGCGGCGAGCCCCGCCAACCCAGCACGCCCTTGAGCTGACCCTTGCCACCGCGCACGGTGTTGGTGAAGCCCAGCGCATCGAGCCAGCGGCCGCTGTTCTCGATGTCGAGTTGCCAGTCGAGTTGGGTGCGGCCGTCTTGCGCGCGCCACCGGCCGCTGGCGTTGAGCTGGGCGTCGGGGTGCTTGAGGCTCAGCTGTTGCAAGGTCCAGTCGCGGCCCGCGTCAGCGCCATCGGCGCGAATCAGCAACTGCCCGAGGCGTTTGCCGCGCAGCTCAAAGTCGTCAACCTGCAGGTCCAGAAGCGGCAAGGGGGACTGCGCGCTTTGCACTTCGTCGAGCAAGGACTCGACCTGCTGCGCCTCGCTTTGAGGCAAGGCCAGGTGGCTGAGGCGCGCTTGCAGTTGGGGCGGCTGGCCCACCGGTTGGCGCCATTCGGCGTCGCCGGTGATGTGGGGACTTTTGATCTGGAGGCGCCAATCGCGGCGGTTCGGCAGCAGCTGCAGGCCCAGTTGCACTTGACCGAGCTTGCGCTGCGTGACGCGCAGCTCCGGCGTTTCGAGCTGGATGCGGTCGGGCAGCCAAGCGGTGTCGTCGGCGGTGCCCGTGCCGAGGCCGCCACGGGCCAGGCGGGCGCGCCAGGGGTCCAGGTCAATGCGCGGGGCCGCCCAAAGCAGGTTCACCCCCTGCGCCGGCAGCACAACCGGCCCTTCACTGCCCATGCGAATGGCCCCGCGCAGCGTGCGCGCTCCTTCGCGCTCCAGCAAAGCGCGCAGTTGGTTGCCCAGGCTCAGGCCCCAGGCTTCGCGCCCATCGCCTTGGGGCTGCACGCGCAGCAGAAGCGGCCAGCTGTCGGTGGCGCTTTTTCTCAAGGGTTCAGGCCAGCTGGAGGCCATGCCGACGAGGTTGCTGCGCAGCTCCAGTTCCGGCTTGGCGCCCTTGAACTGCAGGCGCAGTTGGTAGTCGGCTTGGCCGCTCAGCGCCGGAGCCAAGGTGGCCAAGGCCGGCCATTCGCGGGCGGCGCGCAGGCCGTCGCTGCTGGCCTGGCCTTCGGCCTCCAGCATCAGTCCCTCGGCGCCTCGGCTGCCGCCCCACACGCGCACATCGCCGCCCAAGAAGCGGGCTTGCAGGCGCTGCAGCTCCAGGCCCTTCTCGGTAAAGCTCAAGGGGCCGCGCACCTGGCTGAAGGGTGGGATGTCGTCGCGCAGGCGCAAGCTCACGCCGGCCAGTTGCACCTCGCCTTTGACCGTGGTGGTTTGTGGCTGCCGCAGGGGCACCGCCAGTTGCAACTGCCCGCTGACGGCGCCACTGCCCTGGGCGGGGGTGAGCGCTTCGCCGGTCCAGATGTGAATCGGGGTTTGGCGCAGGTAGGCCAGCACCTCGGGCACCGCACCGCGCCAGCGGCCGCTGACGCGAACGATCGGCTCCTTGGCCATGTCGTCGATTTGCGCATCAAAGCCGCTCAGCTCCAGCTGCGTGGTGCGCCCGCTGAGGCCGCGCAGGCGCAGGCCGGGGCCTTCCAGGCGAATCTCGCCGCGCACACCGTCCAGCTGGGGCCAGGGGCTGGTGTAGGCGGTGCGCAGGGCATCGGCGGGGTGGCTGGGCACAAAGGCGTACTGCGCATCCAGCAGCTGGGCCTGCAGGCGGAAGAGGCCCTTGCTCGGCGCCCGAAACGGGAACTCAGCCATGGGGCCTTTGAGCTCCAACTGGAGTTGGCGCAGCTGCCCCCCCAGCAGCGAGTCCTCCAAATACTGCCGCGTGCCCAGCGACAAGTGCTGCGGCAAGTAGCGCGGCACCGCGCGCACCAGGGCTTGCGGCGCGCGCGCACTGAGCTGCAGCTGCCCCCCCGGCCGGCCATTGGACTGCCAGCTGCCGCTGGCCTGGAAGCTCAGGTCGGGCATTTGAAACTCGGCGCTCGGCCAGAGCACTTTCCAGCCCTGGGCGATGCGTTCCCAGCGCAACTGCAACTGCCCTTGTTTGACGTCGAGGCGCTCTTGCTGGAGCAAGCCGGGCCAGATCAAGGCGGCATTGCGCAGGCTGAGCTGGGCTTCGCCCCCGCGCTCACTGGCGCTGAAGCGCAGCGCCGTGCCGGTGAGCCCTGGCTGGCCGAGCGGGTGCAGCAGCTCAGGGGTGGGTTCGGGGGCGGCAATCGGCTGCAGCGCCAAGCCTTCCAGGCTCGCGCCCATGGACCACGTGGAAGGGGCATCCAGCAGGCCCTTCCAGCGAGCCTCCAGGCTGCGCACTTGCCCTTCCGGCTCGCGCTGACGCAACTGGGCGTGCACGGCTTCACCCAAGGGCAAGGCGGTGGCAATGCGCGCCATGAGGCCGAGGTCGAGGCGGTCGGCCTGAAGGTAACCCCCGGCCAACGCGGCTGCCTGGGGTACGAACCAGAGCTCATCGCTGGGCGCATGGCGCAGGCTGAGCGTGAAATTGCTGCTGGGCCACGGGCCGGCAACGCCCGGCTCATTGGCCGGCAGGGCGAACTGCAAGCCCCGCACACTCCAGCGCGAACCGTCGGACAAACGCTGCCACAGCAAGCGCGTGCTGAGGCTCTCCAGCAGCAGAGGGTCCACCCGGGGTGTCAGGCGCAGGTCGACGGCGCTCAGGGCGAGGTCGAGCGTGATCTCGCGCACCTTGCCACGATCCAGCTCGGCCCAGGCCCGCACGGAGCCGCTGCCCTGGCGCAGGGCCACGGGCAGGGCCAGGCGCTTGCGCAAGGGAGCCAGATGCGCCTGCGGCAGTTCGCCGTAAAGCAGCCCGCTCCAACGCCGCCAGTCGCCCGGCCGCGCCAGCAGGGGCTGCGTCACCCGGCCGCGCAGGCTCAAGCGCTGACCGAGCTCGGGCGGTGGCGTGGCGTCGAGCCGCCATTCGTGGCGGCGCAAGGAGTTGCGCATCAAGAACTGCAACTGGCTCAGCTGCAAAGGCTCGGCGTCGGCCTGCTGCTCATCAAGCCAACGCAGGCTGCCGCCTTCGATGGCCAACTCGTGCTGACGCAGCGCCCAGTCGACCATGGCGTTGGACTTGGCCCCGCTGCTGGGCTGCATGAGCAGGCCGGCCACCCAGAATTGGCCATGAACGTCGCGCCGCAACTCCAACTGGGGCTGGTGAAGGTGAATCTGCTCCAAGCGGGGCGGCCAGGCAAGCAGCGAACGGGCAGAGAGCGTGGCGCTCACCTTCGGCAGGCGCAGGGCCTCGCGGTCCGAGGGGTCGAGCAGGCGCACCGCCTGCAGCTCCACCACCGGCATCCAGCCAGAAGTTCGCACTTCAATGCGTCCGATGCGCACCGAAGCCCCTATCGCCTTCGTGGCTGCCGCTTCTATCTCCGGGCGCCAGTTGTCGGCGCTCGGCAGAATCCATGCATAAAGAACAAGCCAAAGCCCCAGCACCAGCAGCCACACTCCGGCCAGCAGCAGCAGCGCAAAGCGCAGCCCACGCAGCAGCCAGCGCGAAGGCCGGTGACAGGCGGCAACGACTTTTGAGGCAAAGGACGACATGGTGAACCAACGCGGCCCGGTGCAGACCGCCCTACGAGGCGGCCGCACGTTAGCAGCCGCCTTTGGACGGACCCGTACATGAACGCCCCAGAACGCATCCCGGCTGTTGCTGCCGCGCACAGTCGTTTCGTGCAGCGCATCCGCCGCCGCCACGCCAACGAGCTCTATTTGCTGCCGCCGGGCGCCCCCGATATCGCCTTGATGGAACGCGGCTTTGCCGCCCTCGAAGGCCAGGGGCGCCCCATCGCCAGCAGCCTGCGCGTGCTGCGCCAGTTGGTGCTGGAGCGGCTTGCCGTGCTCGATGTGGAGCAGCAGGCGGCCCTGGGCGTGGTGACCCACGCCATGACCGCCTTGGCGGAGTTCACGCTGGGCAAAGCGCTGGCCAGCGCGCAATCGAACCTGCAAGCGCAGTACGGGCAACCCCGCACGCAACAGGGTGCGCCCATTGCCTTCTGGATTCTCGGCATGGGCAAGCTCGGCGCCAGAGAGCTGAACGTTTCGTCTGACATCGACCTGATTTACGTCTACGAAGAAGACGGCGAAACCGACGGCCCCCGGCGCATCAGCAGCAGCGAGTACTTCGGCATGCTGGCCAAGCAGCTGTACGCCCTGATTGGCGAGGTGACCGACGACGGGCAGGTGTTCCGCATGGACCTTGCGCTGCGCCCGAACGGCAACTCCGGCGCGCCCTGCGTGTCGCTCGGCGCCCTGGAGGCCTACTTCGTGACCCAAGGGCGCGAGTGGGAGCGCCTGGCTTGGCTCAAGAGCCGCGTAGTGGCACCGCGCGACGCCGCCAGCCTGCAAGCGGCCCTTGCGCTGCGCGACCTCGTCACACCCTTCGTGTACCGCCGCTACCTCGACTATTCCGTGTTCGAGGGCCTGCGCCAAGTTCACCGCAAGATTCGCGAGGAAGCCCAGCGCCGGGCCGCCGGCCGGCCGGAACGCGCCAACGACGTCAAGCTCAGCCGGGGCGGCATTCGCGAGATCGAGTTCATCGTGCAACTGCTGCAAGTGGTTCGCGGCGGCCAGTACCCCGAAATTCGCACCCGCTCCACCCTCAAGGCGCTCGACCGTCTGGCTGTGGCCGGCCTGATGAAACAAAGCACGGCCGAGCAATTGGCCGAGGGCTACCGGTTCTTGCGCCGGGTCGAGCACCGCATTCAGTACCTGGACGACCAGCAAACCCATGTGCTGCCCCAAGACGACGCCGACCTGCAATGGATGGCGTCCTCCATGGACTTGAGCCGCACCCGCGAGACCTGCGCCCTGATGGACCGGCTCTTGTCCGTGCGGGAATTGGTGGCGACCGAGTTCGATGCCCTCCTGCACGACGGCGGCCGCGCGCCGGCGCCGTCTGGCTGCACGGGCTGCGGCACCAGCCCCGTGGGGCTCGACTCCGAGGCTTTCATCGAGCGCTTGCCCGCCGCCTTGCGCGAAGCGGTCAACACCTTTGCGCAGCGCCCACGGGTGCAGTCGCTCAAAGACGAAGCCAAGCAAAGGCTGGCGCGTCTCTTTGAACGCGCAGGGCGCTGCATGGAAGACGGCAGCGCCAGCCCCGAGGCCGCCGTGCGTTTCGTGGATTGGCTGGAGCCGCTGCTGCGGCGCGACGCCTACCTTGCGCTCTTGGTGGAGCGGCCCGCCGTGCTCACGCGCTTGTTGCGCTTGCTCGGCCTGGCGCGCTGGCCCATGCGCTACCTGATGCAGCACCCCGGCGTGATCGACGAGCTGGCCGACGAACGCCTGCTCCACGAGCGCTTCGACCCCGCGCTGTTCCGGCAAGAACTGGCCGACCGCCACGCCGCCTGGGTGCGCGCCGGCGAAGACCGCGACGAAGAGGCCCTGCTCGACGCACTGCGCCGCGCCCACCAAGCGGAGGTGTTCCGCACCCTGGTGCGCGACGTGGAGGGCTGCATCAGCGTGGAGCAAGTGGCCGACGACCTCAGCCTGCTGGCCGATGCCGTCTTGCAAACCAGCATCGAGTGGGCTTGGGCGCGCCACAGCAAGGCCCACCGGCCCGACCCACGGTTTGCCGTCATTGCCTACGGCAAGTTGGGGGGCAAAGAGCTGGGCTATGGCTCCGACCTGGACGTGGTGTTCCTCTATGACGAGGAAGACCAAGACGAGGCGCTGGAGGCCTACACCAGCTTCGTTCGGAAGCTGGTGCCTTGGCTCACCCTGCAAACCCGCGCCGGCGGCCTCTTTGACATCGACACCGCGCTGCGGCCCAACGGCAGCAGTGGGCTCTTGGTCAGCAGCGTCAAGAGCTTTGCCGCTTACCAACAAGGCCGGGGCAGCAACACCGCCTGGACTTGGGAGCACCAAGCCATCACCCGCGCGCGCTGGTGCGCCGGCCACCCGGCCCTGCAAGCGCCGTTTGACGCCGTGCGCGAGGCCGTGATGACAGCCCCGCGCAGCCCCAAGGCCTTGAAGGAAGAAGTGCTGGCCATGCGCGACAAGCTCCGGACGGCCTACCCAGGCCGCGCCGGCTGCTTTGACCTCAAGCACAGCGCGGGCGGCATGCTCGATTGCGAGTTCGCCCTGCAGGCGCTGCAACTGATGCACAGCGCGGTCCACCCCGAGCTGATTGCCAACCTGGGCGTGATTGCCCTGCTGCAACGTGCCGAGCGCGGCGGCCTGCTGCGCCCGGGCATCGGCCTGGCCGCCGCCAACGCCTACCGCGCCATGCGGGCGGCCCAGCACCGCTTGCGGCTCGACGAGAAACCCACCCAAGTCCCGCTCGACGGCCTGGGCGACCTGGCGGCGCACCGCGATGCCGTCCTGGCGCTATGGGCCGCCGTTTTCCCATCCTGAGACCCGGCCAAGCTTGGTTGCTGGCCAGCACCTTGCTGGCGGCCACCAGCTTGCTGATCTTTGCACTGGGCACGCCCGAGCACTGGGCGCTGGCGGCCGGGCCGGAGCCTTGGCGCACCGTGACGGGCGGAGTGGCGCACTGGAATGTCTTGCACCTGGCCGGGAACTTGGCAGGCTTGGCCGTGATCGGGTGGCTCGGCCGCCGTGCCGAACTGCCCGCCTGGGCCACCGGCGCCTGGCTGCTTGCCGGCCCCTTGAGCCACGCCTTGCTTTGGATGCACCCACAGCTCCCGCCCTATGCCGGCTTGAGCGGCTGGCTGCACGCGGGCGTGGCGGTGGCGGTGCTGGCCTTGGTTCAACGGCCCGGTCAGGAACGCCGCATTGGTGCCGCCATCGGGCTCGGTCTCTTGGCCAAATTGCTGCTGGAACAACCCTGGGGCCCCCTCTTGCGCCCGGGTGACTGGTGGGGCGGCGCCACCTTGCCGCTGGCGCACCTCAGCGGCGCTTCGGCAGGTCTTTTGACTGGAGCTTTAGCCCAGGGGTGGCGGCGCTTCAAGGGCTGAATCCCCACACCAGTTCCGCCACGAGGAGCCTCTATGCTCCGCCGCATTCCACCCTTGTGCTCCGAGCTCCCATGCAAGTCGCCGGTTTTACGCTGGACAAGGTCATTCACTCCGTGAATGAAACGGTGGTCGTGGCGGCCCACAGCGCAGCGGGTGAGCCGGTGGTGCTGAAGCTCTTGGACACCGACCAGCCCACGCCCGAGCAGCTGGCTCGCTGGCGGCATGAGTTCGCCATGCTGCAGCGCATGGACAGCCCCTGGGTGATTCGCGCCTCCGCCTTGCAGCCGTCTGGGCGCAGCCTCGCTTTGGTGCTGGAGGGCTTCGGGCAATGCAATCTGGAACAGCTCATCGAGCGCCAGTCGCTGGATTTGGCCGAACGCCTGCAGCTCGCCATTGACCTCACCCGAGCCGTGGCCAGTGTTCACCAGCAGCGGCTCCTGCACGGCGACGTGGCCCCGAAGAACGTGTTGGTGGATTTGACCTCGCTGCACCTCAAGCTGTGCGACTTCGGACTCTCCACGCTGCTCGGCCGCGAGCATCGGCACGGGCCGGAAGGCTTCGTGCATGGCACCTTGGCCTACGTGGCACCTGAGCAAACGGGGCGCACGAATCTCGATGTGGACCAGCGCAGCGACTTCTACTCCCTGGGCGCCACGCTCTACCAACTGTTCAGCGGCCAAGCGCCCTTCCAAGCGCCCGACGCCATGGCCTTGCTGCATGCCCAGTTGGCCATCCGGCCGCGGCCCCTGCACGAAGCTTGGGCACACATTCCGGAATCGCTTTCGGCCATCGTCAGCAAGTTGCTCGAAAAGTCGCCCGGCGACCGCTACCAAAGCAGCCACGGACTGTTGCGAGATCTTCAGCATTGCCTGTCGAGCTGGCAAGCGCGCGGCCACATCGAGCGCTTCACCCTCGCACAGCATGACGTGCCGGAGTGCTTCTCCGTGTCGCAGCGTTTGGTCGGGCGGGAGGCGCAAAGCGCCTTGCTGGTGTCGGCCTTTGAGCGCGCCTGCGCCGGGGAGGCGGGGCTGCTGCTCATCAGCGGGAGCGCTGGTATTGGCAAAACCGCTTTGGTCAACGAGCTGCACCAGCCCGTGGCCAAGCGACGCGGCTATTTTTTGCGCGGCAAGTGCGACCAGTACCAGCGCAACAGGCCCTATGCCGCTTTGTCGGATGCCTTTGCGCCCTTGATGCAACAGCTCGCTGTGGAAGGCCGCGACCAGCATTGGCGCGAGCAGCTGAGTGTCGCCCTGGGAGAGCATGCGGGCGCGGTCACTGAATTGGTGCCCGAGCTCAAGCTCCTGATTGGCGAACCGCCACCGCTGTTGCCGCTGCCGGCCCATGACTGCGAGAACCGCAGGCACCTCGCCTTTACCCGCTTCGTGCATGCCTTGGCCCGGCCACAGCACCCCTTGGCGCTGTTCCTGGATGACCTGCAGTGGGCCGACATTGCCAGCCTGCACCTGGTGGAGCAGCTGCTCAGTGCCGAAGGCGAGCATGCCCTGCTGGTGTTGGGCGCCTTTCGCGACGGGCAGGTGGACGCACGGCACCCGCTTCGATCCCTTCAAATGAGTGCTCTTGCGCAGGACGGCGAGCGCATGAACGAAGTCTTCCTCGGCCCCTTGAGCGCCCGCTCGGTGCACCAACTGGTGGCCGAGAGCCTGCGCTGCCCGCTGGAGGCCTGCCAGGACTTGGCCCAGCTGTGCACCAGCAAGACGGCCGGCAACCCCTTCTTCTTGGTGCAGTTCCTGCGCCAGTTGTACGAGCAAGGCCAGCTTCGTTACGCACACGAAGAGGGCCGCTGGCTCTGGGATTTGGAAGCCATCAAGCGACTCGGCATCACCGACAACGTCGTGGACCTGATGCTCGACCAACTGCGCCAACTGCCCGCCAGCACCCAGCAGCTGTTGGCCCATGCGGCCGGCTTGGGCGATGGCTTTAGCGGGGCCGAATTGATGGCCTTGAGCGGGCTCTCGGCGCAAGATGCCGCCCTGCGCCTGTGGCCCGCCCTCACGGCCGACCTGGTGCAGCCGCTGAGTGAAAACTACCGCTTCAGCGAAAGCCCCGCCGAGCTCGCGCAAGCGCGCTACCGCTTTTTGCACGACCGCGTGCAGCAAGCCGCCCATGAGCTGACCCCGCTGGCCGAACGCGCGGCGCTGCAACTGCAGACCGGCCGCCGCCTGTGGGCCGCCTTGGGCCCGGCGGAGCTGGAGCAGCGGCTCTTCGCGGTGCTGGACGCGCTCAATGCGGGCACTGCCTTGATCACCGACCCCGCAGAGCGCACCGCCCTGTGTTTGCTGAATTTGCGCGGTGCCGCCAAAGCCGCCGCCACCTCGGCACACCCCGTGTGCGCCGCCCTGGCCCGCCAAGCGCTGCATTTACAGCCCCCAGGCGACGCCGAGCGCCTGCAGGCCTACCTGCTGCTGGGGCAGGCGGAGTATTTGTCGGGCCACTTCGAGCAGGCAGAGCAGCTTTACGCCGAGGCCCGCAGCGCTTGCCCGGCCCCCATGGCGCAAGCCCAGATCCTGGCCATGCAGGCCGATCAGCTGCACATCCAAGGCCGTTTCTTGGAGGCCTTCGGTGTGCTCACCGAGGCCCTGGAATTGCTGGGTGAACGCTTCCCCGCCACCGAGGCCGAGGCGATGGCCGCCTTCCCGGGCGAGTTCGGTGCGGTGCTGGCCCAGCTCCAAGCGCAGGGCATGGAAAGCCTGCTGCAGGCGCCGGAGATGAAGAACGAGCAGCAGGCATTGGTCCAGCGCTTGCTGTACGCCCTCTCCTTCTCCACCTACCAAACGGCACGGTTTGGCGCCTTCGTGCTGGACACCTGCCGCTTGCTGCGCATCACGCTGCAGCACGGCCAAAGCGACTTGAGCGCCATTGGCTGCGTCGCCTTTGTGACGGCCATGTCAGCGGCCAAGCAGCCCTATGCCCAGTGCTACCAGTTGGGCGAGTTGGCGCTGCGTTTGGCCGAGCAGCGCGGCAATGCCTATGTCCGGCTCACCGTCTACCAGTACTTCAACGCCTTCTACCAACATTGGGGCGCGCCGCTGCAGCAAACGCTGGCCCCCCAAGACCGCGGCTTTGAGCTGGGGCTGAACGGCATCAACCCGCTGTCGGCCGGCTTTTGCGCTTTGCTGCGCTGCGTGAATCGCTTCATCGTCGGGACGCCCTTGCCCGAGGTGCTTCGCGAGGCAGAGCGCAGCCTGAAGTACCTCCAAGCCAGCCGCCAACCCGCCACCCTGGCCATGCTGCACCATGGCGTGCTGTTGCCGCTGCGGGTATTGACGGGAACCGCCCAGCCGGGCGAATGGGCCGAGCAGCACCAAGCTTTGCTCGCGCCCGAGGCCCAGCCCAGCATTCCGTGGGCCCTGGCCAGCGCGGCCCAACTGCGCCACGCCGTGCTGATGGACGATGAAGCCGCTTGGCGTGCTTGCGCTGATCGCCTGCCCGGCATTGCCATGTGCCTGCCCGACAGCCCGAGCTTTGTGGAGGCCGGCTTTTACTTGGCGCTGGGCGGCTTGCGCTGGGGCAGCGATGGCGTGCAAGCCGATGCCCATATCGAGCAATTGGGCAACTGGGCGCTTGGCTGCGAAGCCAACTTCCGCCCGCGCCAACTCTTGCTCAAAGCCGAGGCGGCACGGATGCGCCAACTCCCCAGTGAAGCCATGAGCTTGTTTGCTGCCGCCATTGAGTGCGCCGGGGAACACGAGCAGCTCGTTCTGGAAGCCCTCGGCAACGAGATGTACGCGCGCTTCTGGCAGCAGCAAGGCCAGCTGCAATTGGCCAAGCAGTTCGTGCGGGAGGCCTACCACCTCTACCGCCACTGGGGCGCTCTCAGCAAGTGCCGGCAGCTTGAGCGCAGTTGGCCCCAAGAGGCGTTCCGCGTGGGGGCTTTGCGCAGCAGCAGCAGCCTGAGCAGCCGCTCTAGCGAGACCGGCTCCTTGCTCGACCTTCAAGCCGTGCTGAAGGCCCACGAGGTGCTGGCGCAAGAGATTCACCTCGATGCCCTCTTGCCCCAGATGCTGGGCGTGCTGCTGGAACACGCCGGCGCCGAGCGAGGCGCCATTGCGCTCTACGACGAAGGCCGGCTGGTGGTTGAAACCCTCGGAGGCGTGCGGCCCACCTCCAGGCGCATCGAAGCACAGCGCCTGTCCTTGCCGCTGGAAGAGGCGACCGAGCAACTGCCGGCGCCCTTGCTCGACTTCGTGCGCCTGACCCGGCAATTGCTCGTCATCAACGATCCGGCCAGCGATGCGCGTTTTTCACGCAGCCCGTATTTGAAGCTGCACGCACCCAAGTCAGCCTTGTGCCTGCCGGTGCTCACGCAAGGCCGCTTGGTGGCAGTGGTCTACCTCGAGAACTCCTTGATGGAGGACGCCTTCACGCGCAAGCAGCAGCAAATGCTGGAGTTGCTGGCCACGCAGGCCGCCATCTCGCTCGTGAACGCCCGCTTGGTGGACGAATTGGAGGCCAAGGTGGCCGCCCGCACCGAACAGTTGCGCCTGATGAGCATGCGCGACGGCCTGACCGACATCGCCAACCGCCGCGCCTTTGACGAGCGCTTGCAACTGGAATGGCGTCGCAGCCAACGCATGGGCCAGCCGGTCGCCCTGCTGATGATGGACATCGACCACTTCAAGCAGTTCAACGATCACTACGGCCACGTCGAAGGCGATCGCTGCATCCAAGCCGTGGCCGAGGTGCTGCGCAGCTGCGCCGAACGCAGCACCGACCTGGCCGCCCGCTACGGCGGCGAGGAGTTCGCCCTGCTCCTGCCCCAAACCGAACTGGCCGACGCCATCCAGGTGGCCGAGCGCTGCCTGGCCGCCTTGGCCGAGCGCGCGCTGCCCCATGCGCGCTCGGCCCGCGGCGGCTTTGTCAGCATGAGCATCGGCGTAGCCTCCCAAGTGGCCACCGATGGCCCAGCCGAAGCCCTTGTTCTTGCGGCCGATGAGGCGCTGTACCGGGCAAAGTGCGCGGGGCGCAACCGGTGGGCGGACAGCGCAAGCCAGGGCTGACTCTTCACACCTAGATGCTGATGCTGTTCGGCACCTGGCTTGGCAGCTGGTACGGATAAGGCAAGGGCCGCGTTGCATTGCGACGCTGGATCTCGATCTCCGCCAGCGCCAGCTCCCCCTGCAGACGACTAACCAAAGGCTGGACGCGCGGGTCTTCGAAATAGGGATCGCGTGGGTTGTGCTCGTAGTGACCGAAGCGGTCAAACTGCACACCAGACAGCAAGTACTCGAAGGAGAAGGTGTACAGGCCAACGTCCAGTGGCGGGAACCAGGGCAGGCAGTCCGCCTCGCTCTGCAAGCGGCTGCTGCGTGTGGGCGGCGGCGCGTAGAGGGTGCCGGCCACCGAAGGCATGTAGCTCATCAAGGGGTATTGCGCGTAGTTCACGGCCGCATGCTGGGGGCCAGCGGTGTAAATGATTTGCGCCACGATCTCGATCAGGTAATCGAGGCTCGCCAGGCTGCCGTCGCCCTCCAAACCATTCATGCCCTTGAAGCCCGCCAGCTGCGGGTTGGTGAGTTCGGCGATGAAGGCTTGTAGCTCCCGGTCGGCACGCACGTCGGCGTCGCTCCGGTAGTAGGTGCGCAGGTAGTCGCTGACAAAGCGCTGGGTCGCCTGCCAAAGCAGCAGGGTGTCGTCGCGGAAAGCGAACTCGGGCAATTGCTCGACGCCGCGGCGCTGAAAGATCCGGGCTGGGTGCCGCTCGTCCCAACGCCAGGCGCCGTGGGTGGTGGAAAGCATCTGGAGCGTGGACTCGATCGACGGCCCGACATTGGTGGCCACCACGCCACCCGGCACGATGAGGCTGTGGATGGCCGAGTCGTTGATGTTGATGGTGAAGCGGAAGTGCGGCAACAGCAGCTTCAAGAGCGGATGCTGAGCCGCCAACTGGCGGTGCGCGGCGACCACGATGGGCTCGACGATCAAGTGGCAGTCACCGAGGTGGGCGACCGATTCATGCTCGATGGCGCACACCACATTGACGATGTACTTGGCAATGCGCCACTTCAAGCCATTGGCGTCATCGGCGCCGCCGGCATCCTGCGGCGTGAAGATGGGCGCCGTCTCGGCATCGTGCTGCTGCGCCAGTTGGATCGCGATGGGCTGCAAGGCGCCGCCACTCGGGTAGCCTGCCGGCGGCGTGGGGTTCTAGTAAAACAATGCGATGGGTGCAGCCAAATAGCGCTGCTGGCCCTCCAGTGCATCGGCCGTGGCGCCCACCAGCAGCGTGTAGTCAACCGCATACAGGCGCCGCTCACGGGCCGCCTGCGCCAGAGTGATGGCGGAGTCGCCGCTCTCGCGCTGCAGCATGGCGTCGCTGACCGGCATCTTGGCCAGCAAGGCAGACAGCGAAATGGCGTCGCTGCCTGCCGGCAACTCGGGCAGCACGCCACGCAAATTGGTGGTGTTGAAACCTGCCGTTTGAAGCGCGCCTAAGAACCAGTCTTGTTCGCAGGGCTTGCCTTGATCCGGCATCCACGCTTGGCGCGGGCAGAGAGATGAACAAGGCCTCGTAATCGGCCAGGCTCTTTGCCTGCAGGTCGTTGCGGCCGTGAGTGCGGCTCAGCATGTCTAACAAGGTGCTCTTCAGGAAGGCAGTCGGCCCGTTGGCCACGAAGTCGGCAAAGACTTTCTCAAGGCCAGTTGCCATGGCCTCCAAGTCACCCGGGATGCGGGTGATGCCCTCCAAAGCGTCTGGCAGGGCGGCCAAGGCTTTGAGCAAGGCGCGGATCTCTTCCAGGTCGCGCACCGGGTGCAGCAAGCTGAAGTCTTTCTCCAGCGTTGACACGGCGTCCGATTGGCGACATCCGCACGCCAATGGATCAAATGAAAAGCGAGCAGACGGCAAGCGAACTCGCCATCTGGTCGTCACATCCTCACGCCCCTAGGCGCTCCGCCACCAAAGGGGTCTCCACAAGCTTGCCGCCCTTGAGCCCAACCCGATAAACCTGCGCCTTGGCCGCCACACTGAGCACCCGCACCACCCGGCGCCCCTCAAACAAAAGGCCGGCACCCTCATCGCAGGCATAGCCGGCAGGCAGCTCTGAATTGGCGATGAGCGCCTGGTATTGCGGGCGCCGACCCGGCTCGCTGTCGTAATGCGGGCAGTGGCTACCGGGCAGCAAACCCAGGCCTTGAACGATGCTGAGTTGCTGCGGGCGAGAGTCGGTGCTGCCGCTTTCAAACCAGCACAGCGCACCCGCGCTGGCGCCACCCAGAACGATGCCTTGGCGCCAGGCCTTGCGCAGCAAATCGTCAATGCCCTGCGCGCGCCAAATGGCCTGCTGGTTCAGGGTGTTGCCGCCGCTGCAAACGATGCCGTCGGCACCCAAGATGACTTCAGCCCAGCTGCGGGTTTGGGTCAGGCTGTCGATGAACATCTTCTGCACCGAGGCCTCGACGTCCAAGGGGGCACAGCGCTGAAACCATGTGACGCAAGCGTCGTCGCGGTCACCGGCTGCGGTGGGCAGGTACAGCAGCTTGGGGCGGCGCTTGCCCGTGAGGCGGGCCAGCTCCGCAATCCACGGCGTATCAAAGCCGCCGCCGTTGATCAAGATGCGAGGCACCGGCTTGCTACTTGCCATGGAACACCCCGTCGTCGCTGCGCTCGTCGTCCTCAAAGCGGCCGACCCAGCGCTCGCCGCTGGCGAAAAAGAAGGTGCCCTGGCCGTGCTTGCGCCCCTTTTCCCAGGCACCCTCGTAGCGGTCGCCGCCCGGCCACACGTACTTGCCTTTGCCGTGCGCGAGGCCAGCCAAAAACTGGCCTTCATAAACGCCGCCGTTGGCGTATTGCATGCGGCCTGCACCCTCGGGCTGCCCCTCTTTGACATCACCCTCGTAGACGTTGCCGTTGGCAAAGCGCAGCACGCCACGCCCCTGCGGAATCAAGCCGTTCCAGTCGCCTTCAAAGCTCTGCCCGTTGGCCCAGCGGTACTGGCCTCGCCCGTGGGGTGAGCCATTCCTGAAGTTGCCTTTGAAGCGGTCACCGCTGGCGTAGCGCATTTCACCCTCGCCCTGCGGCTGGCCGGACTTCACCTGGCCTTCGTAGACATCACCGCCCGCGAACTTCAAGATGCCCCGGCCCTGCGGCTCGTCGTTGAGCCAATCGCCCTCAAAGCTCTGGCCGTTGGCCCAGGTGAAGCGCCCTTGGCCTTGGCGCTGCCCGGCTTGCAAAACGCCCTCGTAGCGGTCGCCGTTGGTCCATTCAACACGCCCCTCACCACTGATGCGCTGACTGCCGTCGAGCGCAAAGCGACCGACGTAGCGCGCGGTGGTGGCGCGCAACTCCACCTCGCCGGCGGGCAAGACCAAGGGCGCTGCCGCCCCGACGCTTGGAGCGGCACCCGCTGCCGCGGCGGGTGCCGCTGCAGCACCCACTTCGGCCCCGGTAGCGGCCTTCACGGTCTTGAGCGCTTGCTGCGCCGCACCGCCCAAACGGCTGAGCATGCTGGGCGCCGGCGCAGCGGCCACGGCGCCGGCGGCCGCGCCCGCTGCGGCACCCAGGGCAGCACCGGTTGCAACAGCCGCTACCGGCACGGTAGCCGCCACCGGCGCTGCGGCAGCAGCCGGCTTGGTCGCAGGCTCGGGGCTGGCGGCCACGGGGGGCGGCGCCACGGTGGCAAAGCCGCTGCCCCGGGCAGGCGCTGCGGTCGTGTTGGCGCGGGCGCCGTGGGTTACCACCCAGGGTGTTCCGCGCTCGCGCGCCAGCGCCTCTGAATTGGCCTTGGCCAAATCAAGCGCCTGCCCCTTGCACAGCGCCGTGGCTTCACGCCAAGCGGTCTCGGCAATTTGAGAGGCCCGCTCGCGGTCGGCGGGGGGCGCCGTGGCGCCCACGGCACGCAGGCGCCCTGTGAAATCCCGGGCGCGGTCAAAACTGGGCGCGCACTGCTCGGCGTTGTGCCCATCCAGCTCGGCCTCTTCGCGGCGCTTGCCGGCCTGCGCTTGCTGCTCGCCAGTGCAGTGCTCGGCGGCCAGGTCCCAGAGGGTTTCCGCCTTGCGGTACAGCGCGCCGGCATCGGTCCAGCGGCGTTCGCCAAAGGCCGTTTTGGCCAGCTCCTGCATGGACTGGGCATCCCGAAAACTGAGTTCGCATTGCGCCCCCGCCTGCTCGCGCTCGGCCAGCAGGCCCCGCGCACGTTCGTTGTCAGCGAGGAGGCGCTCGGCCCGCTCACGGGCGCGGCCATCGCAGCGCTGCACCACTTGGCGCCACTGAACCAGTGCAAGGTCTTGCAGCTCGATGAGTTGCGCCAACGCCGCATTGCTCGACTGGGCGAGCTTCAAGTCGGCCGCCATGGCGCGCGCCGTGACGGCAGCGCAAGTCAGGGGCGGCGGCGGCGGCGGGGGTGGCGGTGCTGGAACCGCCGAAGCGCTGTCGCTAGGCGCGGAGGCCGCCTCAGCCGCCTATGCGGGCACGGGCGGCGGCGGCACAGTCGTGGGCTGCTCAACAGGAGGAGGAGGTGGCGGCGGTGAATTTGCCGGAACCTGCGCCCCGACGTGCGCGACGACCAAGCTGGTCAGAGCCAGCCACACCACCCAGCTTCGACAGAGGCGGTTCATGGCCGGGCTCCTTGGGCGGGCATTTGCAGCATGCCGTCAATGAGCCCTCGTGAATAACGGCCCGCGGCCGGGTCATCGGTGCTGGCAAAGCTAAAGGCCGCCTTCTTGGACGCCATGGGCATGGCGGCCATTTCCAAGCCGAGCCCTTCCAGCGACTGGCGCCGCAGCAGCGCCTGCACCTCGCCGCGCATGCCCTGCGCTTCGGCCACTTGGGTGAGCGCCTGCAGGCGATCCGTGTCCAGCGCGAACGCGTTGCCAGGCAGCTCACGCTCCACCATCTTTTGGTGCAAACGCAAGCCGGCCAAGGGGTCGGCGCCAAGCTCCTTCATGCGCGCAAAGGCCCAGGCATCGGCACGCTCCCAAGCGGTGGCGGCAATCATGCCGATGCCACTGAGCGAACCCCGGTTCGCCGCCGAGGCCTGCAACATGGCCATGGCTTGGCCCCGCGTGATCTTTTCGGCGGCGTCTTGCAAGCCTTCCCGAATCTTTTGGGCTGCCAGCTCCTTGCCTTGCTTGATCAACTGCTCGCGGGCGAAGTCCACGGCCATGCCCGCCGCCTTCTTGCCGGCTTCCTTCATGACCGTGTTGGCCGCTTCGGCGGCGATGGTGAGGCCGCTGGCGAGCGAGTAGATCTGGAACAAGGTGCTGCCAATCTTCAGGGCGTAGTGGTAGGTCTTCATGCGGGCGCCCCCTTCTTCAGAGAGGCCCTGCGTCCAGACCACCGCCCAGAGGACTTCGTCGCTGGTGGGCGCCGACTGCGGCAACTCCAGCGGGTGAATGCTCATCAGCCAGTGGTAGTCCTGTACCTTGGGCGCGGTGGGCGGCGCCAGCCGCGTGTAGCCACGGCAAACGGGGAATGGCTTGATGGGCACGCGCCGGCCGCTGGCCAATTGCACTTCAAAGACTTCACCGGCCTCACGGGCCGCGCCCAGCGCCTCCAGGAGCTCTAGCGACTTGTCCGAATTCAAACGGCCCACGCGCACGATCCGGTCGCCAATGGCGAGTGGCCCGGTTTCGGTGCTGGCAATGACGGTGAGCCGGTCATCCACGTTGAGCGTGCGCATCCAGGCGGCACGGTCGTCGCCGTCACTGCCGGCCGCGGTGGCCACGGCAAATGGCAGCTCCCATTGCTTCTCGCACTCCAGCTTGTTGGAAGCCGCGAGCTGCGCCGAGCGCTCCAGCGCGGGGCGCAAGGCGCGCTCGCCCTGCCCATAGAGCTGGAAACTGGCGAGCAGGTTGGGGTCCAATGGACGCCCGTCATCGGCGACTTGGCCACGGCTGGCACAACCGGTCAGCCCCAAAGTTAAAACCAACCCCAACAACACTGCCCAAACACGCATTGACTGCACCTCCCTGTGCGATGCGCGAAAGTGTAGGCAGATGCAACCGGAGCGCACCCCCATGAATGCCCAGAGTCTTTCGCTTTTTACCGATGCCCTGTGGGACGCGCAAATCGTTCCGGCGCTCAAAGACTACATCGCCATTCCAGCCAAAAGCCCCATGTTCGACAAGGACTGGGCCGCCAGCGGCCACATTGAGCGCGTGGTGCGCGACGCCGCCGCTTGGGTGGAACGGCAAGGCATGAAAGGGCTCAAGCTGGAAGTGATTCGCTTGCCCGAGCGCACGCCCATCATCTTGTTTGAGCTGCCAGCCACGAAGGCCGGCTCCACCGATACGGTGTTGCTCTACGGCCACCTCGACAAGCAGCCCGAGTTCAGCGGCTGGCGCGGCGACCTCGGCCCCTGGACGCCCAAAATCATCGACGACAAGCTCTACGGCCGCGGCAGCGCCGACGACGGCTACGCGATTTACGCCAGCTTGACCGCCCTGCTGGCGCTCGACCAGCAAGGCATTCCACGCCCCCGCTGCGTGGGACTGATCGAAACCTGCGAAGAGAGCGGCAGCTTTGACCTGCCGGCTTACATCGACCAACTGCGCCCGCGCTTTGGCAATGTGAGCTTGGTGGTCTGCCTTGATAGCGGGGCGGGGAACTACGAACAACTGTGGCTCACCACCAGCCTGCGCGGCAACGTGACCGGCACGCTCAAGGTCGAGGTGCTGGCCGAAGGCGTGCACAGCGGCGACGCATCGGGCATCGTGCCCAGCAGCTTCCGCATCATGCGGCAGCTGCTGGACCGCCTGGAAGATGCCAAGACCGGCGCCTTGCTCCCCGAAGACTTCCACTGCCCCATCCCTGAGGTTCGCGTGTTCGAAGCGCAAGAAACCGCCAAGGTGCTGGGCGATGGCGTTTACAAGCGCCTGCCCTGGGCCTGCGGCGCCGATGGTGGCGCCGTGCTGCCCATGAGCGAAGACCCGGCCCAAGTGCTGATCAACGGCACTTGGAAGCCGACGCTGTCCATCACCGGGGTCGACGGCATGCCGACCCTGAGCGATGCAGGCAATGTGTTGCGGCCCTACACGGCCTTCAAGCTGTCGCTGCGCCTGCCGCCGCTGGTTGACGGCAACGCGGCCGCCTTGAAGCTCAAAGCCCTGCTGGAAGACAACGCGCCGTACAACGCCCGCGTCAGCTTCGAGCCCGATGGTCGCATGGGGGCCTACGGCGCCAGCGGTTGGAACACGCCCGACTTGAAGCCCTGGCTACTCGGCGCGCTCGACAACGCCTCCCGCACCCAATTCGGTTTGCCCGTGGGCTTCATCGGCCAAGGCGGCACCATCCCGCTGATGAACCTGCTGCAAGCCGGCTTCCCGACCGCCCAGATGATGGTGTGCGGCGTGCTGGGCCCCAAGAGCAATGCCCACGGCCCGAACGAGTTCCTGCACATTCCCTACGCCAAGCGGCTCACCGCCACGGTGGCGCAGGTGATTGCAGCTCATCCGTAAGCTTGTTGCGTGGCCCCCGGCCGCAGTTGCTCCAGCAGGGGCACCAGCGGCCCGAGCTCTCGGTAGCGGGTGGCTGTTTTCACGCAATAGGCCATGAAGCGCGGAAGGTCATCGGCATAGTGAACCTTGCCGTCGCGGTGCTTGAGCCGGCAGAAGATGCCCAAGATGCGCAGGTGGCGCTGCAGCGCCGAGTACTCGATGGCGCGCCAGCAGTCGTGGAAATCGGCGCTCCAGCCGATGCCGGCCTTGCGCGCCGCCTCCCAGTAGCGAATGGCCCAGTCCAGCTCTTGGTCTTCGTCCCAGCTGACAAAAGCATCGCGCAGCAGCGAGGCCATGTCGTAGCCCGCTGGGCCGTGCACGGCATCTTGAAAGTCAAGAATGCCCGGTGCGCCGCCCGGCTCTAGAGGCTGCATGAGATTGCGCGGCATGTAGTCGCAATGCACCAGCACCTGGGGTTGCGCCGCAAAGGCAGCCTGCAAGGGCGCTTGCACCGCCTGCCACCATTGCTGCTCGCGCAGCCCCCACACCAAGCCAAATTCACGCGCAACGCACCACTCCGGAAACAGCGCCAACTCGCGCGCCACCAAGGCCGCGTCATAGGGTGGCAAGCCTTCACAAGGCGCCTTGGCCTGCATTTGCACCAAGCTTTCAATGGCAGCGCGCATCAAAGGCTCGGCGGCTGTCATGTCGCCGCCTTCACGGGCTTGCTGCAAGGCGGGCAGATAGGTTTGGCCGCCCAGGTCGCTGAGCAAAAGAAAGCCCTCCTCTTGGCCATTGGCACGGCTGGTGGGCGCGCGCAGCCCAGCCGCCAGCAGGCGCTGTTGCACATCCAGGAAAGGCGCCAGCTCGTTGTGGGCCGGTGGCGCATCCATCAGGATCCAGCTCCCGCCCTGGGCGTCGTGCAGTCGCCAGTAACGGCGCGGGCTGGCGTCGCTCGCGGCAAGACTGGGGGCCTGCAGGTCAGGGGCGTTTTTGCTCAGCCAAGCGCGCATTTGCTGCTCGCGTTCAGGCTCAAACCAAGGGCTGATCGTCATGGGGATTGGGGGCGGGCGGCTATCAGGGGTCAGGATGACCGCTGCTCAATGCGCCCTAGAGATAATCGATTTTAGAAAGCTCCGACCCAGACCCTCCCGACTGCCGCCTTGCAACCGACGCTTACGCTCCTCGCCGCCTTGCTCGGCACCACGACGCCGACCCAGCCCAGCCCCGAGGTGGCGCTTGCCGTTCAAAGCCAGGCGCCTCTGCGCAGCGTGCGTCAAGTCCCGCTGCGCGGCGGCCAACGCGGTGCGGTGGTGGTTCGAGCCCAGCAGCTTCAAGGCGTTCCTGGCCAAACACTGCACCTCAACGGCAAAGTTGAATTGCGCCACGGCGACACGCTGCTG
This sequence comes from Burkholderiales bacterium, assembly GCA_046317675.1. Lineage (GTDB taxonomy): Bacteria > Pseudomonadota > Gammaproteobacteria > Burkholderiales > Burkholderiaceae_C > Inhella. The sequence continues at coordinate 35,540 of JBKCVH010000127.1, forward strand.
ACCGCACCCAGCCTGCGCTACAACGAGGTCCTGGATGAAGTGCAGAGCGATGGCCGCGTGCGCATCGAGCACCTCGGCAATTCGGTGGAAGGAGAGGCCTTGCGCTTGCGCCTCGATGCCTTCGTCGGCGAGTTGCTCAAGCCCAACTACCGGCTCTCGGTCACAGGCGGTAGCGGGCAAGCGGCCCGAATGGACTTCCTGGGCGGCGATCGCATGACGGCCGAGGCGGCCACCTATTCAAGCTGCCCAAGGGTCGAAGGCCAGGAGCCCGCCTGGGAGCTGCGCACTGACCGCATGAGCTTCGACACACCGGCCAATGAAGGCCGAGCCGAAGGCGCGGTGTTGCGCTTTCAAGGCGTCCCCATCTTGGCAGCGCCCAGCTTCACCTTCCCCCTCACCAGTGAGCGCAAGAGTGGCTGGCTGCCGCCTCACATTGGGTTCGACAACCGCAGCGGTATTGAACTGGCGGTGCCTTACTACGCCAACCTGGCGCCCAATTACGACCTCACCCTCACGCCTTTCACGATGACCCGGAGAGGGTTTGGCGTCGATGCCGAGTTTCGGGGCCTTCAACCCTGGGGCGAAATCGATCTGGACTTGAGCCTGCTGCCCAACGACACCTTGTTCGACCGAAAGCGCTGGCTTTGGCGAGCGGCGGGGCAAGCTACGCCCTGGAAGGGCATGCAAATTGACGTCCAAGGCGAGTCCGTCAGCGATCAAGATTATTGGAAGGACCTTCGACGCCGCATCGAGAGCAGCACGCCTCGCCTTCTGGCCCGCAATGCCATTGCCGAGCAGAGCCTCACCCACCTGGGCCTGAACGGCGCCCTCTACGCCAGAGCGCAGAGTTGGCAAGTGCAGCAAACGCTGGATACCAGCACGCAGATCGTTGCGCCCTACCAGCGCGCCCCTCAAGTGGGCCTGCGCCTGCGCAGCGAGACCGATGCCGTTCCGCTCGCGGGCTTCATGCGCCAGATGGGCAGCCCACGGCTAGAAGCCTCGATGGAGCTGGAGTACAACCGCTTCACCTTGCCGCAAGCGGCTCTGGCGGGCCAAGACCCTGGCGGCGAACGCGTTCACTTGCTCACGAGCGTGGCCATGCCCTTTGTGGACAGCGCTTGGTGGCTGACGCCTCGCTTGGCCCTGAACGCCGCCGAATACCGCACCCAACAAGCCATGAGTGACGGCCGCCGCCAAGCGGGGCGCACGGTGCCCACGGCGTCGGTCGATGCCGGCATGATTTTTGAGCGCGACACCCGCTTACTGGGTCGCAACCTGCAGCAAACGCTAGAGCCGCGCGTGCTTTACGTGCAAACGCCTTACCGCGACCAAGCGCGTTTGCCGAACTACGACAGCGCCCCGCTCGACTTCAACGTCGAGTCGCTCTACGCCATGAATGCATTCAGTGGCGTGGACCGCGTCTCGGATGCGCGCCAACTCAGCTTTGGTGGCACCAGCCGCTGGATGAACCCGCAAGACGGCGAAGAGCTCTTGCGCCTGGGCTTGGTGCAGCGCTACCTGCTCCGTCCGCAACGCACCACCGACAGCGTCGACGGAGTCAATCGCCGCTTCTCCGATTTGCTCTTGGCCGGCTCGGCCCACCTGCGCAACCCCTGGTGGCTGGATGGCGTGCTTCAGTACAACCCCGACAGCCAACGCACGGTGCGCAGCGTGCTGCGTGCCCGTTACAGCCCGGGTGAGTTCCGCACCGTGAGTTTGGCCTACCGCCTGACCCGTGATCAGAACGAGCAGCTCGACCTGGCTTGGCAATGGCCCCTATGGAATAACAAGGCCAAAAGCAGCGGCGCATGCAAAGGCGGCTGGTACACCGCAGGCCGAATCCAGTACAGCCTGAAAGACAGCCGCGTGACGGATTCCCTTGTCGGCCTGGAGTACGACGCAGGCTGCTGGGTGATGCGCGTCGGCATCGAACGCCTCTCCACGGGGCGCGCCGAAGCCAACACCCGTTACTTGCTCCAACTGGAGCTGGTTGGACTTTCCCGCTTTGGCTCCAACGCGCTGAAGGTCCTGAGAGACAATGTGCCCGGTTATCGCCCCTTGGCCAGCGACAGCGGCCCGTCTTCGCTCCCATGACCCGTTCCTTCCTGCGCGCGTTGGCGCTTGCCTTCGGTACGAGCGGCTTGCTCTGCACCGCTCCTTCTGTTTTGGCTCAGCCGGCCAACGCCAAACCCGCACTTGATGCACGCAGCGGGCCCACACCCACCGCAGCAGCCGCCGAAGAGGCAGCGGCACGTGCCAAGCGCCTCCCAGGCGATCACTTGGCCGTCATCGTCAACTCTGAGGTCGTGACGGCGGGCGAAATTGCCGGGCGCGCGGAACGCGCTCGCGCCGAAGCCGCGAGGCGTTCCGAAAACCTGAGTGCAGAAGCCGCGACGCAGCAAGCACAAGACTCCTTGATCGAGGAACGCGTTCTTGTCACCCATGCCCGCGATGCGGGCGCCAAGGTCGACGAGAACGAGTTGGAGCGCGTCGTGGCCAACGTCGCTGCCCAAAACCGCCTGACGGTGCCGCAACTGCTGGAGCGCCTCAAGGCCGAAGGCACCGACGTGAAGCGCTTCCGCGAAAACCTGCGCGACCAGATGCTGATCGAACGCGTGCGCGATAACGAAGTGCAGCGCCGCGTGCGCGTCGCCGACGGCGAGATTGACAAGTTCCTTGAGGAGCGCCGTGCCGCCGCAGCCGCCAGCGCACCGATCAACTTGGCCCAGATCCTCATTCCCGTCCCCGAAGGCGCAAGCACCGAACAACGCGAATCGCGTCGCTTGCAAGCCGAAGGTGCGCTCAAGCGCGTGCTGGCCGGTGAAGACTTTGCCGCCGTCGCACGCGAGTTGAGCCAAGACTCCAACCGACGCGGTGGCGGCGAAATCGGCATGCGCACACCCGACAAGCTGCCCGACCTTTTCGTGACCGGGTCTGCAGGCTTGGCGAAGGGGCAGGTTCGCCCCACCGTGCTGGAATCGGGCGTGGGGTTCCACGTTCTGAAGCTGATTGAGCGCGCGCCGGTCGCCGACATCAGCAAAGTCATCGAAACCAGGGCTCGCCACATCTTGCTGCGCCCCTCTGAAAAGCTTGCAGCCCCCGTGGCCGCCCAGCGATTGGCGGAGTACAAGCGGGCCATCGAAACGGGCAGCGCCAAGTTCGACGTGCTGGCTTCGCAGTTTTCCGAAGACGGCAGCGCCCAACAAGGCGGCGACCTGGGATGGGCCGCACCCGGCAACTTCGTGCCGGAATTTGAAGAGGCCATGAACGGCCTCGCCTTGAATGGCATCAGCGATCCCTTCCAGTCCCGCTTCGGCCTGCACATCGTGCAGGTGCTGGAGCGCCGTGAGGTCACCGTAGAACCGCGCCAGCTGCGCGAGCAAGCCCGCGCCCAGCTGCGCGAGCGCAAGTTCGACGAGGCCTACAAGGAGTGGATCTCCGATCTGCGCTCCCGCGCTTTCATCGAGATGCGCGACGCGCCCCTCTAAGTTGGGCGCACCCCACCAAGCCCGCAAACGCTTCGGCCAGAACTTTCTGACCGATGGCGGCGTCATTGACGCCATCGTGCGTGCCATCGACCCGAAGCCCGGCGACGCCATGGTCGAGATCGGCCCCGGCTTGGCCGCCATGACGCAGCCGCTGGTCGAACGACTGGGCCAGCTCACGGTCATTGAGCTCGACCGCGATCTGGCCGAGCGCTTGCGCAAGCACCCGCACCTCACGGTCATTGAGAGCGATGTGCTGAAGGTGGATTTCGCAAGCCTGCCCGAGCGCCTTCGTGTTGTGGGCAACCTGCCCTACAACATCAGCTCCCCCATCTTGTTTCACCTCCTGCCCTTTGCCCATCGCGTGCTGGATCAGCACTTCATGCTGCAAAGAGAAGTCGTGGAGCGCATGGCCGCCGGGCCCGGCACCAAAGACTTTGGGCGCTTGAGCGTCATGCTCCAGTGGCGCTACCACGTCGAGCACTTGTTCGATGTCGACCCCGAGGCCTTTGACCCACCGCCGCGTGTCACCTCGGCCATCGCGCGTATGACCCCGTTCGATGCGCCTGCGCCGGTCAATCCGAAGCTGCTTGAAGAAATGATGGTCAGCGCTTTCAGCCAGCGGCGCAAGCTGCTTCGCCATTCGCTCGGCCACTGGCTTGCTGCGCGCAACTTTGGTGGTCAGTTTGACCTTCAGCGCCGTGCCGAAGAAGTTCCCGTCTCCGAGTACGTGGCCCTGGCCCTGCAACTCTCGAACTAGAAACAACAAGGGCGCCCGAGGCGCCCTTGTTCTTGCAAAACCTCTAGGCTCAGGCCGCGTTGAGCCAAGCCGAGGTGTCAAACGCCGAGCACATCAGGGGCATGTTGAGGCCAAAGTTGGGATTGCCGCCGGCCTTGCTCGCAGCACTCTTGGGCAGTGGCTTCTCGATCGGAGGGGTTGGCTCCAAGCTGCGGTTGTCCCAAATGCCAGCCTCTTGCGCGGGGTATTGGCAGCTGTAAAACACCCGGAACTGAACACGGCGATCGGCCCAGTAGTCGGCTGCTTCGCGGAAGATGTCCAGCAACTGCTCGCGGCTCTCACGGTCAAACTTGGCGTTATCCGGCAGCAGTTCCAGCACGAGCACAAAGCCAGGCTGCGGGCCTGCCTTGTGAACGAGGTCGGTCATGCTGTCGTAGAGCGCGTCCAGGTTCTTGCCGAAGTGGGCGGGCAGCAGAAACTGCTCGGCAATGCGATCCATCACGTCTTGCTTGGACGGGGCATCGGCCAAGTGGGCGTACAAAAAGTGCTGGCCAGCCTCTTGCGCGGCGGCCTGCAGGTCCTCGACGCGATAAGCGCGAATCGCTTGCACCACATTGGGGCGGATGTTTTGCAGCAGCATGCTCAGGGTCCTCAACAATCAACTCAAAAAGAACGGTACCGGGATCGGGGCGAAAGCAGTCAGTTCAATACGCGGCGAAAACTGGCGTAATGATCCTCGGTGTAGTAACAAACGGCCGGTCGGGTGGGCGGCGTGCCGCCGCAAACCAAGCGCCGGGCGCCGCGATTCTTTGCACGGGGCGTGCGCACGGTGTACTCGCGATAGTGGCCCCTCGGATGGCGGGGCAGCAAACGCTCGCGATTGCCGAACACAGTGCCATCCTTGCTGTATGGAAAAGGCCCGCCACTCAGGATCAGGGCATGGGTTTCACGGGCTTGTTTGGGCAGCGCCTGCAACTCGACGGTGGGCAGACCATCATCTGGAGCCTCACGAGCAACTGCAGGAACCAACATCCCGATTCCGATAGCAGCCGCTGCCAACCAGCGAACGAGGCGCGGGAATCCCGCTGCGCTGCGCTCCTGATGCATCGTGCCTACCATCAAATTCACGGGTTAACCCTCAATCGAAGGCCCCCATGGTATCGAATCGACCCCAAAAACTCAAGCCTTGGGGCCCCCGTGAACGCCCCAATGGCGCACTGCAGCAGAAGCAGAACAAGGCCGCAAGCTGTTGATTCGTATAAGGTCAGCCCAATGAGTTAGGCCAAAAAACCACGTACAAAGAATTTGAGTGAAACCCAGGCCAAGCCCCGAAGCCAAGCTTCTGGCACGTTCTTGGCTAGCGGGCAGCGTTGGCGTCGACCACGGTCATGGCAGTCAGGTTGACGATTCGGCGCACCGTGGCCGAAGGCGTCAGGATGTGCACCGGCTTGGCGGGGCCCAACAAAACCGGGCCGATGGCGATGCCGCCCCCTGCTGCAGTTTTGAGTAGGTTGTAGGCAATGTTGGCCGCATCAATGTTGGGCATGACCAGCAGGTTGGCTTCTCCGCTCAAGGTCGAGTTCGGCATGAGCTTGTGGCGGTAGTCGGCATCCAGGGCCGTGTCGCCATGCATCTCGCCATCCACCTCAAGCCACGGCGCCCGCTCGCGCAGCAAGGCCAGGGTGTCGCGCATCTTGACGGCGGAAGGCTGGTCGCTGGAGCCGAAGTTGGAATGGCTCAGGAGGGCCGCTTTGGGCCGCAAACCAAAGCGCTTCATTTCTTCGGCCGCCAAGATGGTGATGTTGGCCAACTCGAGCGCCGTGGGGTCGTAGTTCACGTGGGTGTCGACCAAGAAAACTTGCCGGTTCGGCAAGATCAGACCGTTCATGCAGGCGTAAGTGCAAACGCCTGGACGACGCCCGATGACTTGGTCGATGTACTGCAGGTGCGTGGCGGTGGTGCCCCAAGTGCCGCAGATCATCCCGTCGGCCTCGCCTTTGTGAACCATCATGGCGCCAATCAGCGTCAGGCGTCGGCGCATTTCGATCTTGGCGAGTTGCTCCGTCACGCCCTTGCGTTCGCCCATGCGGTGATAGGTTTGCCAAAAGTCGCGGTAGCGCGGGTCGTTCTCGACGTTGACGACTTCAAAGCCCTGTCCCGGCCGAACGCGCAGGCCAAACTTCTCGCAGCGCTGTTCAATGATGGCCGGGCGACCGATCAAGATGGGCGCGGCCAAGCCTTCGTCCACGATGACCTGCACGGCGCGCAGCACGCGCTCGTCTTCCCCTTCTGCCAGCACCACGCGCTTGTTCTTGGCGCGCTTGGCCATGGCAAACAGCGGCTTCATGGTGGTGCCGGAGGCGTAGACGAAGCTCTGCAGCTTTTCCCGGTAAGCCTCAAGGTCCAGCACCGGCCGCTGGGCCACACCGCTTTCTTGCGCGGCCTTGGCCACGGCCGGGGCAATGCGCATCATCAAGCGCGGGTCAAACGGCTTCGGGATCAGGTACTCGGCGCCAAAGCTCAAAGTGGCACCCGCATACGCGGCCGCCACCACCTCGCTTTGCTCGGCCTGGGCCAGTTCGGCAATGGCGTGCACCGCTGCAATCTCCATCGCATCGGTGATGGTGGTCGCGCCACTGTCCAGTGCGCCCCGGAAGATGTACGGGAAGCACAGGACGTTGTTGACTTGGTTGGGGTAGTCGCTGCGGCCGGTGGCCATGATGGCGTCGTCGCGCACTGCAGCGACTTCCTCGGGCAGGATCTCCGGCGTCGGGTTGGCAAGGGCAAAGATCAAGGGGCGCGCAGCCATGACCTTGACCATGTCGGGCTTGAGCACGCCGCCGGCTGACAAGCCCAAGAACACATCGGCGTCTTGCATCACATCGGCCAATTTGCGTGCGTCGGTCTTCTGGGAAAACTCGATCTTGTCCGGGTCCATCAACTCCGTTCGGCCCTCGTACACCAGCCCAGCCAAGTCGGTGACCCAGATGTTTTTCCTGGGCAGGCCGAGTTTGACGAGGAGGCTCAAGCACGCCAAAGCCGCCGCTCCGGCACCGCTGGTGACGAGCTTGATCTCGTCGATCTTCTTGCCCACAACCTTGAGACCATTCAGGAGCGCCGCGCCCACGACGATGGCGGTGCCATGTTGGTCGTCGTGAAACACCGGAATCTTCATGCGCGAACGCAGCGCACGCTCCACCTCGAAACAGTCGGGCGCCTTGATGTCTTCGAGATTGATGCCGCCGAAGGTCGGCTCCATGGCCGCAATGATCTCGACGAGTTTTTTCGGGTCTTTCTCGCGCAGCTCGATGTCGAACACGTCAATGCCCGCGAACTTCTTGAACAGCACCGCCTTGCCTTCCATGACGGGCTTGGCGGCCTCCGGGCCGATGTCGCCCAAGCCAAGCACGGCAGTGCCATTGGTGATCACGGCCACCAAGTTGCCGCGTGAGGTGTAGCGAAAGATCGAGGAAGGGTCCTCCACGATGGCCTCACAGGCTGCAGCCACGCCTGGCGAGTAAGCGAGCGCCAAGTCCCGCTGGTTGACCAGCTGCTTGGTGGCCGTGATGGCCAGCTTGCCCGGCGTCGGGAACTCGTGGTACTCGAGCGCAGCCTGCTTGAGTTGCGCGCGTTGTTCGGCAGTGGTTGGCATGGACGTCTCAAAGCTCTTCAAGGAGTGGGGCAGTGTGCCGCAGTCGCCTAGCATGCGGCGCTTGTTTCATGCAGAGCCCGCATGCCGCTATGGCACTTGGTGAATTTGAACTAATCCGTCGCTTCTTCGACCGACCCGGCTCCGGCATCGGTGACGACTGCGCCATCCTGAGCCCAAGCCCCGGCCAGCAATGGCTGGTCAGCACCGACATGCTTGTGGAGGGGCGCCACTTTTTACCAACGGTTGACCCGAGCGCGCTGGGGCACAAAGCGCTGGCGGTGAACTTGAGCGACCTCGCCGCCTGTGGCGCCACACCGCGCGCCTTCTTCCTGTCCATGGCCCTGCCGCGCGCTGATGCAGGATTTCTGGAAGGCTTTGCGAAAGGGCTCTTTGCGCTGGCAGACGAGCACAGCATTCGCCTTGCTGGCGGCGACACCACAGCCGGGCCGCTGAATCTCTGCATCACCGTCATGGGCGAAGCGCCATCTGGCCAGGCGCTTTTGCGCAGCGGCGCGCAAGTGGGTGATGAGCTTTGGGTGAGCGGGCAAATCGGCGATGCGCGCTTGGCGCTAGAGGCCTTTCGCGGCACGCTCTCGCTCAGCGCCGAGGCCTTTGCCGCGTGCCGACTGCGCATGGAACGACCCAGCCCGCGCGTTGCACTCGGTCAGGCCTTGCGGGGCATCGCCACCAGTTGCATTGACCTGTCGGACGGCTTGCTCGGTGATCTCGCACATGTGCTGGCGGCATCCGGCGCTGGCGCCACCTTGAAAGTGGATGCTTTGCCGCGCTCGGCTTGGCTAGCGGCCCAACCCCAAGATATCCAACACACCTGCCTGCTCACCGGCGGCGATGACTACGAGTTGCTGTTCACCGCCCCGGCTGGCGCTCCATTGCCCGACTTGGGCGTGCCTTTGACCCGCATCGGCCGCATCGTCGAGGCGCCGGGCATTCACTTGCGAAATGCACAAGGCAAGCCGCTGCAATTTGACGGGCGCGCCTTCGACCACTTCCTCACGCCATGACGACTCGGCCCAGTTTCCGGTTCATGCTCGGCCACCCGGCTCGCTGGGTGGCGCTGGGCTTTGGCGCGGGCCTTGCACCGAAGGCCCCCGGCACGGTGGGCACCCTATGGGCCTGGGCTACTTTTCTTGCGGTGGAGCGCTTCTTTGGGCCGCAAGCTTGGGGCTGGGCGATTGCGGGCGGCACGGTGTTGGGCATTTGGGCCTGCACACGCTGCGCCCAGCACATGGGTACGGCCGACCCTGGCGCCATCGTGTGGGATGAGGTCTTGGCCTTTTGGCTGGTGCTCTGGGTGGCGGGGCCTGCCAGCTTGCCCCAGCAAGTTGTGCTCTTTGCCCTGTTCCGCTTCTTTGATGCGGCCAAGCCGGGCCCTGTGGCCTGGGCCGATGGGCTTTTCAAAGGCACGAAAGGGGAGCCGATCGGCTGGCGACAAGGCCTTGGCATCCTGTTCGACGACTTCGTGGCGGCCGCCTGCACGCTGCTCACTTGGTCGATCGCCCTGCTGGTGCTCAAGCCCTGAGCGCGAAGCGCTTGGAGGCGGTGCCCGCCCTCACCACGGGAGGGCCTTTCATTGCCAGAGTGGCCCGGGGCTGACACCATCGCCTTCATTCCCTTGTTGGCGCACTCGCGATGAACTCCGGCATGTCCATCCCTTGCTACCTGAGCGACGCAGAACTTGCTGCCGCTGAGCAAGGCACCGACGAGCGCTCGGCCCTCCTCTGGGTTTGGGGGCTGCGGCAGCGAGACTCCCAGCGAGCGCTGGAACTGCTCGAGACGCTGGAGCCCCGGGTCAAGGCCTGGGCCGCCCCTCAAGCTGTGCGTGAACTCGGGCTGGCGCGCTTGCTTCTTGTGCGCGCCGAGGCGGCCATCCTGGGTGCAGAGCACGACCCGGCCCAGGCATGGCTCGATCAAGCCGCCGCCCAGTTCACGGCCTTGGACGACGACCTCGGCATGGCGGACTTGCACTGACTAAGCTTCTATCTCGCGGCCGACCGTGGGCACTCCGATGCCATTCGGGCGCATTTGCAAGCGGCCACGGAGGCCGCAGAGCGGGCCGGCGATCCAGACCGTGTGCTCTTCATGCGCGCATCAGCAGCCCGCGCCGCCCTGTTTCGCGACATGGCAAACGGGGCCGCCGAATTCGACCCGCTCTTGCCCGACTCGCTCGATGGCCTGCACCCCTACGTGAGCGCTGCGCTGGCCGACTACCGAGGGCTCAAGGCCGGCCTGGCAGGTGACTTCTTGCTGAGCGCAGACCTCTTTTCCAAGGCCTTTGAGTGGTCGGTGCAAACCGGGCAAATGCGCCGCGCCATCTTCTTGGCCGGCAATATCGGTCACGGCTACACGCGCATGTCCAGCTTCGAGAGCGCCACCAACTGGCTGCACCGCAGCTTGGAGCTGGCGCGTGCGTCTCGGTGGCCCAGCACCATCAGTTTTTGCCTTGCCCAAACCAGCGAAGCACTGCGCCGGCAGGGTCAAGCGCATGCCGCGTGCGAGCTCTTGAGGGAGAGCCTTCAGATTGAGTCGGAACGACCGCAATCGCGCACCACCAAGCTCGCACTGCAGTACCTGGCGCTGGCCTCGCTGGATGCTCACAAGTTCTCAGAGGCGCTGGTCGCCTTTGACGCGCTCATCGTGGAAGTGGCCGAATCGTCGGACTTGCGCAGTGACGCCGGTTTGGGGCGCTCCCGTGCCCTCATCGGCTTGGGGCGCTACGGCGAGGCCAAGCAAGCGCTGGAAGGCATCCTGGGCGTGGCGCGGGGTCAGCAGGAGCGCGGCATCTTGGTGGATGTGTTTGGCTGCCTTGGCCGAAGTCGAACGCGCCAAGGGCCATCCCGAAGCGGCGCACGCTCGGTTCTGCGAAGCGCTGGACGGCGCCGACAGCCCGCCCGACTACCAAGCCAGCGCCGACTTGCTGGAAGCCGCCGCGCAGTCCTACGCCGCGCAGGGCAAGTTTGAGCAGGCCTATGGACTCGCCCGCCGCGCCGGCCAAACGCGGCGGCGGCATTTCAGTGACGAAACGCAGCGCCGTTCCGCCGCCCTGCACACGCACCATGAGATCGAACGCGTGCGGGCTGAGACGGCCCACTTGCGCCGCTTGGCCGCCTCCGAGGCCGAGCGCTTTGCGGCGCTGCGCGACACCCAAAACTTCACCGCCCGCTGCGCCCGCGAGCGCGAGGTGCTGCTTCTGGGGCCCGCCGATGACGGCACACCCGTGCCGCAAATCCCCGGCACGCGCCTGATGCACAGCCTGCTCTTTGCACCGCTCGTGGTCGCCGACCGCCTGCTCGGCGTGCTGACCGTGCAAACGGCGCGCGCGAAGGCCTATGGCGAGCGCGAGCAACTGGTGTTGCGCAACCTGTGCGCCTACGGCGCCATTGCGCTGGACAACGCCAGGGCCTATCAAGATCTTTCGCAACTGCAACGGCAAGTGATGGCGCAAGAGAAGCTGGCCGCGCTCGGCGCCATGGTGGCCGGCGTTGCCCACGAGCTGAACACCCCCATTGGCAACAGCTTGCTGATGGCCAGCACCTTGATTGAACAAACACAAGAGTTTGAGCAGCGCGTGGCCACCGCGCCTTTGCGCCGTGCCGACTGGCAGAACTACTCGTCCCGCTCGCGCGAAGGTCTTGAGGTGATCGAGCGCAGCATGAAATCAGCCGCTCGGCTGGTTGAAAGCTTCAAGCAAGTGGCCGTCGATCGCAGCACCGAGCAGATGCAGCGCTTTGAGCTGGGCGCGCTGTGCCAGCAATGCCTGCAGACCTTGGCCTTGTCACTCCAAGCGGCCGGAGTGCACAGCGAGGTCGTGGCCCCAGCACCGCTCCACATTCAATCTTTCCCAGGCGCTCTGAGCCAAGTGCTGGTGCTGCTCATCCACAACGCCATCGCCCACGCTTTCGAAGGACGACAAAGCGGCCGCATTGAGCTGCACAGTGAAGACGGCGCGGGTGCGCGCTTCACCTTGTACTTGCCCATCCAAGCCCCTGCGCTGGAAGCCCATTGAATCGGCAGCGTTACCCTGCGCCGTCGAAGATCGAAAGCTCGCCCTGGAGTCCCTTATGTTTGTCGAAGACACCGAACTGATTCAGCGCATCGCGCTGGCCTTGATCCGCCGCAAACAGCGCATGGGCGTGGCCGAGAGCTGCACCGGCGGGCTGATCGGCGCCGCGTGCACCTCCCTCGCAGGCAGCTCGCAATGGTTCGAGCGAGGCGTGGTCAGCTACAGCGACCAAAGCAAGACCGAGCTGCTGGGCGTGCCTCCAGCGCTCATCAGCCTGCACGGGTCCGTCAGCGAGGCGGTGGCGGGTCACATGGCCAGGGGCTTGCTCGCCCATGCGCCGCTGGACTGGGCGCTGGCCTGCACCGGCATTGCCGGCCCCACCGGCGGCAGCGACGGCAAGCCCGTGGGTACCGTTTGGCTGGCACTGGCCCATGACGGCAAGCTGCTGCGCGTTTGGCGCGAGCAGTTCCCGGGCGACCGCCAAGCGGTACGCCTCGCCACCGTGCGTGCGGGTCTGGCGGCACTGGTCGACGCGGTCGAGGACAGCGAAGCTTGAAGCGGTCGGGGCAGCACCCGCTGCGCCTGGACCGCAGCTCCCTGTTCACGGAGCTGGCGCTGCTGGCCAGGAGGCTTGGGCGGCGGCTACAAGCAAAAGGGGCAGTGCGAACGCAAGCGCAGGCAGCGACCGAGCTGTCTTGCTGGGGGCAGCTGATCGCAGACAAGCCCGCGCACGCCATCCCACGCACCCGCATCGACCCCGCCCTAACCAGGAGGCCAAACCGCTTTTAGCCTAAATCCAGCAGTTGATCGCAGCCGAGGGGCTGAGGCCGGACACAAAGGGCCCTGTGGGCGCTGTGTGCCTGCCGAAGGCCGGGGCGTCTCGCCCCGGCATGGCGAGGCGGGTCGTTGGCAAGGCGCGAGTGCGCAGCGGGCTCTGTGCCCGCCAGCGCGAGCAACACCGCCAGCGGCCTGAAGCGCCAGACCAGCGGCTGCGAAGCGCTTTCACCCCATCGTTGAGACCCGTCGCACGCGGAAAAAGTTGAGCCGCCGGGTCATTCCAGCGGAAGCAAGCAGGCAACTGCGGGATCTAGGTTCAGCGCTCCGTCACGCCGTAGCGGGCCAAGATGCGCGCCAGTTCACCGCTTTGGGTCAACACTGCCACGCCTTGGTCCAGGCGCTGCGCCCACACGCTGGCGTTGGGCAAGTGGGCGGGCACCCCGAGGTAGAAGCCGTCGTCGCCCTCTTCCACGCAGCCTGCCGATCGCAGCTTGCCGACGGCGCGAGACCGGCGAATTTCACGCTCAAAAACCAGGCGGTCTTGCAGCACGGTGTCACTGCGGCCCAGCAGCAGCATCTGCAAATGCTGGGGGGCTGGCGCCTCGCCGGCCACACGGTTGATCGTCACTTTGGGACCGAGTTGTTGCAAGCCAGCCGTGAGCCCAGTCGGGTACTCATAGCCATGATTCAAACCCAGCTTGCGCCCCGCCAAAGACGAAGGCTGCCGGTAACTCCATGGGTCTGACTGGCGCACAAAGAAGCAATTCGGCACCGTAGCGATGGGGCGCTGCGTCAGGCGATAGGTCTTCTCGGTATCAGCGTCTCGCACCAGTCCCAGCACCACATGGGGCGTTGTGGCTTGCGCCAAGTTCTGTCGCAGACGCGCCCAGTTGCCCACCTCATAGCGCGACCGAAAACCCTTCGCCTCAAGCGCCCGCTGCGCGACCTCGACCAAGTAGCCTGGCTCAAGACCAGGGGCACAGGTGTGCGGGCACTGCAGATCGGCCACCAGCACCACATCGCCATTGCCACGGACCTCTGTCGGACTGAGCGCCCATAGCAAAAGCCATTTGGCCAAATCCCTTTTCTTCATGGTTTGCTGCGCTGTTGCAGCCAGTTAAGCAGGTCCTTGGACGGCATAGGCCGCGCAATGAAGTAGCCCTGCCCTTCGTCACAAGCCCAGGCTGCGAGCAAGTCCAGGGCTTCTTGCGTTTCAATGCCTTCCGCCACCACGCTCAGGCCCAGGTTATGGGCCAACTCAATGGTGGAGCGGACGATCTTTCGGTCCCCCTCGTCTTGCACCATGCCAAACACAAAGCTTTGGTCCACCTTGAGCTCCTGCACGGGCAACTGCTTCAGGTAGGCGAGGGACGAATAGCCGGTGCCGAAGTCATCGATCGAGAGCCGAAAGCCCGCTGCATGCAGCGCACGAACTGTGGCCAAGGCGCGCTGCGGGTCGTCCATGATGGCGCTCTCGGTGATCTCCAAGCAAAGCCAAGCCGCCTCGCAGCCCACGCGCGCCATCGAGTCCTGGAGCGTCTGCGGCAAGTCGGCATCCATCAGGTCGCGGGTGCTGAGGTTGACGCTGATGCGCAGGGGCAAGCCGGCGGCATGCGCCTCTGCGGCGAAGCGGGCCGAAGCCTCCAAAACCCAACGCGTGAGTTGGCGCACAAAGCCCGTTTGCTCGGCAAAGGGAATGAATTGCATCGGCGGCACCATGCCGCGCGTCGGGTGTTGCCAGCGCACCAGCGCCTCGGCGGCGTGCACTTGCTGCGACTTCAGGTCCAGCTTGGGCTGCAGGAAGAGACGCAGCTCATCTTGCTCCACGGCGCGCCGCAGTTCAGACAACAAGCCCAGCGAGGCAGGACTTCGCGCATCCATGCTCGCCTCGAACAACAGCACGCCCGCCTGCTTGCGCTTGGCCAAGTCCATGGCCCGTTCGGCCAAGCTGATGAGTTCGTCCGCCTCCACCGCATGCCCAGGGAAGATCGCAATGCCGATACCGGCACCCAGGTCGACGTTCTGCGAGGCCAAGTGCAGGGGCTGCTCAAAGTCCTTCAGGATGCGCAGCGCCGTGGCGCGCGCCTGGGCTTCGTCTTGCCCATCGAGGAGCAAAGCGAATTCGTCGCCACCCAAACGTGCCAGCAGGCTAGCGCCTTGCGGCTCCTGGCCCACGAAGGGCTTCAGGCGCAGCGCCACCATGCGCAGCAACTCATCGCCCAGCTCGCGCCCGAGTGCGTCGTTGACGGGCTTGAAGCGGTCCAGGTTCAACATCAAGAGGGCCAAAGGCTCGCGCGATGCGCGCAGACGTTCTTGCAATTGCTTGAAGAACTGCGCGCGGTTGGGCAGTCCGGTCAGAGGGTCCCAAAACGCGAGCTGCTGTACCTCGGCTTCGCGCTGCCGAATGCCCTGGCGCATGCTCTCGAACGACTCTGCCAACTGCTCCACCTCCAGCACCCGGGAGCTGGCGTGAACGGGCGTTTGGTAGTCGCCAAGGCCCAGGCGCTGGGCCGACAGGCGCAGGGCTTGAATGGGGCCAATCAGGCGTCTGGCAGTGAACACGCTGCCCAGCGCAAACAAGAGAACGCCCGCGAGGTTGAGCCATAGCAACTGGCGTTGGAGCTCCAAGCTGGGTGCAATCTCCTCCGCCCAATCAGCCCAAAGGACGCTGCTGACGCTGTAGCGCGCATCGTTGCCCAGCGCGGGCAGTGCCACCACGCGGGCCCGCTGCGGATTGCCGCGCCACAGCAGCGCCTTGGCGGGCTCCGTCACCTGCATGCGCCGCGTCAATTGCGCGAGCAGCAGCGGCAAGTCCTCGGGGTCTTCGGCGTGGAGGGTGTTGCGCCATCCCTTCTCCTCGTCCAGCACCCCCAAGGCCACGTCGACATTGAAGTCGAACTTGATGGGCGTCAGCGGGTCAGCCTGCAAGGCAAAGGCGATCACCACCTCGCCGATGGGTCCTGGCGCATGGGCCGTGGTCCGAAGCAGTTGGAGCGCTTCACCATCCACCAGCGCGAGCCGCATGTCCTCATTCGTGGGCTCGCCAGCGGGCAAGCCTTGCGCCGCCTTCACGATCAGGGCGGCTTTGGGGTCGCTCGAAACCAAACGGCCTTCAAGATCAACGTAAGCCGCCATGCGCGCGCCGATTCGCTTGGCGTGGTTGTCCAGCGCATCCAGCAAGGTGTCGCGCCCGGCAGCATCCACATGCAACTGCCCGAGCGCCTCCCGAAAGCCGTAGTCGCTCGTCAACACCATGGCCTTCGCATACTCCGCCTCTAGATGGCGTGCCAACTCACGCCGCAAGCGGTCCTCCGACTTGCGCAGGTTCAGGTCAATGCTCTTCTCAGCCCGCCGCTGCACCGCCTGCTGCACCAAGCCCAGGCTGGCCAACTGCACCAAGAGCAGCAAAAGCAGGAAGAGGCCCACGATGCGGCCTTGCAAGCGCCGCGGGTTGAGAAAAGCGGGAAGGTGCATCAAGGCAGCACCCAGCGGAAGCTGCTCGTGCCCGGCGGCAAGGCCTCGCTGAGGAGTTCTGGTTTACTCAGGCCGGCGTGCCAGGCCCGAAGGCGGCCCGCAGCCGGGTCGCGCTCCAGCCTCAGCTCTCCCTTTGCATCCGTCACTCCATACACCGGCGTGTCCACCACGACCACTGTGGCGCTCATCGGGTCATGGATGTTGCAGCCCAGTGGCACCACGCCCGACTTGTCAAAAAGCACCGGTTCGGCCGGTTGCCCCAGGTAGAGCTTGAGCTCGAAGGTCTTGGCGGGCGAGTAGGAGTAGACGTGGTGACGCACCTTGTCTTCGTTCGGAAAATTCACCGCCGTACCCGTTTGGATCACGAGCAGCCGAGGGTCAAACTGGCGGTTGCGCTGAGCAATCTGCGCCAGTGTTCCGGGCTTGGCAAGGCGCGGCAGGCCGGCTTGTTCCAGCGCGATGACGACATTGGGCACAGCGCGCCCCTGGGCATCGGTCACGGTGATCTGCAGCGGCGCAGCCCACACCCACCCGTGTGCAGCCAGTAGCGAAACCATCAGTGCGCGCATGAAGCTCCCCAAAGCAGGGAGCGACGATAGCGCGTCGATCAGCCCGCGAGAGACAGGGAACGCCCCTGTAAGGTTCCAGCAGCGAGCAATATCCAGTGGCGCATGGCCGCCCAAGGCTCCGTCGGCCAGCCCGGCTCACGCAGTCCTTTGCAAATGCCCTCCAGTTGCTGCACCGAGATCAAGAGCGCATCCAACTGCGCCGGTCGCAGGTTGGGCAAGAGCCTCTCGAACCAACGCTCCTTGGGACCCCAAACCCGCACTTCGCGCAGCGCCAGGGGTATTGGCTTTCCGGCGGCCACACCCTGCACCGCGCGGCGCAGGGCGCGCACGTCATCGGCCAAGAGCCAATGCAAGCGCACCACGGCCTCGCCCTCGGCCTCAAGGGCATCCAGCAGGCGCAGGCAGCGGCCAAGTTGGCCACCCCAAAGCGCCTCGCCCAACTGCGCCGCCTCAAACCGAGAAACATCGGTCACCGCAGCTTCGATGGCATCGACATCCAGCGGCTTGTCGCCCTGCAACAGCGCAAGCTTTTCCAGCTCCTGCTGCGCGGCCAACAAGTTGCCTTCCACGCGCTCGGCCAAGTGCGCCAGCGCCTGTTCGCCCGCAGCACCCGCCGCCAACTTGAGGCCGAGTTGGTGCGCCCGCTTGGACAACCAAAGCGGCAGTGCACGGCGCTCAATGAGCGGCGCCGCGAGGCTCACACCGGCGCCATCCAGCGCCAGAAACCAAGCGGAGGACAACTGCGTTTTGTCCAGTTTCGGCAAGCTCACCAGCAGCAAAAGCTCGGGGCTGAGTTGGCGCGCCAAGGCCTGCAGGGCTTCACTGCCGTCTTTGCCCGGTTTGCCACTGGGAATGCGCAGCTCCACGATTTGCTTGTCCGCAAACAAGGACAGCGAGGCCGACTGCGCCGCCACGGCGCTCCAGTCAAAGTGACTCCCGGCCACAGTGAAAACCTGACGCTCGGTGAAGCCCTCGGTGCGAGCCCGGGCGCGAATCGCGTCGAGCGCCTCGTTGGCCAGCAGGGTTTCGTCGCCATGCACGAGGTAGCAGGAGCGCAAGCCCTTGGCCAAGTGCGCCGGCAAGTCGTCAAGGCGCAAGTTCATGACCGAACTACCGCGGCCGCACCGCAGAGAGGCGGCGCAACAACAGGCCCACCGCTTCTTGCCGCATGGCCCGGTTGAGCAGGTCCTCTTCTTGCTCCTTGGCCAGCGCCCGAGCCTCGGTGGTGCTGAGGTCTCGGCTGAGCCGCAATTGGGTGCTGGGCAGCAGCACTTCTTCACCGGCCGTGGTCAAGCGGTAGTCCAACTCCAGCGTGAGTTGCCACTCGCGCACCAGGGCGGCCGGTGTGCTGGCCACGGCCACGCGGAACTGCTTCTCGCGCAGCACTTCCAGCACCACCTGTGCTTGCGCCACAGAGACCAGCTTGAGGGGCAGCTGCGCAATCTGCCGCTCCAGCGCCTCGCGCACGGGCGAGCGCGGCGCAAAGCCGGTGAGCGCTAGGCGTTCAAAGGCAAAGCTGGGCGCGCCGCGCAATTGGAAGCCGCAGCCCGCCAGGGGCAAGGCCAGCGGCACAAAGAGCAAAAGAGCACGGCGCTGCATCAAACGACCAAGTTCACCAAACGGCCCGGCACCACCACGATTTTCTTGGGCGCAGCACCGCCCCCAAACTGGGCGAAGGCCGGAGAAGCCAGCGCCGCCGCCTCGATGGCGGCCTTGTCGGCTCCTGCTGCGACCTTGATGGAACCGCGCAACTTGCCGCCGATCTGGAGCATCAACTCCACCTCGTCTTGCACCAAGGCCGCTTCATCGACTTCGGGCCAGGGCGCATCGAGCAAGCCGCCCAGGTGCGCGGCAAAGCCGAGGTCTTCCCACAGCACATGACCGAGGTGAGGGCAGGCCGGGTACAGCACGCGCACCAACACCGAGGCGCCTTCGCGCAGGGCGGCAGCATCGGCCTCGTGGGTGAGCTTGAACCCGTCCAGCGCATTCAGCAGCTTCATGCCACCCGAAACCACGGTGTTGAACTGCAAGCGCTCGTAGTCATGGCTGATCTGCTTCAGCACCAAATGCACTTCGCGGCGCAGCGCCTTGGCCTCCGAAGAGAGGCTGCTGAAGTCAGCGCCCGCAGCGCGCAGGGCGTCGCCTTGCCGCTGGGAGAAGTTCCAGACGCGCCGCAAGAACCGGTGCGCCCCGTCCACGCCCGCATCGTTCCACTCCAGCGTTTGCTCTGGGGGGCTGGCGAACATCACGAAGAGCCGCGCCGTGTCTGCGCCGTACTGGTCGATCAAAGCCTGCGGGTCGACGCCGTTGTTCTTCGACTTCGACATCGTCGTCATCTCGTACTCCAGCGGCGTGCCGTCCGACTTCAGCTTGCCGCCGATGACTTGGCCTTGCTCGTTGGTGATGACATCGAGCTCATGGTCCCAGTAGTAGTCCTTGCCGCCGCCCTCGGGCTTGTGGAAGAAGGCGCCCTTGAGCACCATGCCTTGGGTCAGGAGCTTTTTGAAGGGTTCGCTGGCGTCGATGAGCTTCAAGTCGCGCATCACCTTGGTCCAGAAGCGCGCGTAGAGCAGGTGCAAGATGGCGTGTTCAATGCCACCGATGTACTGGTCCATGCCGCCCTGCTGCATCCAGTACTTGGCGCCTTCGGCCACCATGGCGTCCGGGTTCTTGGGGTCGCAGTAGCGCAGGAAGTACCAAGACGAATCGACGAAGGTGTCCATCGTGTCGGTCTCGCGCCGCGCGGGCTTGCCGCACTTCGGGCAGTCCACATGCAAGAAGTCGGCACGCTTGTTGAGCGGGTTGCCACTGCCATCGGGAATGCAGTCATCGGGCAACACGACCGGAAGGTCCTTCTCGGGCACGGGCACCGGGCCGCAGTCGTCGCAATGGATGATGGGGATGGGCGTGCCAGCGCATGACGAGCGCGATTTCGCTTTTGCGCTGAAGTACCAACTCCCCATCCAGCAAGTCGTGGCCGTGGAAGGGCAAGCCTTCAGCGACCAAGCCTGGAGCGAGTGGTACGCCGACAAGCTCAAAGG
>JBKCVH010000128.1:0-8739 GCA_046317675.1 Burkholderiales bacterium
TGCGCGCCGCCACACAGCTCGCGCTGTGGGGTTTCGTGGCGCCGGTGTTTGCCCTTGTTTCGCACCGCATGGTGCCCTTCTTCAGTGCGGCGGCGCTGCCCAAGCTTGAGGCTTGGAAGCCCAATGCCCTGCTCCTGCCCAGGTTGGGCGGCCTTCTGTTGGGCGGGGTGGCAGAAATGGGCTGGCTGCCCCCTGCGCTGCTGGCACCTCCGCTGGCCGTGGCGGCGCTGGCGCTGTTGGCCCTGGCGTTGCGCTGGGGCTTGGTGCGCAGCCTGAAGGGTGAGTCGCTACGCTTGTTGGCCATGCTTCATGGCGGCTTCGTGTGGCTGGGCTTGGCCTTGGCGCTGCAAGCGGGCTCGCAAGGCGCACAAGCCCTGGGCCACAGCGGGCTGGGTGCCGCGCCCCTGCACGCTTTGACGCTCGGCTACCTCGGCTGCACTTTGGTTGCGATGGCCACCCGCGTGGCCGCCGGGCACAGCGGCAGGCCGTTGGCGGTTGATCGCTGGGCTTGGGGTCTGTACGGGCTACTTCAGCTGGGCGTGCTTCTGCGCGTGGCGGCTGCGCTCGGAGTTGCAGGACTGTTGCCGGCCGCAGGGGTGTGGGCCTTCGTTACGGGCTTCTGGGCTTGGCGCTACGGCGGCTGGCTCGGCCGTCCGCGTATCGACGGAAGACCAGGCTGAACACCATGACGCTCACCGTCGCCGAACAATGGCTGCAGCGTCTGCCGCTGTTCAGCGAGATTGACACCGAGTCGCTGCGGCGCTTGGCGGCAGCCACGAGCCTTCGTCCGCTGGAACGAGGCGCGCTGGCGTTGCGTGCGGGTGATCCGTGTGACGCCTTCTTCGTGAACCTGGGCCACCCGGTCAAGCTGTTTGTTCTGGCTGCCAACGGCAACGAGAAGGTGATTGAGCTCATCGCTGCGGGCCAGAGCTTTGCCGAGGCCTTGATGTTCCTCGGCCGGCCCAGCCCTGTGAACGCGCAGGCCCTCGGTGACACCCAATTGCTTGTGCTGCCGCGCTTGGCTGTGCTGGAGGCGATGGCAATCGACCAGCGTCTGGCCTTGCGAATGCTGGCGGGACTGAGTCGCCGCCTGCATGGTTTGGTGGGCGACGTTCAGGCGTATGCACTGCAGTCGGGCGTGCAGCGCGTGATCGGCTACCTACTTCGTGATGCGGATGGTCAGGCCGGCGAATGCAGCGTCGAGCTTCCGGTGAGCAAAGGCACGCTTGCCTCGCGCCTGTCCTTGACGCCCGAGTACTTCTCGCGCGTTCTTCGTGAACTAGAAGAAGCCGGGCTGATTGCAGTGGACGGCCGACGCATCCTGATCCGGGCGGTCGAGCGCTTAGCCGCCTACTCCGGACCCTAAGCGGTGAACAGCAAGGCCGCATTCCGAGGCAGCTCGACTTTGACCCGGTCGCAAACGTCAGGTGGCTGATGAAGGCCAATCGACCTCAAACGTTGGGTCAGCTGTTGCTCGGCCAGGGCAGACATGCCGAGCATCAGAATGCTCAGGCGCCAAGGCCAGTGGGTGTTGACGCTCGCCACCACCAGCCTGTCCAGCCCCGACAAGGCTTGCAGGCGCGCCATGGAAATCGTTGAAAGATCCACCTCACGCCAGTGCGCCAACACGCCAGACTGGGATTGTTGGGCCGGCGGTGGCGCCAAAGTCAATGCTTCCAGCAACCCGCTGTGCCGCCAAGCGTACAGGGTGCTCAAAATCTGGCGCTCAGTCCGTTTTAGAACCTTTGCGCAGCGAGAAAAGGGATTGATGCACAGCTCGAGGCCGCCCTCCAGATGGGCCGCAAGGGTCAAGTCGTTGCCGGCGCCAAGCTTCGATGCGCCAGCGCTGGGCATGCAAAGTTGGGCATCCGGTGGGGCCGGCAACCGCGCCAGCTGTTGTTGCCACTGCACCTCGTCGCGAGCCTCGATCTCGGCCCACAGCCATGTTCCCTGACCCTCAACGTGCTCAATGCGAACGCAACCCGGTAGCCGGGATAGCGCCTCGCTCCAAGACGTTGCCTGTTGTCCGGCATCGAAGCCCAAGCGCCATCGTTCGCATCGAAGCGCTTTCCCCCAACGGGGCCGGATGGGAGCCAATGCGCCGCTGTCTTGCAGCTGAACGCATTTGCGAAGCAGCTCAAGCGGCGTGGCCCCACATTGATCGGCCATCTGCCGGAAGGGCGACGAGTGCAGCGGGAACCCTTGCTGCCAACCTCGCAAAAGGGTGGGCTGAAGGCCGGCGCAGCAACTGGGCGTGGTGGTGAGCGACATGTCTGCATGCTGGTGCGCCTCTTACTTACTCTCCTTGATCTGGTTTAAGTACGAGGTACGACAGCTTGACGCGCATCAAGTGCGCTGCCGATGATCCGCCGCAGCTCGACGCGCTCGGGCATGCTGTTTCCATTCGCCAGGTCGCTACTCCATCGGAGTGCGCACGTGCGGCCAACCGAGTCAACTGAGCCGAGTCGTTCCATGAACACCTTGAATAGCAGTCCTGCAGTGGGCTTTGACCAACCCTTCGAGATGTTGGAGGCCTGTCACGAGCGGGTGGAACGCAGCCTTGGTTTGTTACTGCGTCTCGCCGAGCACTTGGTCAGCCACGGCGCAGACGAGCAGGCGCGCGACGCAGCCCGAGACGTGATTCGCTACTTTGACCTCGCGGCGCCGCACCATCACGAAGACGAGGAACGGCACGTCTTGCCCCGATTGCGCGCACTTGGTCAAGCGCCGTTGGCTAACCAATTGGCAGAGGAGCATCGCCAAATGCAAGCGGCCTACCTTGCAATCCGCCCGGAGTTGTTGGCGTTGCGAGACCACGCGGCGCGTCCGAGCTGCTCAGGGTGGCAATCCTTCGTTGACCTGTACCGATCCCATATTGCAAGGGAAGAGGCCGACGCCTACCCTGCAGCCCGCAAAGAGATGCTTTCAGCTGAATTCGAAGCGATGAGTACCGAGATGTCTGGACGCCGCCAGCCGGGAAGAGCTTGAACTGGGTACCGATGAATAAGCCCGACGAGGGCGTAATACAGCAGCGCAAGGAGCAGCAGGCGCGACCGATCCAACAGTGCCTTGTCGCCCGAAGCCGCAGCCGCCCTACGAAACAAACTCCGGCAAAGGCCAACCCTGGCATTCGGACCAGCGACGCTTCTGATTCAGATCTCTCTACCGGATGGGTGACGGCTTCCACTACGATTCTCGCGCTCGACACGCGATTGCGGATGACTCCAATCGCTGAGGCAGCGATCGCCATCCCTGGCGTCGTACTTGGGCTTTGGTTCGGCAACGCCATTTCGCGCGGCGGTGAGCAGTAGTCGGAGCAGCGAAACCGCCCAGTCGCAACCCAAGGTCAGCTGTACTTCGCATAGCTGCCGCTCGGGCCAGCGCTGTTGGCTAAACCGAGTGTCGGCTTGATGGCCGATACCGTGAGTACGCCCGCTGACTCCGACCGGCTCCTTCCGCTGCAAGGCGGTCGCCCACGACCCTAGATCGAGCAACTCCTTGGGATCGACATCGACGACTTTGGGGTCACGACGAACCTCAGGAGCAGGCTCCTTCTGCAACGTGAGGGCGCAACTGTGTCAAAGGCTGGTGGGCCAGTCGCAAAAAGCTAGCGTCAGCCATTCGTAGAACTGTGGCGCGAGCGAATTTACTGTGGCGCCCTACGATCGACGGCGCATCCTCTGCAACTCGTCGCAAGCTTCCATTTCTTTCAGCCGGATAAAGCCCGCTGAGCTTCAACAGAGGCTTCAGCTTCCCTTCAGTCAGCCGCCACAACATCACCCCCGAGCCGCCCCAATGGCGTGCAAGGAGTGTTGTTCGTGCTAGCTTTTTCTCCCTCTCCCGCGGCTGCCAGCGTGCAGCTGATCGATAGGCAGGACCCACGCCGCGCGGAGGTCGAGGCCTTCATTGGCGGCGTCTACGCCGAGCGCTACGGCGCCAAACTGCGCACCTTTGCGCCGATGCTGGTGGCCCTCTACGGCGAGCACGGTCCGGTCGCCGCTGCGGGCTTCCGGGCGGCCGCCGATGACCCGCTGTTCCTTGAGCGCTACCTGGACGCGCCGGTCGAACGGCTGCTGGGTGCCGCGCCGCTGCCGCGCAGCGGCATCGTCGAGGTCGGCCACTTGGTGGCACGGAAGGCCGGTGAGGGTCGCCGCCTGATCTTGCTGCTCGGCCCCGTGCTGGCTGCGCAGGGCTACCGGTGGGTGGTCAGCACCTTGACCGAGGAGCTGCGCCTGCTGTTCCTGCGCTTGGGCGTGGCGCCGCTGGCCCTGGGTGTGGCCGACCCCCAGCGCCTGGGCGATGCCGCTGCAGATTGGGGCAGCTACTACGAGCATTACCCGGTGGTGCTGGCCGGCTCGCTAGAGGCAGCGCTGCAGGTGCTGGCCCGCCGCCGGGGAGTGAGCGCATGAGCCTGCCCGTTTTCGAGACCCCGAGCGGCGCCTGGTCGGCCGAGGACTGGGCCGCAGAGCGCGCGCGAGCCGCCGCATGGTTGCAAGGCCGCCGCGTGGTGGCCAGCTTGCTGGACAACGGCGCCGCCTTCGCGCTGCTCGACGAGGCGCTGCGCGACGCCGGTGCAGTGCACCTGCCGCTGCCGATGTTCTTCACCCCCGCGCAGCGCCAACATGCGCTGCAGGCCGCCGGCGCCGAGCTGCTGTTGATGCCCTTGGCGGCTGCCGCTGGCCTGCCCGCCGAGGCCTGGACCCTGGGCGGCGAGCCGCTCGCTGCCCTGCCATTGCCGCACGCGCCGGTGGCGCTGCCGCCTGGCACGCAGACCCTCAGCTTCACCTCGGGCAGCACGGGCGAGCCCAAGGGCGTCTGCCTGTCCGGGGTGGCCATGGATGCGGTGCGCGATGGCGTGGTCGCCGCGCTCGCGCCGCTGGGCATCAGCCGCCATCTGTCGGCCTTGCCCTATGCGGTGCTGCTGGAGAACCTGGCCGGCCTGGCCGCCGCGCGGCGGCAAGGCGCCACCGTGGTCGCGCTGCCGCTGACCGAGCTGGGCCTGAAAGGCGCCTCGCAGTTCGACGCAGCGCGCTTCGACAGCGTGGTGCGCGCGCAGGCACCCCACAGCTTGATCTTGCTGCCACAAATGCTGCGCGCGTGGGTTGCCTATCTGATGCGTGAGCGCTTGAGCGCACCGCCCAGCCTGAAGCTGGTGGCGGTCGGTGGCGCGGCCGTCGGGGTGCCTTTGGTCGAGGCGGCGCTGCGCCTGGGCCTGCCGGTCGCCGAGGGCTACGGGCTCACCGAAGGCGCCTCGGTGCAGACGCTCAACTTGCCCGGCGCGCAGCGCCCGGGTAGCGCGGGCCGCGCACTACCGCACGCCCGGCTGCGCATTGCCGCCGATGGCGAGGTGCTGATTGGCGGCCCTCTTTTCACCGCCTACTTGGGCGAGCCGCCCCGGGCCGGCGACTGGTGGCCGACGGGCGACCTTGGCCATTTGGACGCCGATGGCTATCTGCACCTGCAGGGCCGCAAGAAGAACCTGTTGATCACCGCCTATGGCCGCAACGTCTCGCCCGAGTGGGTGGAGACCGCGCTGCGCAGCCAGCCGGCCATCGCCCAGGCGGTGGTGCTGGGCGACGGGCAGGCCGCGCTGGCCGCCGTGCTGTGGCCCACGCAGGCCGAGCTGCAGGATGTCGAGCTTGATGCCGCGCTGCAGGCGGCCATTGACGCCGCCAACGCCGGCCTGCCGGACTACGCCCGTGTGCTGCGCTGGCAGCGGGCCAGTGCCCCTTTCGACGCCGCCAACGGCATGGCCACGCCCAACGGCCGGCCGCGCCGCGACGCCATCCTCGCGCTGCATCGCGAGGCCCTTTTTCAACCTGAGGATTTGCCCACATGAGCTTCCATGCCCGCCTGATCGCCGACACCACCGAGGCCCGCAACGCCTTTCTGCGCATCCCCATCATCCAGGGCGTGCTGCAGCGCGGCGAGGTCTCGCTGCCCAGCTACCTGGCCTTCCTGACCGAGGCCTACCACCATGTGCGCCACACGGTGCCGCTGCTCGGCGCCTGCCGCGCCGCACTGCCGGCACAGCACGCCTGGCTGCACGAGCCTTTGAGCGAGTACATCGAGGAGGAGGCCGGTCACGACGAGTGGATCCTTGACGACATCGCCGCCTGCGGCGTGGACGCCGAGGCGGTGCGCCACGGCCGCCCGTCTGCCGCCACCGAGCTGATGGTGGCTTATGCCTACGACAGCATCGCCCGCGGCAACCCGCTGAGCTTCTTCGGCATGGTCCATGTGCTGGAGGGCAGCAGCGTTGCGCTGGCGCTGAACGCCGCCGACGCCATCCAGAAACCCTTGGGCCTGCCGGACAGCGCCTTCAGCTACCTGCGCTCGCACGGCACCCTGGATCAAGAGCACGTCGCCCACTTCGCGCTGCTGATGGACGCCATCACCGACCCGGCCGACCAAGCGGCCATCGTGCACGCGGCGCGCATGTTCTACCGGCTCTACGGCGATGTGTTCCGCGAGCTGCCGCTGCCCGTCGCCTTGAAGGAGGCCGCATGAAGCTCGAAGCCGCGAGGGTGTTGCTGACCGGAGCCAGCGGCGGCATTGGCGAGGCCATGGCCGCCAGCCTGCGCGCCGGCGGTGCGGCGGTGATGGGCGTGGGCCGCGGCGCAGCGCCACATGCCGCACAACATGCCGCACAACACGCCGAGCAGCCCTGGGTGCAGGCCGATCTGCTCAGTGCCGAGGGCCGCGCCGCTGTGGTTACCGCCGCCGCGCGTTGGCGACCGAATGTGGTCGTGCAAGCCGCCGGCCTACCGGGCTTTGGCCGCCTGCAAGACCTGGACCCGGCGGCCCTGCAGCGCCAGCTGGAGCTCAATCTGCTGGTGCCCATGTTGCTGACCCAGGCCCTGCTGCCACAGCTGCAGCTGCAGGCCCGCGCGCAGCTGGTTTTTGTGGGCTCGGCGCTCGGTCGCATCGGCCTGCCCGGCTTCAGCGCCTATGGCGCGGCCAAGGCCGGCCTGCACGGCTTTGCCGAGGCGCTGCGCCGCGAGCTGGGCGACGGGCCGGTGCGCGTGCAGCTGCTGGCGCCGCGCGCCACCCGCACCGCCTTCAACGATGCGGCCGTCGAGGCCTACAACACAGCGACCGGCACCGCCTGCGACGAACCGGCGCTCGTGGCCGACGCGCTGGCCGCGCTGATCGAGAGCGAGGCAGCCGAGCGGTTCATCGGCTTCCCCGAGCGCCTGGCCGTGCGCCTGAATCCCGTGCTCGGTCCGCTGCTCGACGGCAGCTTCACCAAGCACCGCCGCAGCCTGAACGCGCTGCCCACCCCCCACACCGCCCCTGGAGCCTCCGCATGAAAAGCCTGATCCCCCTCACCCTCGCCCTGCTGATTGCCGCGCCGGCCTGGGCCGCGCCGGTTGACGACGCGGTCGCCGGCCTGCAGCAGTCCTGGGAGCAGATCCGCTACCAGGCGCCAGCCAAGGACCGCGAGGCGCGCTTCGAGCAGTTGGCCGCCAAGGCCCACCAGGCCAGCGAGCAGGTCCCCGGCCGCGCCGAGCCACTGATCTGGGAGGGCATCGTGCTGTCCAGCTGGGCCGGCGAAAAGGGCGGCCTGGGCGCGCTCGGCCTCGTCAAGCAGGCCAAGAGCCTGTACGAAAAGGCAATCGCCCTCGACCCCAACGCCCTCGACGGCTCGGCCCTGAACAGCCTGGGCGTGCTCTATTACAAAGTGCCCGGCTGGCCGATCGGCTTTGGCGACAAGGGCAAGGCGCGTGAACTGCTTCAGCAGGCCCTGACCGTGAATCCGCAAGGTATCGATGCCAACTACTTCTTCGCCGAGTACCTGGTGGAAACCAAACAGCCGGCCGCTGCCATGCCCTTCTTGGAGAAGGTGCTGCAAGCTCCCCCTCGCCCCGGCCGCCAGCTGGCTGACGAAGGCCGACGCAAGGAGGCGCGAGGGTTGATGGCTCAGCTGCGAAAGGGCTGAGTGCACCACGGGCTGCGGGTGAAGGTGACACACCCCGTCTCTTGTCGAAGCCTGTGAGTTTCAAACTCGAGAACCAGCGTGCTAGAGTTTTTAACTGCAGTGGGGGGGTAGCTCAGCTGGGAGAGCGTCGCGTTCGCAATGCGAAGGTCGGGAGTTCGATCCTCCTCCTCTCCACCACCAAAAGTCGTTTATTTAACAAGGGCTTGGCTTCGGTCAGGCCCTTGTTTCTTTGGATGACTTGGGCGCATGTGCCGCATGCAGCGCAGAGGCTTTACTTCTTACGAGGCTGAGATGCAGCAGGTGCGGTCTCCCGCGCCCTCGAACTGAATGGTCGGTGCAACTCGCCAAGAAGACAGTGGCTCGCGTTGTGCTCGTCGCACGTCCCGCTCACTCTTGGTATTCGAAGCTCGGGCCGACAGCTTCCGTGCTGCCCGGGGCGCTTGGCACTTTCATGAGTGCGATGGCTTGGTACTTCAGGGTGTACATGGCCGGGACAGCGTTGAACAGCAAGGCGGGCTGGCCGTTGAAGGCTTGATGCATCAGGCGCAGCAGGCTGGTGTAGCTTTGGTTGAAGGCGGTGAGCGCCGCGTGAACTTCGGGCTGGTCGCGGTAGCTGGCGGCTTTGGGGTCGATGCGCATGGGGTGCACCGCCGTCCAGTCCACGGGGAGCATGGGGCCGGTGGGGCCGGAGCGGGGGGTGTCTTTGGCTTGGTAGTAGCGGCCGAAGCGCAGTTGCTCGAAGCGGAAGAAGTGCGCCAGTTCGTTGGGCTCCAGGGGCTCGTCGCTGTCAAAGATGC
>JBKCVH010000129.1:0-3646 GCA_046317675.1 Burkholderiales bacterium
TCAACTTCTACGGTGAGTCGTTGGGCGGTGCGAACACGGTCTTCAATGCTGGCAATCTTGGAACCAACCCCACGACGGCTCACTCCGGTGACACCCAGTTGCTGGGCGGCGGGATGTTGCTGGCTGGCGTGGCTGACATCAACTCCTTGGGCGGCACCTCCTTCAACCCGGTCATGTTGTTCGGTCTGACCCCACAAGGTTCGAGCTTCTTTACCGCTCCAAACCCATTCTTCCCCCTGGCGTTTGCAAGTTTCACGAACACCAGCCTGGGCGTGACCCGCAACATCCCCGGACAGTCGCTGTACATCGTGACTGACGGCGGTACCGACTTCAACAATCCAGTCCCTGAGCCAATGTCCTTGGCTTTGGCCGGCATTGCTTTGCTGGGTGCAGGCGTCGCTGGTCGTCGCGCCACCCGCAAGTAAACCGCGACTGATTTTTCCAACAGAATGGAGAAATCAGAAGATGCAAAGAAACCCGCTTCGGCGGGTTTTTTGTTGCCTGTTCATCTCGAAGAGCGTAATCGAGGCCCAAGCCTCCCGGCCGATCACCGCCTGGGCAAGCAGCCCAGAGAGGGACGGTAACCCGAGGGATCAACGAAGACTTCGAAGCGGATGCGCTTCAGGCGTCCAGACCTGGCTGAAGAAGTGTTCAACGACTTCAGGGCCAATCTCTTCCACTCCAGCGGGTTGCCAGACTGGTAAGTGGTCTTTGTCGATCGCCAAAGCGCGAATACCCTCCAGCGTCTCAGAGTGTCGACCGGAGCTCGCACTCTCGAAGCAGCGATGAACCAAGTTCAGCTCCAAGCGAAGTTCGTCAGCGAGACTCAACTTCCGACCAAGGCGAACCAAACGCAAGCTCAACTCCATCGCCGTTGGGCTGTTGCCAGCAAGCTGATTCAGTGTGTGTGTGGCCCAGCTGCTCCCATCAGACTTCAAAGCAGACACCACCGCGTTCAAATTCGCTTGCCCAAAGCAGTGGTCAATTCGATCCCTCTCGTGCAGTTGCTCCACCTCAGGCGCGAGTTCCACGCATTCCATGACGGTCGCTACGACATGTTCCGCACTGGGCTGCGGCGTTTCACGTAAGGCTTTGAGAACGCCATGCCAAGCTGGAGACGGGACAAAAACGTCGGCCAATCCCAATGAGATGGCATCGCCAGCCAACAAGGTCTGTCCCGTCAATGCGAGCCATTCACCCGTAGAGCCGGGGCACTGCCCCAGAAAGTAGCCTCCGCCAACGTCGGGAAAGAAGCCAATTCGAGTTTCTGGCATGCCAAGCTTGGAGTTCTCATTGACCACACGAAGCTTGGCCCCTTGGCTAATGCCCATTCCGCCGCCCATGCAGATGCCATCCATGAGAGCGATATAGGGCTTGGGGTAGTTATGAATGAGGTGATTGAGTGCGTATTCCTGAATGAAAAAATCACTGAGAGCAGGATCACCTGCCATAGCGGCTTGATGGAAAAAACGAATGTCGCCACCGGCGCAAAAAGCGGGCGCTTTGCCTTCGCGCTGGGCACCATCAATCACGACGGCTTGAACTGCCGCATGATCTAACCAGTGGCGCAATAGGCTGCCAATGTCGCGAACCATAGCCAACGACAAAGCATTGAGTGCATGAGGCCGATTCAGGGTGATCAAACCCAAACAGCCATTCACTTCGGCCAGTACCTGTCCTTGGCTGACCAAGGGGGGAATCAAGGGAGTCTTCATACACGTATTGAGGGCAAAGGCTTTCGGATCTCGTTCAGTATCAAGGCCACGAGCACCATGGCACCGCCGCCGAGCGTGCGGGTACTGGGAACCTCACCAGCCAACCACCAAACCCAGACGATCCCAAAGATCAGTTCCAGCAATGCCAGCAGGGAGATTTCAGTTGCACTGAGATGGCGTGTCAGAGATACCAACAACACACAAGGCAACGCCAACTGCGTTGTGCCCAACAAGGCCAGCCAGGCCAAGTCTGAACCTGAAGCGTGGAATGGCAAGGCAAACGGAAGTGCAGCTACGGCCGACAGTAGCGCACCCAGCGCCACAGCATGAGTGAGGTCGGGCTTGTTCACTGGGGCAGTTTGGGTCTGGGATTGCAGCAAGACCCAATTCAATGCCGCCGCAACAGGCACGATCAACGCAATGACCGGTCCCCAACTGAAGTTAAGGGCATCACCGGTGAACATCCAGGCGACCCCTGCTCCAGCCATCACGACGCTAGCCAGCGATACCAGGGAAAGCCGCTGCCCCAACAGAAGCCAAGACAGCAGGGCCGTGAACAAGGGGGCCAGCGACATCACAACCAGGACGTTCGCTACGGTTGACATCGTCAAGGCCAACATAAAGGCAGTGAACATCAGCGCCCAGCACACGGCGCTGGCCCACAACAGGCACGTTGGGCGCAACAAGGGAGCAAGTCCCGCCCTGCCCTCGCGCAAGCCCCACCAAAGCACCAAAGCCAGGAAAGTGAACGCGCTGCGCCAGAAGGTCACTTCAAACGAGCGCGCACTTTCCAGCTGTCGGCTGACCACTCCTGCCGTGCTCCACAGCAGAGTCACCAGCACCATCAGAGCCAACGCGCGCCGGTGGCTCATGCGAGGCTTCGATCAGCTTCCAGCGCTTTCACGGGACATGCGCTTGCGCTCATGCTCGGCGAGGTAGCGCTTGCGCAGTCGCACGCTCTTGGGCGTGATCTCGACCAGTTCGTCGTCGTCGATGAAGTCGACACCGTACTCCAAAGTCAAGTCGATCGGAGGCGTGACCTTGATGGCGTCTTCCTTGCCCGAGACGCGGAAGTTGGTCAGCTGCTTGGTGCGGGTGGCATTCACCACGAGGTCGTTGTCGCGGTTGTGGATGCCCACGATCATGCCCTCGTACACCGGGTCGTTCGGCTTCACGAACATGCGGCCGCGGTCGTCCAGTTTGCCCAGGGCGTAGGTGAAGATTTCACCGTCGTCCATCGAGATCAGCACGCCGTTCTTGCGGCCACCGATGTCGCCCTTGTGGGCTTCATAGCCGTCGAA
This sequence comes from Burkholderiales bacterium, assembly GCA_046317675.1. Classification (GTDB taxonomy): domain Bacteria; phylum Pseudomonadota; class Gammaproteobacteria; order Burkholderiales; family Burkholderiaceae_C; genus Inhella. The sequence goes on from JBKCVH010000129.1 coordinate 3,017, forward strand.
GATCGATGAGATAAGGCCCGAACCACGGGTCAAGTTCATGAACTCGTTGGAGAAACCGATCAGGCCACGGGCCGGGATGCGGTACTCAAGGCGCACGCGGCCATGGCCGTCCGGCTCCATGTTCAGCATCTCGCCCTTGCGCAAGCCCAGGGCCTGCATCACGCCGCCCTGGTGGGTCTCTTCGACGTCAGCAGTCACCAGCTCCATCGGCTCCGACTTCACGCCGTCGATGTCCTTGAACATCACGCGCGGCTTCGACACGGCCAACTCGTAGCCTTCGCGGCGCATGTTCTCCAGCAAGATGGTCAGGTGCAGTTCACCGCGGCCGCAGACTTCAAAAATGCCGTCCTCGTCGGTTTCTTTAACGCGCAAGGCGACGTTGTGCTGCAGTTCTTTTTGCAGTCGGTCCCAAATCTGACGGCTGGTGACGTACTTGCCTTCGCGGCCCGCCAAGGGGCTGGTGTTGACGCAGAAGTTCATGGTCAGCGTCGGCTCGTCCACCTTCAGCATCGGCAGCGGTGCCGGGCTGGCCGGGTCGGTCACGGTCACGCCGATGCCGATGTCTTCGATGCCGTTGATCAGCACGATGTTGCCGGGGCCAGCTTCGGTCACTTGCACGCGGTCCAAGCC
>JBKCVH010000130.1:0-4517 GCA_046317675.1 Burkholderiales bacterium
GGACAAGAAGCCCCAGGCCATGAAAAGAAACAACCCGCCCCACAACACCGTGGCAAACAGCTGCACCAGGCGCCAGCGCCAGCGCAGGCGGGGCAGCTGGCCCTTCCAAGCCAAGGCTTCGTCGGCCGTTAGAGGAGTGAAACGGTAGGGGTTGGAGCCCGTCCACTGCAAGGCCTCGGCCAATTCAGGTGGGGGTGCTGGGCGCGGCGCCGTGCGCTGAATCCAGGCCATGGCACGCATCTGCCAGTAATCGACGACGGCCCAAAAGCCAAAGAACAGCTTGGGCAAGATACCTGGCGCAATTCGGTGGTCGGGTGTGATGAAGCCGCCAAAACGCCTGTCGAAGCGCGCCAGGTCGGCGGCAGGGTCGTTGAAGTCGGGTTGCAGGCGCACGGGGGGCAGCGACTCAGGCGCTTGATCCATGTAGCGGCGGATGAACTCCCAAAGCTGGCCGCAAGCTTCAGGGGTGCGCTGGATGGGAGCGGGGTTGATGACTTGAATGAACGCGCGTGTCTTGGGATCGATCAAAGCCAAACGCAGCGTGAAGCCCGTCGACGCACCGACCGTTGTCACCATGGTGTGCGTTTGTGTGAAGGGCACGAGTTCGTCGTGGGCCCAGCTTTGCCAACCGGTCTTCTTGCCCGCCCACAGGTAAAAACGGCGAGGCTTGCGGGCCAAGACGATGGGGTCGGCCATTGGAGAACGGGCGGAACGATAGGCCCATAGCCCTAAGCCGAAAACAAACGAAAGGAGTAGCAAAGACGCCAGACCAATGTGTATGAGGTGGTCAAGCTCTTTGCCTTCAAGTCGGAAGAATGTCGGCGTTATCCCGATTGCAAGTAGTGTCCCCAAGCAGGAACCCAGGAAGAGTCCATAGGCTCGATTCATTCCATCGACATCACGATGCGCAAATCGCAAAATCTCCGGGTTTAGGGCTTCCAGGTCTTCGCTGGCCAAAGGTTCGTGTGCCACCGCTTTGGCGCCAGGCCTGGGCAGCAGGGTTCCCCAGAGTCCACTCTCCTCAGGCAGGACCTTGAGGCCGACCAGTTGTGCCTTGACGTACTCCTTCCTGCCCTTCATCAGTTGATGTCCTTGGCGGTGGTCATGAGACCTGGCATGGTGAGCCGGTTGGGCTCATAGAGCACCTGCATCTCGATGCGCTCGGCATACAGGGCGTTCGGGTTCGTGTTCCTGCCGGCCACCCATTCGATGAACTTTTCGGTCATGGGCTCTTCCTGCAGGGTGGCAAACCAGCCTTCCAAGCGCATCACGCCGGTTTTGGCGTCCACTTGGATCTTGGGTTCTTCGCGCATGCCCGTGAAGTTGCGCGAGATGGCGCTCAGCGTGGGCTGCAGCTTGCCGTCCTCGCAGACGATGCGCCCACCGTCTTTGCGTTTGTTGCCCAACAGTGCGATGAACTTCAGTTCAAGCCGCGTGCCCACTTCGTACTTGGGAATGGCTACCGAGTAGTAGCTGATGACTGAGGTGCCCCCGCTGTCGCGGGCTCCGGTCACGCGAGCACTGGCTACTAGCGTGATGCGCTGTAAGCCAGCCAGCTCGTCATTGACCCGAGTGAACGGCGTGACCGTCTTGGTGACGCTGTCGGCAAACGGGCTCTTGGCACCGACCTCACCGCTCATGAATTACAGCCCATCAAGGCATCTGCCACAGGAACTGCTGCTTCACTTCATCGCGCCGGACAAGAAGCCCCAGGCCATGAAAAGAAACAACCCGCCCCACAACACCGTGGCAAACAGCTGCACCAGGCGCCAGCGCCAGCGCAGGCGGGGCAGCTGGCCCTTCCAAGCCAAGGCTTCGTCGGCCGTCAGTGGTGAAAAGCGATAGGGATTCGGACCTGTGCATTGCAATGCCTCAGCCAACTCGGGCGGCGCAGTTGGGCGCGGCGCCGTGCGCTGAATCCAGGCCATGGCGCGCATCTGCCAGTAGTCCACCACCGACCAAAAACCCACGTAAAGCGGGGCCAGGATGCCCGGCGCGATTCGATGGTCTGGGGTGATGAAGCCGCCAAACCGCCGATCAAAGCGCGCGAGGTCGGCGGCAGGGTCGTTCAGGTCGGGTTGCAGGCGCACTGGCGGCAGCGACTCAGGCGCTTGATCCATGTAGCGGCGAATGAACTCCCAGATTTGCCCGCACTGTTCTGGCGTGCGCTGCAAGGGTGCTGGGCTAATGACTTGCATGAAAGCCCGGGTTTTTGGATCGATCAATGCCAAGCGCAGGCTAAAGACTGTGGATGCTCCAGCTGTCCCAACGATGGTGTTCATTTGGGTGAACGGCACAAGATCGTCATACGACCAACTCTGCCAGCCGGTTTTCTTGCCCGTCCACAAGTAGAAGCGGCGTAGTTTGCGGGCCAGGACGATGGGGTCGGCGATGGGGGCGCGTGCGGAGCGGTAGGCCCAAGTGGCGAAGACAGACGCTATCGCCGAGATGAGGCTCAATGCGAGCCCGAGATGCACCAGGAGGTCAAGCTCCTGGTCTCCTAGCCTGAAAAAACTCGGTGCAGCGCCAAGCACCAGTAAGAGGAAGGCAAACGTGCCCAATGTGACTCCGTACCCACGGTTCATCCCATCTACGTCACGGCTCGCGAATCTCAGCACCTTCGTATTCAGAAGCTCCAGCTCATCGCTGGCCAAAGGTTCATGCGCCACGGTCTTGTCACCCGGCCTTGGCAGCAACACGCCCCAAAGCCCACTCTCCTCAGGCAGGGTCTTGAGCCCGACCAATTGAGCCTTGGCATATTCTTTCTTGCCTTGCATCAGTTGATGTCCTTGGCCGTCGTCTTGAACCCCGGCATGGTCAATCGGTTAGGTTCGTACTCCACCTGCATTTCGATGCGCTCGGCGTACAACGCGTTGGGGTTGTAGTCCTTGCCCGCCACCCATTCAATGAAGCGCTCGGATGCAGGCTCTTCTTGCAGCGTGGCAAACCAACCCTCAATGTGCATCACCCCCGACTCTGCATCGAGCTTGATCTTGGGCTCCTCGCGCATACCGGTGAAGTTGCGAGAAATGGCGCTCAGTGTGGGCTGGGGCTTGCCGTCCTCACAGACGATGCGCCCACCATCATTGCGTTTGTCGCCCAACAGCGCGATGAACTTCAGTTCAAGCCGCGTGCCCACTTCGTACTTGGGAATGGCCACCGAGTAATAGCTGATGACGGCGGTGCCGCCGCTATCGCGCGCACCGGTCACCCGCGCACTGGCAACCAGCGTGATGCGTTGCAAAGCAGCCAGTTCGTCATTGACCCGAGTGAACGGTGTGACCGTCTTGGTGGCGCTGTCGGCAAACGGGCTCTTCGCGCCGACCTCGCCGCTCAAGTAACTCCGCTTGCCAAACACCCCTGCATCCAGCCAGTACTCAACGGGCAGCAGGTTTTCGTCATCGGTCGCAAAGGCTTGCCAAGAAAAGTAAATGACGGCACCGACGAAAGCGATGGCCAGCAAGGCCCAGCCAATTGGGCCCATGGTGATGCCCAGCACGGTGGCCGAGGCGGTGGCGCCGGACAACCCAGCGGCGACGGCCATGCCTGCACCGTAGCTTGCGACGCCGGCTGCCATGACTGCCACGCCAGAGCCTACTGTCCACCAGCCACTGTCTTTGTCACGTGATTCAACTTTTGTCAGGCCCTTGATGATCAAGTAAGTGCCCTCAAGCACCCCCGCCGCAAACCCCAGCCGTGCAGCAACCACTTGCACGCCCACCAACTTCGTTCCCGAAACCCCACGCAGCGTCTGAACCGCCACGCCCATCTCCAAGCCGCCCGCAGTGGCCGACATCACGGCCGTGAGCATGCCCACGCCGCCGCCCACCTTGTCCAGCCCGCCTTGCTTGGTCTTGAAGTCGTTCAACGCGCTCATGAACGCATTCCACTGAAAGAACAGCACGCCAGCGCCCAGCAGTACATCGGTGCGGCTAGCAAAGCGCTTGAGCGAGTTTTCTAGGAACGGATTGGTGACACCTTGGGGCAGCGGACGGGTTAGGTCGATGCGCTGCAAACCAAGCTTGGCCATTAACGCAGGCTCCAGTTTCTCGCCGGCTTGGATGCGAGTCATGACCCAGGCCACCACCTCCGCGTTCTGGTTACTGCCCTTTGGCGCGTCAAACACGATGGCGCCTTCCACCCCTTCGGTCAGGCGCCAGCCTTTGTCGCCGAAGTTGCCTTTGGTGCCCTTGTAGGCGTCGTAGTTGCTGATGTCGCTGCGCAGTCGGATAGGTGCCAAGCCTTGGCGTACGGGCCCCACGGCCACTTCTTGAATCCACTGCGCCACTTTGGCGAACGGGCCGCTCACGATCTTGGGCTGGGCCACTTGGCCGTCGCGAATGAGCAATGCCACAGCCACCTTGCGCATCAGTTTGTAGTGGGCGCTGGCGTTGCTTTGCTGCAGGCGCGCTAGCTGCGCGCCGCAGCTCTCGATCAGCGCCGCCATGGCTTCGTTTCCGGCGCGCCGTTGACGCAACGTGTTGTGGAGGGCGCTGAGCTCCTTGAGACCTTCACTG
>JBKCVH010000131.1:0-3121 GCA_046317675.1 Burkholderiales bacterium
CCGTCATCCACTACCAGCCGCGCAGCGCCCTGCGCGAATCTGCACGCGCCTTGGGCGTTCCGCCAACCTGGGCCGATGCCATCGCCCGCCAGCATTTTTGGTTCGATGGCCACGACGTATACGACGACCACACGACCCAGCGCCTGCTGGATGCAGGCCTCGACCCACAGGACCCACTGGTGCGGCGGTGGCTCTACATGGCTTCCGAATTGCTTGGCCTGCCGCGCCACTTGTCGCAGCACGTGGGAGGCTTTGTGCTGACGCAAGGCAAGCTCACGCGCCTCGTACCTGTGGAGCACGCTGCCATGCCGGAGCGCTCCATCATTCAGTGGGACCAAGACGACCTGGACGCCATGGGCCTGCTGAAAGTCGACGTGCTGGCCCTCGGGATGCTGAGTGCCATCCGCCGCTGTCTTGAACTGGTGGGCACGTGGCGCGGCCAGCCGCTGCGCCTGCAAGACATCCCTGATGGCGATGGGCCCACCTACGACATGATTTGCGCTGCCGACACCGTGGGCGTGTTTCAGATTGAGAGCCGCGCGCAAATGGCCATGCTCCCCCGCCTGCGCCCACGCTGCTTTTATGACTTGGTAATTGAAGTGGCCATCGTGCGGCCCGGCCCCATTCAAGGTGGCATGGTCCACCCCTATCTCAAGCGCCGGCGGCAGCTTGAGCCCGTGACTTACCCCAGCGAAGCCCTGCGCCAAGCGCTGGGGCGCACCCTGGGCGTCCCCATCTTCCAAGAGCAGGTGATGCAAGTTGCCATGCTGGCAGCAGGTTTCACGGCCGGCGAGGCCGACCAACTGCGCCGCTCCATGGCCGCCTGGAAGCGCAAAGGCGGCGTGCATCACTTCTACGACCGCATCGTGAGCGGCATGGTCGAGCGCGGCTACACGGAAGAGTTTGCGCAGCGAATCTTCAGCCAAATCGAAGGGTTTGGGGAGTATGGCTTTCCTGAGAGTCATGCCGCCAGCTTTGCGCTGTTGGTCTATGCCAGTTGCTGGCTGAAACGCCACGAGCCAGCGTGCTTTTTGACAGCCATGCTAAATGCCCAGCCTCTGGGCTTTTACACCCCATCACAACTGGTGCAGGACGCTTGCCGCCACGGCGTTCAAGTACGTCCAATCGATGTGTCTTACAGCGACTGGGACTGCACCTTGGAGTTTTCTGATGAGTCGGACGCACCTACAGCATGTCAATCTTCAAGCACACGTGGTGAGCAAGAACCGCGTGATGCCGCACCCACAGCGCAGTCCTTCGCCCTACAAGCGCAACCCGCTGTGCGCCTGGGTCTTCGCATGGTTAAAGGTTTGAGCGAAACGGCTGCCAAACGCTTGGTGATGGCGCGAGCACAACTCCAAGGTCAGGCCCAAGTTCATGCGAGAGGGCGCTCGGCTTCCAGCGCAGCTTTGGATTTCACGCTCGCTCTAGGTTCCGCTGTGGAGCCATCTACCGGTGACATTGCAGGCCGCATGGCAAGTCAACCCGCTCATCGCATTTCTTGGCGCAGCGTGGAAGACATGGCCGAAAGTGCTGGCCTCGTTGCCCGGGACCTGAGTTCCCTGGCCGCAGCCGACGCCTTGGCCAGCCTTGCTGGGCACCGCCGAGAGCAAGTCTGGCGAGCCCGCGCTTGGCATACCACCAGTCCGCTGCTGGCCGGAGCCTTCGCCACTGAAGAACTGCTGCGTTTGCCCGAGGCCAACGAAGCTGAAGCCATCGTGTTGGACCACCGACACACCGGCTTGAGTCTGCGACGCCATCCGCTCGCGCTGATGCGTCCGCGGCTTGAGGCACAACGCTGGCTGCGCGCCGCAGACCTTCAAGCCCTCAGTGACGGCACCCGCGTGCGCACATGCGGGTTAGTCACCATGCGACAACAACCCGTGACAGCCAAAGGGGTGGTCTTCGTCACGCTCGAAGACGAAAGCGGCAACACCAACGTGATCGTTTGGAAAGCCCTTCGCGAACGCCAGCGCCAAGAACTGCTGCACGCACATTTGCTGGGCGTTCAAGGCCGCTGGCAGCGCGATGAAGACACAGGAGGCCAAGTTCGCCACTTGGTCGCCCAACGTCTCTACGACCTCACGCCTTGGCTTAGCACAGAACAGTCGTAATGGGAGCGCTTTTCTTGACGGAATGCAACCGTCTGGCCCTCAGAAATTCTGAGGAAGCCCTGAAAAAGGAATTTTTTGTTAGGGCCCAGCACCTCGGTTCGTGCGCTAGATAAGCATGCAGATAATCCGGGCACTTGCGTCATGCGGCAAACCGAACAGCCTCCCCGATTCCCGGGGCAGTTCAGTTTGAAGAACAATCCGAACAGACTGTGCGGATAAGGTTCTTATAAATAGAAATCGAGTAAACGGGTATGGCCTCTACCTGTCAACCCAATTCGCAAACAAAGTACGAAGAAGAATGCACAACGCCCGATCGACGGGATCGGGCGTTGTGGCTGGATGGAGCCTGACGATGACCTACTTTCACACGGGAATCCGCACTATCATCGGCGCAGAAGCGTTTCACTGTCCTGTTCGAGATGGGAAGGAGTGGTGCCACTTCGCTATGGTCATCAGGCATAACTGTTAGTTTGCAGGCCCAGTGTTGGTGACTCGATGGTCCACTTTTAGCCTACAAACGAATTCATAGAGTCTTGTCAGCTTATATTTGAATGCGTCACTTGGCATAACAACCTAGATCGGATGATCAAAGTTATAGGGTCAAGCCGCACGAGCAATTAGTACTGGTTAGCTTAAACGTTTACACGTCTTCCACACCCAGCCTATCAACGTCCTGGTCTTGAACGACTCTTTAGGGGGCTCAAGGCCCCGGCAGATCTCATCTTGAAACGAGTTTCCCGCTTAGATGCTTTCAGCGGTTATCTCTTCCACACATAGCTACTCGGCAATGCCACTGGCGTGACAACCGATACACCAGAGGTGTGTCCACTCCGGTCCTCTCGTACTAGGAGCAGGCTTTCTCAAATCTGCAGCGCCCACGGAAGATAGGGACCAAACTGTCTCACGACGTTTTAAACCCAGCTCACGTACCTCTTTAAATGGCGAACAGCCATACCCTTGGGACCGGCTACAGCCCCAGGATGAGATGAGCCGACATCGAGGTGCCA
>JBKCVH010000132.1:0-6776 GCA_046317675.1 Burkholderiales bacterium
TGCGCACGAAGGCCAAGCTGCAAGCCGTCGCGAGCGAGCACATGCAGCGAATTCAGAGCGATCCGGCTCGCGTGATGAGCTACTTCCAAGACCCCATCGTCAAGTACGCGGCTTGAAGGTGTTTGAGTGCCGGATCAATAAGTGTTGACTGGGGCCTTGTCCCAAGGGAACGACATGGCACCAGTGCGTATCAACTTTAGTTTTGTAGACGAGCCAATCCAAGGCTGATCCCGAAAGCTAAGCGGCCGCGAGCAGCGCCCTTAGCCCTGCTTCGTCCAGCACAGGCACGCCCAAGGCCTGGGCCTTGTCCAGTTTGCTGCCGGCTGCTTCGCCCGCCACGACATAACTGGTCTTCTTGGAGACCGAGCCCGAGACTTTCCCGCCAGCGGCCTCTATCAATGCAGTCGCTTCATCGCGGCCGAGCGTGGGAAAGGTGCCGGTGAGAACCAAGGTTTTGCCGTTCAAGGGCAAATGACCGGTCTCTGCACGCCCTTCGGATTCCGGCCAATGGATACCGGCCGCCCGCAGTTGCTCGACAGCTTCCCGATTCAGCGAGTTGGAAAAGAAGCTGTGAACGCTGTGCTCCACCACGGGGCCAACGTCTGGCACTTCGAGCAGCTGCGCTTCGGTGGCGCTCATCAATCGGTCGATCTGACCAAAGTGCCGCGCCAAGTCTTTGGCGGTTGTCTCGCCCACATGGCGAATGCCAAGGCTGAATAGAAAGCGCGCCAAGCTGGTGGACTTGCTGGACTCCAGCTTCTCCAAAAGCTTTTGCGCGCTTTTCTCGCCCATGCGCTCCAGCTGAGCCAAATGGCTGAAACCGAGCCGGTACAGCTCCGGCAGCGTGCGCACCAGTCCACCGTCGACGAGCTGATCGACCAGCTTGTCTCCCAAGCCTTCCACGTCCATGGCGCGGCGCCCGGCGAAGTGCAGCAAAGCTTGCTTGCGCTGCGCCGCGCAAACCAAACCACCGGTGCAGCGGTGCTCCAAGCTGCCTTTGTCTCGCTCAACGGCGCTGCCGCACACCGGGCAAGCCTTGGGCATTGCAAAGTTCGGCACGTACTGCGCGCGGGTTTCGGGCAAACGCCCCACCACTTCGGGAATGACGTCGCCGGCACGGCGCACGATGACGCGATCGCCCACGCGAACGCCCTTTCGACGCAACTCAAACGCGTTGTGCAAGGTGGCATTGCTGACGGTGGTGCCGCCCACGAACACCGGCTCTAACTTGGCCACTGGCGTTAGCTTGCCGGTTCGACCGACCTGAATGTCAATGCTGTTGAGCTGGGTGAGCTGCTCCTGTGCCGGGTACTTGTGGGCGACTGCCCACCTCGGTTCACGGGTCTTGAAGCCAAGTTGCTGCTGCAAGTCCAGACGGTTGACTTTGTAGACGATGCCATCGATGTCAAACGCCAAGGCGTCACGGCGCGCCAAGATGGCTTGGTGGAAGGAAACAAGGCCTTCCACACCCTGAACAACGACTCGATCAGCGCAGACGGGCAGTCCCATGCCAGCGAGGGCATCCAAGAGCTCCGCGTGGGTGCTTGGCGCTTCCCACCCCTGCACTTCCCCGAGCCCATACGCAAAAAAGGAAAGATTGAACTGCGCGACCACGCTGGAATCCAGGCGCCGAATGGCACCGGCCGCCGTGTTGCGGGGGTTGACGAAAGTCTTCTCGCCGTTTTGGCGCTGGCGTTCGTTCAACTGCTCAAAGCGGTCCCGGCGCATGTAGATCTCACCGCGCACCTCAAGAACCGGCGCATCGCAGGCGTGCAGACGCAGCGGAATCTCTCGAATGGTGCGGACATTCAGCGTGACGTCTTCGCCCACCTCGCCATCGCCCCGTGTGGCGGCTTGAACGAGGATGCCGTTCTCGTACCGCAGATTGATGGCCAAGCCATCGAACTTGAGTTCGGCCGCGTACTCCACGGCAGCGTCAGCCGTTTCAAGCCCCAACTCCCGCCGCACCCGCGCGTCGAAGGCTTGGGCACCGGCTGCGCTGGTGTCGGTTTCGGTGTAAATCGAGAGCATGGGCACCGCGTGGCGCACGGCGCTCAGTTCAGGCAGCGGCGCACCGCCGACGCGCTGGGTCGGACTATCTGCCGTGCGCAAGGCCGGGTGTTCAAGCTCCAAGGCACGCAGCTCCGCAAAGAGCCGGTCGTACTCAGCGTCGGGGATTTCAGGCGCGTCGAGAACGTAATACTTGTGCGCGTGCTGGTTCAGCAGCGAGCGCAACTCCTGCGCACGCCGGGCCGCTACCTCGCTCACGAGAACAGTCGCCGCGCCGCCACCGAGCCGGCGCCGAGGTCCCGAGAGGCAAGCGCCTTGTAAAGCGTCGCCAATTGCTCGTGAATGGCCGCGAATGCGTGCGGGCCAAGCGCCCTACCCGCTTCGTCTACCAATTCCGCCTCCAGTTCGCGCCCGAGCCGCCTGGCCAAATCTTGCAGCGCCGCAAACGGCTCAAGGCTCTCAGGCGTTTGGGCCACGTCAAACATCAGGGCCACTTCACGAAGACTCGCGGAGGCGCCTTCTTCCGAGAGGGCCAATTGCGAATCGAACTGGAGCCACAGCAAAGGCGGTTCGCTGTCCTTGGCACCTGGCATCACCAAGCGGCCCGGCAAGCTGCCGGGCACCAGGCCTTGCTTGCCGGCGGCTTGTTGAAGGAAGCCCAGCGTCCAGGCGGCGCCTTTGGCGCGGAGCAGGAAGTTCATCTGGGCATCATGCTGGCTGGCAAATTGGTCGAGCTCTCGGCCCCGCGCGACCGCTTCAATCATGTCGGGGAAGTCGGCCATGGCCCCAATGCCGTCCGCAAAGGCCTGCACCTTTTGCACCCACTCAGAAAACTCGATCTCGCTGAGTGGGCCGCTGCGGTTGGCCATTTGCAGCCCTGCCTGGAACTCCCCATAACGCTCGCTGCTTTGAGGGGTTTCCCATTCGCCTGTGTTGGTGTTGAGGCCCTCAATGGCGAAGGGCTTGCTGCCGGCTCGCCGAGTGGGTGGCATGTGGGCCATGGCAGCTTCGCCCGCGACCGGTGCTTCAACGTGCAAGGTGGCGATCACGTCGATCAGCCCGTCGAGTCGCTGAGAGGGCCTGCGGCTGGCTGAGCGCGCCACTGGGCGCGAGATCATGGGGAGCGTATCGGCATGCGCATTGGCATGGGCTGCGGCATCACCTTCATGAAGTGCGTCGAGCACCGACTCCATGGCATCAGTCTGACCAATACCAGACTGACTTTGCAAGCCCGGCTCGGTTCTTCGGGCCTCGGTCGCCTCGGCGCTGCGGGGTCGAGCGCGGCGTGCCAGCCACCAGCCGTGCAGCATGAGCGCGATCAGCACAGCGACACCAGCGATCAGAAGGGCCTCAGTCAGCGAGAAGCTCAAAGGTGCGGAAGGGTTGGACATTTCGAGTCGATTCAGACAGCTTCGGCCATTGTGAGGGCTGCATCCATGTCCACAGCCACCACGCGGCTCACCCCTTGTTCTTGCATGGTCACGCCCACCAACTGCTCGGCCATTTCCATGGCGATCTTGTTGTGGCTGATGAACAGGAACTGCGTGCTCTTGCTCATTTCAGTCACCAAGCGGGCGTAACGCTCGGTGTTGGCATCGTCGAGCGGTGCGTCCACCTCATCCAGCAAGCAGAAAGGCGCCGGGTTCAGCTGGAAGATGGCAAAAACAAGGGCGATGGCGGTGAGTGCCTTCTCGCCGCCCGACAGCAAATGGATGCTGCTGTTCTTCTTGCCTGGCGGCTGCGCATTGACTTGCACGCCAGCGTCCAAGATTTCGTCGCCCGTCATCACCAGCTTGGCCTGCCCACCGCCAAATAGGCTCGGGAACATGCGACCAAATTCGGTGTTGACCCGGTCGAAAGTGCCCTTGAGCAGATCGCGCGTTTCCAGGTCAATGCGGCGGATGGCGTCTTCCAGGGTCTTGATGGCGGCGTTCAAATCGGCCATCTGTGCGTCCAAGAAGCCTTTGCGCTCACGGGCACTGCCCAGCTCCTCCAGGGCCGCCAAGTTCACCGCGCCCAGCGCGTCGATCTCCTTCTGCAAGCGATCGATCTCACCTTGCAGGCCTTGCAGGCGCACACCTTCTTGTTCAATGCTCTGCGCCAAGGCCGATTCATCCACCTCGGCCGCCGCCAGTTGCTCGCGGTATTGCGCGCCGCCAAGGCTGGCCGCTTGCTCTTCCAGTTGCAATTGGGTGATGCGCGCTCGCAGGGGCTCCAGCTCGCGTTCGGTGCCCATGCGCTGCTCATCGGCTTGGCGCAATCGCTGCGTCAGGTCGTCGTACTGCTGGCGCACACCAGCGAGCTGCTCTTCAGCCGACACGCGGGCCTCAATGGCGTCTTGAAGACCCGCCTGTGCAGCGCTGTCGTCCAGCTCGGCCAGCTCGGTGTCCAGTCGGGCCAGGGCCTCACCGCCGCCTTCCGCCTCGCGCGCGGCGGTGGCCAGTTGGCGCTCCAACTCGCCGCGCCTCGCAATCAGGGTCCGAGCACCGAACTGCGCCTCCTGGGCATGCCGTTCAGCTTGGCGCTGGGCTTCGCGCGCTTCCTGCAACTTGCGCTCGGCTTGAATGCCGACTTCTTCAAGGTCGGCATGCATTTGCTGGCTGTCGGCCAATTGAAGGTCGAGCTCCTCGAAACGCGCTTCGCCCGTGGCCCGGCGCTCAAGCAGTTGCTCTTCATTCGCGTCCAACTCTGCGAGCTCTTCTCGCAGGCGACTGGCTTGTGCATTGGCGGCGTCAAAAAGCTGAGCGGCCCGGGTGAGCTCGACCTGCAGCCCATGCGCCTTGACCCGCAGGGCATCTGCCTCGCGGCGAGATTCAGCCAACTGCGAAGCCACGGCCGCATGCGCTTGATCAGCGCGCCCGCTGGCGCTCTTGGCGTCATCGACCAGCAACTCTTGGGCTCGGCGCTCACGCTCAAGGTTTTCAATCTCTTGCGCTCGCGCCAGCAAGCCGGCTTGTTCGCTGTCCGCCGCGTAAAAGCTCACGGCGTGCCGGGTGACGGCATGCCCGCTCTGCGTGACGATCAACTCGCCATGCTGAAGCTGGTCGCGCAACTGCAAGGCGCGCTCGAGGTCGGGGGCGGTGTACACGCCGTCCAGCCAATCGGCCAAAAGGGCGCGCAAGCCTTGCGAATCCACGCGAACCAGCGCCGTGAGCTCGGGAAGCTTGTGATGGGTGGGCTGCGGGGGCGCGCCATCGGCCAGCGTGAAAAAGGCCATGCGAGTGGGCGGTGCATCGCGTTCGAAAGCCCGCACGAGGTCCAGTCGAGAGACCTCGATGGCGCTCATGCGCTCGCGCAGCGAGGCTTCAACGGCCGTTTCCCACCCGGGCTCCACGTGCAGGCGCTTCCATAGGCCTTGCAAATGCTCTAGACCTTGCTTGACCAACCAAGGCCCCAGCTTGCCCTCGGTTTGTACTTTCTCTTGCAAGGCGCGCAGCGCCTCCAGCCGGGCGGTGAGCTGGCCCAACTTGGCCGACTGCTGCTGGGCGCTGTCGCTGAGTTGGCGACGTTGCTGGTCCAGCTGAGGTTCGCGCTCGGCCAAGTCTTCGAGCCGGCCCTGCGCCTCCTCGAACAGTGCGTCCATCTCCTGGCTTTGCTCACGAAGCATGTCCAGGCTGCTGGCATCGGGCAAGTTGAGTGCCGCTTTTTGCTGGTCCAGCCGTTCGCGGCGCTGGCGCAGGGAACGCGCCTGCTCGTCCAGCGCGCGGCTTTCGGCGGCCAACACCTGAATTTGTTGCTGAACTTGGCTCACCAAGCTGCGCTGCTGATTGGCCTTGGCTTGGGCGGCGCGCAGGGCGTCTTCCAGGTCGGGCAACTGAGCAGCTTCTTCCTCCGCGCGGGCGGCCAGCAGTTCGCTTTCTTCTTCCGCCTGCGCCATTTGGGCGGCGAGTTGTTCAATCTCTCCTTGTGCCTGGGCGCCCCGGTCAGCCCACAGCGCCCGCTGCGCCAACAACTCGTCCCTTCTTTGGGCGGCGCGTTGGCGGCTCTCAATCACATAGCGAATGCGCTCTTCGAGGCGACTGACCGCGAGCTGAGCCTCGGCATATCGGCCTTGCTCGGCGTGCAGGCCATCGCCCGCCGCGTAATGCTGCTGGCGCACGGTCTCGAGCTCGGCCTCAATGCCGCGCAACTGCGCCATCTGCGCCTCAAGTGCATTCACTGCCTCGCGGCCGGCGGTTTGAACACGCTCGGCCTCCTTGGCGGCATCGCGGCTCTTCAAAAACCACAGCTGGTGCAGTCGCTTCTCGCCCAAGTTCTGGAGTTCACGGTAGCGGCTGGCCACTTCGGCCGGCTTCTCCAGGCGCTCCAGGTTGGCGTCCAGCTCGCGCAAGATGTCGTCGACGCGGGTCAGGTTCTCGCGCGTGTCGCGCAAGCGGTTCTCGGTTTCGCGGCGCCGCTCTTTGTATTTGGAAACGCCAGCGGCCTCTTCCAAAAACAATCGAAGTTCTTCTGGCTTGCTTTCGATGATGCGGCTGATCGTGCCCTGGCCAATGATGGCGTAGGCGCGCGGCCCAAGGCCAGTGCCCAGGAAAACATCGTGCACATCCTTGCGGCGCACGACTTGGTTGTTGATGAAGTAGCTGGAGCCGCCTTCGCGCGTCAGGACGCGTTTGACCGCGATCTCGCTGAACTGGTTCCAGGCGCCGCCGGCCCTGGCGAGGGTGTTGTCGAACACCAGTTCGACCGATGCCCGGCTGGCGGGTTTCCGCGTGTTGCTGCCATTGAAGATGACGTCCGTCATCGACTCGCCGCGCAGCTCACTGGCC
>JBKCVH010000133.1:0-13261 GCA_046317675.1 Burkholderiales bacterium
GCCATGACGATGAAGAGCTCCGGCTAGACATCCACCGCGAAGGTCAGCGCATCGCAAAGAATGACGCGGCCTACTGCATCGGTGTTGCCGATCTCGATCGTTTGGCCGCTGCGGGTCTTGAAGATGTCGCCGGGGCGGAAGGCGTTGCCGCTGATGGAGTTCTCCACGGCAGGGATCAACAACTGCAGGCGCACCGGCAGCTTCATGGCCATCACCAACATGGCCAGGCCGATGGCGTTGGCGGCGCCGCCCATGTCCTTCTTCATGAGGCGCATGCCATCGGCCGGCTTGATGTCGAGGCCGCCGGTGTCAAAGCAAACGCCCTTGCCCACGAGGCTGAGCAGCGGCGCCTTGGCGTCGCCCCAGAGCATTTCAATCAAGCGCGGCTGGCGCTCGGCTGCGGCTGCGCGGCCCACGGCGTGGATGGCGGGGAAGTTCGCCTTCAAGAGGGCGTCGCCCTCCCACACTTTGACCTTCGCTTTGTTCTGCTTGGCCAGCAGGCGCACGGCGGCTTCCAGGTGCTGCGGGCCCATGGCCTCGGCCGGGGTGTTGACGAGGTCGCGCACCGCCGTCATGGCGCCGGCCACGGCCAAGCCGCGCTCGGCCTCAGGGCATTGGGTCAGCACGAGTTCAGCGCCGGCACGGGCGCGGGCTTTGTAGGCGTCGAACACGTAGTCGCCCAAGCTCCAGCTCAAGGCGGCCGCTTGCGGGTCCAGGCTCAGGCCGCCGGTGTGCAGGCGGTAGCGCCCCAGCGGCAGGGCTTGCGGCAAGGCGGCCAAGGCATAGGGCTCATCGGCACCGCGCACGCCGGCCACCACCAACTCCAGGCCGCCGTCGGCGTCGGAGAGCAGCACATGGGTATCGGCTTTGCCCAAGAAGCCCACACTTTTGAGCCAAGCCGCATGCGCCGGCTTGAGCTGCTTGCGGTCCTCAGCAAAGGTGGCCGTGCTGGTGCAAAAAATGGGGGTGGCGGAGGCTGCGGGCTTCTTGCTGAGGGTGACGGTCATGTCGCTATCGGTTCGGGTATGAGGTTCGTCATTCTGGACCGACCCTGATAGCGTCGCCGCCTTTCCAGCTCAGGCTCAACCCATGCGCTCCTCCCTGCTTCTAGCTGCGGCCTTGGCCGCACCGGTGTTTACTCCGGTTCTGGCGCAGTCGCCGACCTACCAACAGCCATCAGCAGCCCTGCGCGAGGTGCTGGATGCGCCGGCGCTGCCGGTCTACAGCGTGTCGCCCGACCAAACCTTGCTCGCCACCATCACCCCGCGCCGGCATCGGCCGGTGGCCGACTTGGCCCGGCCCGTGACGCGCTTGGCCGGGCTCCGGCTGGATGCCTCGGCGCGCGGCCCCGCCCTGATTGCGCCGATCGAAGCCATTCGTGTGAAGCCCATGCTGGGCGGCGCTGAACGCAGCATGGTGCTGCCGGCAGGTGGAGGCCTTCACAACCTGCGCTGGTCGCCGGATGGAAAGCGCATGCTCTTGGCCCGCCGCACCGCGCAGGGCACCGAGTTGTGGACGGCCCAAGTCAGCGCGGGCGTGTTCACGCCCGTCAAGGGCCTGAAGCTCAACCAAGTGCTGGTGAACGACGTCGCCTGGCTTGGGCCCGATGAACTGGTGCTGGCCACCCTGCCCGACGGGCAAGGCCCAGCACCCATCCAAGGCGACCCCACCGGCCCGACGGTGCAGGAGTCCATGGGCAAAGCCTCTCCAGAGGTCACGCGCCAGAACCTGCTGACCAGCCCTTACGACGAAGCGCTGTTCACGCATTTGGCCACCAGCCAACTGCGCCGGGTCAACCTGAAAACAGGCGCGGTGAAGGCCATCGGCAGCCCGGCCCTGTACGCGGCGCTGCAGTCCATGGGCAATGCCCAAACGCTGATGCTGGAGCGCCTCGTTGCGCCCTTCAGTTACCAAGTGGGCTGGAACGACTTTGCGGCCGACGCGGAGCTGATGGACGCCAAGAGCGGCCAGCGCATCAAGCTGCTTGGCCGCATTCCCCTGAAGCAAGGCGTCCCCGTCCAGGGCGTTGTGACCGGCGCGCGGCAATATTGGGCCTCGCCCCTGGCCGATGCAGCCGTCTACTGGGTGGAAGCCCTGGACGGCGGCGACCCGCGCAACAAAGTGCCGCACCGCGATCGCCTGATGCGCTTGGACGCGCCCTACACCGGCGAGGCCCGCGAAGTGCACAAAACCGTGGGCCGCATGATGGGTCTGAGCTTTGCCGACACGGCGGGCCGCGCCTTGGTGAGCGAGTTCGACCGCGACCGCGTTTGGCTCAGCGTGGATTGGCTGGCGCTCGACGGCAGCAGCGCGCCGCTGCGCCTGCAAGACCGCAGCATGAGCGACCGCTACCGCGACCCCGGCCAGCCCCAAACCCGGGTGCTGCCCGGCAATGGCCGCGCGGTGGTCAGGGTGGACCAAGGCACCATGCTGCTGGCCGGCCTGGGCGCCAGCGCCGCGGGCGACCGCCCCTTCCTGGACCGCTTCGAGCTGGCTTCACAAAAGAGCACGCGCCTCTTCCAGGCCAGTGAAACGCACTTTGAACAGGCTGTGTCGCTCCTGCCCGGCGGCCAACTGCTCACCCGCCGCGAAACCTTTGCCGAGCCGCCCAACCTGATGCTGCGCAGCGGCGAGGGCTTCGCCCAGTTGCAGGCCGTCACGCAAGTGGCCGACCCCACCCCATCGCTGCGCGGCATCCAACGCGAGCGCATCAGCTTCAAGCGCCCTGACGGCGTGCAACTCAGCTTCTGGCTCTACCTGCCCCCGGGCCACAAGGGCAAGAACGCTGGCGACGCACGCCCCACCTTTGTGTGGGCCTATCCGCAGGAGTTCACCGATGCCGCCGTGGCCAGCCAAGTGAGCGGCAGCGCCAGCCGCTTCAACAGCTTCGGCGGCACCAGCCCGCTGATGCTGCTGCTGGACGGCTATGTGGTGCTGATGGACGCCACCATGCCCGTGGTGGGCGAACCCAAGACGGTGAACGACAGCTTCATCGAGCAGATCGCCGCCAACGCGCAGGCCATCATCGACAAGGCGGTGGAGCTGGGCGTGAGCCAGCGCGACAAGATGGTGGTGGGCGGCCACAGCTACGGCGCCTTCATGACGGCCAACCTGCTGGCCCACACCGACCTCTTCAAGGCCGGCATTGCAAGAAGCGGCGCCTACAACCGCACGCTGACCCCCTTCGGCTTCCAAGCCGAGCGCCGCACCCTGTGGGAGGCCCCGAACAGCTACCTGAAGCTTTCGCCCTTTTTGGTGGCCGACAAGCTCAAGGAGCCCATCCTGATGCTCCACGGCGAGTCGGACGACAACCCAGGCACCTTCCTCATCCAAAGCCAGCGCCTGTACCAAGCCCTGGCCGGCACCGGTGGCAACGTTCGCTTCGTCAGCCTGCCCTTTGAAGGCCACGGCTACACCGCCCGCGAAAGCCAAGGGCATGTGCTGTGGGAGATGAGCGAGTGGATGAAACGGCAAGTCGGGCCCTGCTGCGCAGCGCCTGCAAGCCCCAGCCCGTAAGCAGACGGACGCTCGGCCCCCATGCACCTTGGCGGTGCGTTGAGGGCAAAAAGCTTGAGAAAAGCTGTCAACCGGGCCCTCGGGTGCCTCGTTGTGGTGCCCATCTGACCGGAATCACCGGTCTGTCTGGCCCTCAAGAGCCCACCCGACACCATGCTCAACCCCGTCCGCACCCGTTTTACCGCCCCCAGCCACCTGCAGGCCGCCGAGTTGCTTGGCGAGCAGCGCGCGGACAAAGGCCCGAAGAATTTGTCCTTTGACGCCATCTACCTCGGCGTCGGTCGGCGCGCCCAAGAGCGCGCCCAGAAGCTGGACCGCAAGCGCTGAACCCAAGCACCCCAACCTGAAAGGCCCGCCTCGGCGGGCTTTTTTCATTTCTAGATCAAATAAATTGCAAAAGGCAATCAGCATCTACCCGCATTTGCTGCCCATTTTTTCGCACTTCGTCGCAATTCGCTGGGGTCCAAGCCCCTCCATCGCCAAAGTCAGGGCTCCCTCCACTCCCAAGAGTTCTTCCCCATGCGATTCCTTGCCTTGACCGCTGTTGCCGCCGTCGCCCTCCTGGCCAGCCCCCTGACCCACGCCCGAGGCCCGATGCTCACCCAGTCGGCCGACGTGATCGGCCCTGGCGAATGCGAGGCCGAAGGCAGCTTGGCGCGCGATGAATTCCGCTTTGGCCGCCAGCAGTTCCACGCCAGCACCCAAGGCCTGCGCAGCGCCTGCGCGGTGGCCGACGGCCATGAAGTGGGCCTGCGCTACGAGCGCCAAACCGCCGCCAACCAGCGGGTGCACGCGTTTGGCATCGAAGGCAAAAGCCGGCTCTGGAAGGACGAAGCCTTTGGCGGCGCCCTGAGCTTTGACTGGGCGGTGGCCGGCACGCGCGGCGCATTCGGCCAAGGCAATCGCTACGCCGGCACGCTGCTCGGCTTGGCCTACACGCAAAGCTTCGGGCAGTCGCAAAAGCTGCATGGCAACGCCAACGTGACCATCGCCAACGGCGGCAAGCGCACCAATGGCTGGGGCCTCGGCTACGAGTACTTGCTCACGCCCACGGTGTCGCTGCTGGCGGAAACCTACGGGCAAGAAGGCAGCAAGCCAACGCAGGCCGTGGGCGTTCGCTGGGCACCCAGCAAAAGCTGGGACCTCGGCTTGATGGCCGCCCGACCCCGCCTTGACAAGGGCGTTGACGGATCGGCCCACGGCGTGAACGCGAACTTCCGCTACCGCTTCTGATCCTGCTCTGGCATTGGCACCACCCCAGCATCGGCCCGCCCCTAGCGGGCCGATGCCTAAGGGGCTTCTGAGAGACTGCGCGTGCCCATGCCGCCTGCACCCCGCTCTCGCTTCCAGTTTCTTCTTCGCCGCCCCGGTCTCAGCCTGCTCGCCGGCCTCGCCGCCCTGCTGCTGGTTGCCGCCCTTCTTGCAGTGCAAACCCAGCCGCAGCTGCCGCCCGCACCGCCCGGGGCCAATGCGATGCTGGCCACGCAGGCCCGCCTGCTCTGGGCCGAACTGCGGCCCGGCGCCGCGCCGGCAGGCGCTTTGCGCGTAACGGCGCTGGCGCAAACCAACCTGAACGCCTTGCTCGACCAAGCCGCGCTAACCCACGGCAAAGGCTGGCGTGCGCAACTGCAACTGGAACCCCAACGGCTGGTGCTGCGCGCTCAACAACCGCTGAAGGCGCTGCCGCTTTGGATGAACATCGAGCTGGGCTGGGACCTGAGCCCCCAGGCGCCCGGCACCCTGCCGCCGCTGCAGCACGCGCGCTTGGGCCGCCTGCCCTTGCCGGCGGCTTGGGTTGAAAGCATGGCCGGCCGTTGGCTGCAGCCGCGCGGCGGCAGCAGCCTGCGGGAGCTTCTGCCCATGCTGAAAGCGGCACAGGCCAGCCCTCAGCAGCTGACCCTGCTCTGGAGCTGGCAGCCCGAGGCGGCGCTGCAAGCGCTGCTCACCTACTGGGGCCCCGACGAAAAGGCCGCCCTCTTGGCCCAGCGCCGCACGCTCCAGGTCTATTTGCAGGGTCATCCTGCGGGCCATGGCATTGCCCTGACCCAGCTCATGCGCGCCTTGGCGATGGACGCCCGCCAGCGCATTGCCAAGGGGCAAGCAGCGCCCGAGGCCGAGCTGCGAGCTTTGATCGTGCAGCTCAGCCTCCTGAGCCTGGGCCGCGACCTCGGCGCCTGGATGCCCGAAGCAGCCGCCCAAGGCCCGGTGTCCATGGCCGTGCCCCTGCTGGCCCAGCGCGACGACATGCCCATGCACTTTCTTCTAGCGGCTTTGTTGTCTTGGGATGCGGGACCGAGGGTCACGACGGCCCTGGGCTTGGCCAAAGAGCTGGCGGATGCACGCGTGGGCAGCGGCTTTTCTTTCAATGACTTGGCCGCCGACGAAGCCGGCAACCGCTTCGGCCAGCTCTGCGCCACATCGCCGGCTTGGGTGCTGCAGCGCTTGGCCGAGGGGCTCAAGGAATCGGACTTCTTCCCCAACATCCAAGGCCTGCCCGAGTTCATGCCCGAGTCCGAGTTCCGCCGCCGCTACGGCGCCGTGGGCAGCCCGGCCTATGAGCAGGTGATGGCCGAAGTGCAACAGCGTTTGGCGCAAATCCCGCTGTACCGGTCGCAGCCTGCACCCTGAACTTTCGGCAGGACGGCACTTGGCCCCATAAATTCCGGGGTTTTAAGCCCTTGCTTGACCAGCCCACATGACGCTTCGCCCCTCCACGCGCGCCCACCGCTTGGCGCTTGCCGCCGCCGCCCTGGTGCTTTCTTTCTCTGCAGCAGCCCAGCAAACTTCAGGCATCGACCGCAGCGGCTTTGACCCCAGCGTTCGCGTTCAAGACGACCTGTTCCGCGCCGTGAACGGTGAATGGCTGAAGAAAACCGAGATTCCGGCCGACAAGGCCGATTACGGCACCTTCATCCAGCTGCGCGACAAGAGCGACCGTGAAGTGCGCGCCATCGTGGAGCGCTTGGTCAAAGAAACGCCGGCGAAAGGCAGCGTGGTTGAGAAGGTCGCCCTCTTTTATGGCGCTTATGTGGATGAAGCCGCGATCGATGCCGCTGGCATCGCCCCCATCCAGCCCCTGCTGCAGCAAATCCAAGCCCTGAAAACCCGCAGCGACTTGGCGCGCTGGATGGGCGCCCAGCAAGGCCTGGGCAACATGCCCATCAACTTGGGCGTGGAACCCGACGACAAGAACCCCAAGGCCTACCGCCCTCTGACTTGGCAAGGCGGCATTGGCCTGCCCGACCGCGACTACTACCTGCAGGACAAAGACGAGGCTTACGCCAAAGCCGTTGCCGCCTACAGCGGGTACCTGACGAAGCTGGCCACACTGGCCGGGCTCAAAGACCCCGCAAAAGCGGCCGCCGACACCATCCTGCTTGAGCGCCAATTGGCCGCCACGCATTGGGACAAGGTCGAGAACCGCAACCCCGTCAAGCTCTACAACCCGCGCAGCAAGGCGGAGTTGGCCAAGACCGCACCGGGCCTGGATTGGGCCGGTTTTGTGCAGGCCGCCGGCTTGGGCAGCGTGCAGAACTTTTCCATCAGCCAACCCAGCGCCACAGCAGGCGCCGCCAAGCTGCTGGCAGAGGCCCCGATGGAGCAGTGGCGCCACTACTTCTTGCTGCGCCAGCTCGACACGGCGGCCGACACCCTGCCCAAAGCCTTCCGAGACGCCAAGTTCGCCTTCCAAGGCACGGCGCTCAGTGGCACCACCGAAGAAAAGCCGCGCTGGCAATTGGGCATCGACCAAGTCAATAGCGCCATGGGCGAGGCCCTTGGCCAGCTTTACGTGGCCGAGCACTTTCCGCCCGAAGCCAAGCAGCGCATGCTGACCCTGGTGAACAACCTGCTGGCCAGCTTTGGCGACAGCATTGACGGTCTGAGCTGGATGAGCCCAGAGACCAAAACCCGTGCCCGCAAAAAGCTCAGCACCTACCTGGTGAAGATCGGCTACCCCGAGAAGTGGCGCGACTACAGCAAGCTGCAAGTGCTGAAGGGCGACGCCCTGGGCAACAGCCTGCGCGCCGCGCGTTTTGAGTGGGCACGCCAAACCGCCAAGGCCAACAAGCCGGTGGACAAAACCGAGTGGGGCATGACCCCGCAAACGGTGAACGCCTACTCCAACCCCTTTGCCAACGAGATCGTCTTCCCGGCCGCCATCGTGCAGCCGCCCTTCTTCGACCTGAAGGCCGACGACGCGGTGAACTACGGCGCCATTGGTGCCGTCATCGGCCACGAAATCAGCCACGGCTTTGACGACCAAGGCAGCCAGTTCGACTTCGACGGCGCCCTGCGCAATTGGTGGACCGAGGCAGACCGCGCTGCCTTCAAAAAGCTCGGCGACGCCTTGGTGGCGCAGTACGAAGCCTACGAACCCCTACCGGGCAAGACCATCAATGGCCGCCTCACCTTGGGCGAGAACATTGCCGACCTCTCCGGCCTGCAGATTGCCTTCAAGGCCTACCAAAAGAGCCTGGGCGGCAAGCCGTCCCCTGTGATCGACGGCATGACGGGCGAGCAACGCTTCTTCTACGGCTGGGCCCAAGCGTGGCGTTCGAAGTCGCGTGAGAACCGGCTCCTGCAAAGGCTCACCACCGATTCGCACTCGCCGGCCGAGTTCCGCGCCAATGGCGGGGTCATCAACCACGACGGCTTCCACAACAGCTTTGTCACCAAGCCGGGCGACAAGTTGCACAAGCCGACGACCGAGCGCATTCGGATTTGGTGATGCCCGTGCTGGGCCCACAGCGCCAGCGCTACTCGGCGCTGTGAATCAAATCCAGCGGAAACCTTCTCCCGGCCTCGTAATCGTCCAGCCCGCGCAGCATCAAGGGCGAGCGCAGCTCCTGCGGCCGCGCACGAATCTCATCGGCACTGAGCAACAGCGTTTCGATGATGGGTGGGTCCAAGTGCTCGCGCTCGCGCGGGCCCACGGTGCCCACGAAAGCGATGCGCAGAAAGCGCACCACCTCGCCCTCTTGCCTTCGGATGTCGCTCAGGTAGAAGCCCAAGATCGCCTCGGGCCGGAACGAGTGACCGGTTTCTTCCAGCACCTCGCGGCACACGGCTTGCAGCGGGGTTTCTTCGGCCTCCAAATGGCCGGCGGCGTTGTTGATGCGAATGCCGTCGCGCGTGGTGTGCTCGCGCACCCACAGGAGCTTGCCTTCGTGCTCGATGTAAGCGGCGACAGTGACGTTGGGCTTCCAGCGCGATGCCATAGGCGGGCCTTCAGGTTCTGAACACGGCCACCGAGTTGGCGACGCGTTGGGCTTGATCGCTCAAGGATTCGGCGGCAGCCGCCGACTCCTCCACGAGCGCCGCATTCTGCTGCGTCATCTGGTCCAACTCGCTGATGGAGCGGTTGACGAGTTCAATGCCGCCACTTTGCTCGCGCGCGGCCGAAGCGATCTCGCCCATGATGTCGGTCACCCGCTGCACGCTGCTCACCACCTCTTGCATGGTGCGGCCCGCGTCATTCACCAGCCGGGTGCCGGCATCCACGCGCTCGACGCTGGCGCTGATCAAGGTTTTGATCTCGCGCGCCGCCTCGGCACTGCGCTGGGCCAGCAGGCGCACCTCGCCCGCCACCACGGCAAAGCCGCGCCCTTGCTCGCCCGCCCGGGCGGCTTCCACGGCGGCGTTCAAGGCCAAGATGTTGGTTTGGAAGGCAATGCCGTCGATGGTGCCGATGATGTCGCCGATGCGCTTGGAGCTGTTGTGGATCTCGCCCATCGTGGCCACCACCTGCTCCACCACCGAGCCACCCCGGCGCGCCACATCGGCGGCCGAGCCGGCGAGTTGATTGGCTTGCGCGGCGGAGTCGGTGGACTGGCGCGCGGTGGCGGTGATTTCTTCGAGCGAGCTGGCCGTTTCCTGCAAGTTGCTGGAGCTGCTTTCTGTGCGATGCGACAGGTCTTGCGCGCCCATCGCGACCTCGCGCGACGAGGTGCTGATGCCCTCGGTGCCCGAGCGGATCTCGCCCACCACGGTACGCAAGCGCGTTTGCATCTGCACCAAGCTGCGCAGGAGCTCTGCCACTTCATCGCGGCCCTTGGTCTCTATCGATTGCGTCAGGTCGCCCTCTGCAATCGCTTCGGTGGCGCGCCGTGCGGCGGACAAGGGATCGGTCACCGAGCGGGTGATGAGCAGGCCGGCCGCCGTGGCCAAGACCAAGCAAAACACGAGCATGCCGACCATCAGCAACACAGCGGCTTTGACGCTCTCGGCTGTCAAGCTGGTGGTCTCGTGCACGCGCGAATCTTGAAACTCAGCCAGTGCCTTGATGGACGCCCCATAGGCGGCCGCCACGGGCAGCATGTCCCGGGCGAGCATGGCTTGGCCCTCTTCGATTTGCCCGTCCTTGAGTGCCTTGAACACCGCGCTGCGCTGTTCGATGTAGCGCGCGCGTTGCTCTGCAATGGTCGCCAGCAGGGCCTTGCCCTTGTCGGAGTCGATCAGCCCGGTCAGCTCTTTTTGGATCACGTTGATCTCTTCCGTGGTGGTCGTCACCAGCGGCTCGAAGTGCTCGACCACCGCCGCCGCGTTGCCGGATTTGCCAATCGCAACCGCGCGGGTGGCGTTCAACTCCACCTTGGAGCGCCACTCTTCCGCCAAGCCAGCGCGCCGCTCCAACTCCAACAGCAGCGCCATGTCGCCCTGCAACTGAGCGAGCCTTTGATAGGCCACGCCGACGATCAGCACCAACAACACCCCCATCAAGCCGAAACCAAGACTGAGGCGCATTCCGATGCGCAAGTTGCTCAACTGCATAGGTGGCGCCTCTTAAGAAAGTGTTGGAGCCGGTGAGCCTAACGCCCTGAGCTGCCGAATCTTCAGAGCCACATCAAATGAATGGCTGGCTTCGGCTCCCGTCTGCACAGCCCTCGCCAAGCACGCAGGCCTTAGCTCCTCCCTGTAAGCAGCGGGTAAGCTCTTGACTCCTTCGAGGAGAGACACCCATGCTGATTGGAGTTCCGCGCGAGTGCGCGGCTGGCGAGACCCGCGTTGCGGTGACGCCCGAGACCGCTAAGAAGCTCAAAGCAGCAGGCCACAGCCTGCGCGTGGAGCGCGGCGCGGGCCTCGTTGCCGCTTGCCCTGACACCGCCTACGAGGCCGCAGGCTGCGAACTGACCGACGCCGCCGACGCTCTGGGCGCCGAACTGGTGTTGAAAGTGCAGCGCCCGTCCAACGCCGAACTGGCCCAGATGAAGAGCGGCAGCGTGCTGGTGGGCATGCTCAACCCCTTTGATGCCGAAGGCCTGCAGGCCATGGCGCAAGCCGGGCTCACCGCCTTTGCCCTGGAGGCCGCGCCGCGCACCACGCGCGCGCAAAGCCTGGATGTGCTGTCCAGCCAAGCCAACATTGCCGGCTACAAGGCGGTGCTGCTGGCGGCCACCCACTACCCGAAGCTGATGCCGATGATGATGACGGCGGCCGGCACCATCAAGGCGGCGCGCGTGGTCATCTTGGGCGTGGGCGTGGCGGGGCTGCAGGCCATTGCCACCGCCAAGCGCTTGGGCGCTGTGATCGAAGCGTCGGACGTGCGCCCCTCGGTGAAGGAGCAAGTCGAATCCCTCGGCGGCAAGTTCATTGAGGTGAGCTACGACACGCCGGAAGAAAAGGAAGCCGCCGAGGGCGTGGGCGGTTACGCCAAGCCCATGCCGCCGAGCTGGCTGGCGCGCCAAGCGGTGGAAGTGGCCAAGCGGGTGGCCGCGGCCGACATCGTCATCAGCACCGCCCTCATTCCCGGCCGCCCCGCGCCCACTTTGATCACCGAGGCCATGGTGCACAGCATGAAGCCGGGCTCGGTCATCGTGGACATCGCCGCTGGCCGTGGCCCAGGCGGTGTGGGCGGCAACTGCCCGCTCACCCAAGCCGGCCAAACCGTGCAAGTGAACGGCGTGACGATCATTGGCGAAACCAACCTGCCCGCCACCGTACCGGCCGACAGCTCGGCGCTCTACGCCCGCAACGTGCTCGACTTCCTGAAGCTGATCGTCGACAAGGACGCGAAGCTCAACCTGCCCACCGACGACGACATCGTCACCGCCTGCCTGATGGCACACGGCGGCAACGTCACAAGGAAGTGAAATGAATATGCCCTCACGCTCATTGCATTCGCTGCCCCCCACGGGGGCTGTCAGCTTCTTCGGAACGGCCGGGCGGAGCTGACATGGACGCCGTCTCTCCCACCGTCATCAACCTGATCATCTTTGTGCTCGCCATCTACGTGGGCTACCACGTGGTGTGGAACGTCACCCCGGCGCTGCACACCCCGCTCATGGCGGTCACCAATGCCATTTCAGCCATCGTCATCGTGGGCGCCATGCTGGCGGCTGCGCTGACGGAAACCAACCTCGGCAAGCTGATGGGCACGCTGGCCGTGGCCTTGGCCGCCGTGAACGTGTTCGGCGGCTTCTTGGTCACCCGGCGCATGCTGGAGATGTTCAAGAAGAAAGACAAGAAGCCCGTGGCGGCCAAGGAAGGGCATTGACATGTCGATGAACCTTGTCACGCTGATGTACCTGCTGGCCAGCGTTTGCTTCATTCAGGCGCTCAAGGGTCTCAGCCACCCGACGACCTCCATTCGCGGCAACGTGTTCGGCATGGTGGGCATGACGATTGCCGTCGTCACCACCGGCGCCCTCATCGGCGAGCTGGCCGGCCAACTGGGCCACGCCAACCGCTGGTTCGGCCTCAGCTATGTGCTGGTCGGCTTGGTGGTGGGCGGCGGCCTGGGTGCCTACATGGCACAGAAGGTCGAAATGACCAAGATGCCGGAGCTGGTGGCCTTCATGCACAGCATGATTGGCTTGGCAGCGGTCTGCATCGCCGTGGCGGCTGTGGCTGAGCCGTATGCGCTGATCCCAGGCCTTGCCAAGGGCGCTGCCATTCCACTGGTCAACCGCCTGGAGCTGTGCCTGGGCGCCGCCATTGGCGCCATCACCTTCAGCGGCTCGGTGATCGCCTTCGGCAAGCTCAGCGGCAAATACAAGTTCCGCTTGTTCCAGGGCGCACCGGTGCAGTTCAAGGGTCAGCACCTGCTCAACGCGGTGCTGGGCGCCGCCATGCTGGGCCTCATCGCCTACTTCATGGCCACTGAGAACTGGACCGCCTTCTTGGTCGTCTGCGCCATCGCCTTTGTGCTGGGCGTGCTCATCATCATCCCCATCGGCGGCGCCGACATGCCGGTGGTGGTGAGCATGCTCAACAGCTACAGCGGCTGGGCAGCGGCGGGTATTGGTTTCAGCCTCGGCAACAGCATGCTGATCATTGCCGGCAGCTTGGTGGGCAGCTCGGGGGCCATCCTCAGCTACATCATGTGCAAGGCCATGAACCGCAGCTTCTTCAGCGTCATCTTGGGCGGCTTTGGTGGTGAAGCCGCGGTGGCGCAAGGCACGCAAGCGCAGCGCAGTGTCAAGAGCGGCAGCGCCGACGACGCCGCCTTCATCCTCGGCAACGCCGAGACCGTCGTCATCGTGCCCGGCTACGGCCTGGCCGTGGCCCGCGCCCAGCACGCCGTGAAGGAACTGGCCGAGAAGCTCACGCACAAGGGCATCACCGTCAAGTACGCCATTCACCCGGTGGCCGGTCGCATGCCCGGCCACATGAACGTGCTGCTGGCCGAAGCCGAAGTGCCCTACGACCAAGTCTTTGAAATGGAAGACATCAACGGCGAATTCGGCCAAGTGGACGTGGCCATCGTGCTCGGCGCCAACGACGTGGTCAACCCCGCCGCCATGGT
>JBKCVH010000134.1:0-20587 GCA_046317675.1 Burkholderiales bacterium
CCAGCCCGGCATCGGGGGGATCTTGGCTGCGCAGATCAACGGTGCCAACTTGACCGCTCGTTACAAGTCGGCCTTTGTCCAAGACTCGAACACCATGAGCATCGGCTACAAAGTCGTCACCGGCCCGCACACCATTTACACCGCGTTCAACCGCTTCAACTACAAGTCGACGGCTAAGACTGCCTTTGGCTTGGCGGCCGATAACGCAGACACCGATTCCTACGGCGTGGCTTACACCTATGCGTTCTCGAAGCGCACGGATGTGAACTTTGTTCTGACCAAGTTCAACAACAAGGGCCTGGGTCAGGCCGCACCGGGTCAAGCTGGCTTCTTGGGTGGCTTCACTTCAGCACCTGGCAAGGGTTCGAACAACTTGGCAGTTGGCTTGCGTCACCGCTTCTGATCATCACCCTTGCCTGAATCGGCCGCCTTCGGGCGGCCGTTTTTCTTGGGGCTTGCCCTAGTCATGCAGGGTTTGTTCCATCCCCGATGATGCGCGGCCTTTTCTGCCGCCTTGCTGGCCTTAGCGAAATCCATGTTGGTCTTTATCCTGCGGCGCTTGATGCAGGCGATGGTGGTGATGCTCACCGTCGCGCTGATTGCCTTCTCCCTCTTCCAGTTCGTTGGCGACCCGGTGAGCAATCTGCTTGGGCAGGAGGCGACGCCAGAGCAGCGAGATGCACTGCGCAAGGACCTGGGGCTCGACAAGAGCTTTGTGGTTCAGTTTGGCGTGTTTGTCGGCAACGCGGTTCAAGGCGAATTTGGCCTCAGCCTGAAGCAAGGCCGCAAGGTTTCAACCCTGATTGCCGAGGCCTTCCCCGCCACCATCGAGCTCGCTTTGGCTGCCGGCGTGATTGCACTGGGCGTGGGGATTCCAATGGGGGTCTATGCCGCCTTGCGCCGCGGCAGGCCTCTGGCGCAGCTGGTGATGGCGGTGTCGCTGCTGGGCGTTTCGCTGCCCACCTTTCTGATCGGCATCCTGCTGATCTTGGTGTTTGCCGTTCAGTTGCAGTGGTTCCCGAGTTTTGGGCGTGGCGACGTGGTGCAGATCGGCAGCTGGACCACCGGGCTCTTGAAGTGGGAGACCCTGCGTCACTTGGTTCTTCCGGCCATCACGCTGTCTTTGTTCCAGCTGACCTTGATCCTGCGTTTGGTGCGGAGTGAGATGTTGGAGGTGCTGCGCACGGACTACATCAAGTTCGCTCGGGCCCGCGGTTTGCCTGAGCGCATCGTTCACTTCGGCCATGCGCTGCGGAACACCTTGGTGCCGGTGATCACCATCACGGGTTTGCAGCTGGGCTCGCTGATCGCCTTTGCCATCATTACCGAGCAGGTGTTTCAGTGGCCCGGCATGGGGCTGCTCTTCATCCAGGCGGTGCAGTTCTCTGACATCCCTGTGATGGCGGCCTACCTGTGCTTGATCTCTCTAATTTTCGTCACCATCAATCTGGTGGTGGACCTGCTGTATTTCGCCGTTGACCCACGCCTGCGCGTGGACGGCAAGGCGGCAGGACATTGATATGAGCGCTTCGAACGTGAGTACGACGATGAAACCCCCAAGCCGTTGGCAGCGCTTCGTGTCCAGCGACCTGCTCTACGCTTTCCGCCGCTCGCCGGTGGCCATGGTGGCGGCCTTTATGGCGCTGGCTTGCGTCATTTGTGCGCTGTTTGCGCAGCAACTTGCACCGCACAACCCACTGGACCTGGCCAGTTTGAACCTGATGGATGCCTTGCAGCCGCCGGCATGGCAGGAGGGGGGCAGCAGCAAGTTTCTGCTGGGCACCGATGGGCAGGGCCGCGACATCCTGTCTGCGCTGTTCTACGGCGCTCGCATCTCGCTGTTTGTGGGCCTGTCGGCCGTGGCCCTTTCCGTCGTGATTGGGGTCACCCTAGGGCTCATGGCGGGTTTCCTTGGGGGCAAGGTCGACGCTTTCATCATGCGCGTTTGCGATGTGATGTTGAGCTTCCCCTCCATCTTGGTGGCTTTGCTGATCGACGGTGTGGGTAAAGCGGTTTTCAAGGACGCCAGTGATTCCCTCGCCTTCGGTGTCCTGATCTTCGCCATCGCTTTGACCGGCTGGGTGCAGTACGCCCGTACGGTGCGAGGCAGCACCCTGGTGGAGCGGCAAAAGGAGTACGTGCAGGCCGCCCGCGTGGTGGGTGTCAGTTCTTTGCGCATCATGCGAAAGCATGTGCTGCCCAATGTCCTTGGACCGGTGTTTGTGCTGGCGACCATTCAGGTGGCGACGGCCATCATCACCGAAGCCACTTTGAGCTTTTTGGGCGTTGGCGTTCCGCAAACCAGCCCAAGCCTCGGTACTTTGATCCGCATTGGCAACGAGTTCTTGTTCAGCGGCGAGTGGTGGATCACGATCTTCCCGGGCGCCATGCTGGTGTTGATTGCACTGTCGGTGAACCTGCTGGGTGACTGGCTGCGCGACGCCTTGAACCCACGACTGCGCTGAGCCATGAAGAATCCTCTTTTGCAGGTCAAGGACCTGTGCGTGGAGTTCCCCACGCGACACGGCGTGCTGAAAGCGCTGGACCGTGTCAGCTTCGATATCGCACCGGGTGAGATCCTCGGGGTGGTGGGCGAGTCGGGCGCTGGCAAATCACTCACCGGCGCAGCGCTGATTGGCTTGCTGGAGCCACCGGGCCGCGTGAGCAGTGGCGAAATCTGGTTTGAGAATCAGCGCATCGACAACTTGCCGCCCGACGCTATGCGTCAACTGCGTGGCCGCAAGATTGGTGCGATTTTTCAAGACCCGCTGACCTCGCTGAATCCGCTTTTCACGGTCGGTCAACAGCTGATCCAGACGATTCGCGTTCATCTACCCTTGACCGAGGCGCAGGCGCGCGATCGCGCCATTGATTTGCTGCGCCAAACCGGCATCCCGGCACCTGAGGCGCGCATTGACCAATACCCGCACCAGTTCAGCGGCGGGATGCGCCAGCGGGTTGTTATTGCTTTGGCTTTGGCTGGTGAGCCGAAGCTCATCGTTGCGGATGAACCGACGACGGCGCTGGATGTGTCCATCCAAGCCCAGATCATTCAGTTGCTCAAGCGAGTCTGCCGCGAGCACGGCGCGGCGGTGATGCTGGTGACCCACGACATGGGGGTCATTGCTGAAACCTGCGACCGGGTCGCCGTGATGTACGCGGGTCGAGTGGTGGAGACCGGGCCGGTGCAGCAAGTCATTCACTGCCCTGCGCACCCCTACACCATTGGATTGATGGGCTCGATTCCTTCCATGGATGAGGATCGCGAGCACTTGCAGCAAATCGACGGTGCCATGCCGCGCCTGAATGCGATGCCAACGGGTTGCGCTTTCAACCCGCGGTGCCCCCAAGTGTTCGATCGCTGTCGTGCCGAGAAGCCTGAGTTGATTGATGTGGGCGCAACCCGCGCCGCTTGCTGGTTGCATGCCGTATGAGTGCTCTTGTTGAAGTAAACGACCTGGCGATGCGTTTTGACGTGTCGCCGCCTTGGCTTAACCGTGTTGTTGAGCGCAAGCCGAAGGCCTATGTGCATGCGGTTGACGGCATCAGCTTCTCCATTGAAAAAGGCAAGACCCTTGCCTTGGTCGGGGAGAGCGGCTGTGGAAAAAGTACGGTGGCTCGGTTGTTGGTGGGGCTCTACAAGCCCTCGGCCGGAACGGTGGCATTTGATGGCAGAGATACCAAAGAATGGTTTGCCGCCAAAGACTCTGCGGTGCTTCGCAAGCGCCTGCAGATGATTTTTCAAGATCCCTATGCGAGCTTGAATCCCCGTTGGTTGGTGCGTGACATCGTTGCCGAACCGTTGCACGAACAGGCCATCGTCAGTAGCCAAGAGGAGGCGATGCAGCGTGTGGGTGAGCTCCTCCAGATGGTGGGTTTGGCCGCCGCAGATGGTGCCAAGTACCCTCACCAGTTCAGCGGCGGTCAGCGCCAGCGCATTTCGATAGCGCGCGCCCTGGCCACACAACCTGAGTTCCTGGTGTGTGACGAGCCGACGAGTGCGCTCGATGTGTCCGTTCAGGCGCAGGTGCTCAACATCATGAAGCGCTTGCAGCAAGACCGCGGCCTGACCTACCTGTTCATCTCGCACAACCTCGCGGTGGTGCGTCACATGGCCGACCAAGTCGGGGTGATGTACCTGGGTCGCTTGGTGGAGTTGGCCGATAAGGCCACGCTGTTCAAGGCGCCTCGGCACCCCTATACACGCATGTTGCTGGATGCCATTCCGGACATTCACATGACCGGGCGCGACCGAACGGCGGTGCAAGGCGAGGTGCCCAATCCGCTCAGCCCGCCCACGGGGTGCAGCTTCCACCCGCGGTGCCCACACGCGAACAGCCGTTGCAGTGCGGAGCGGCCTGCCCTGCGCGAATTCCAGGGCATTCGCGTGGCCTGCCACGCCGTTGAGGAGGGGCGCCTTTAAGGCGCTCGCCTAGCGGCTGCTTGCTGCGATAGCGCTGCCTGAGGGCGGGGGCAGTTTGAGTGGCCCCTTCTGGCCGCAGCCGCTGAGGAGTAGTCCTACGAGCATTGCGCAGGCCCAGGCCGTAGGTCGTAATCTAGGGGCATTGGGGG
Organism: Burkholderiales bacterium; assembly: GCA_046317675.1. Taxonomy (GTDB): domain Bacteria; phylum Pseudomonadota; class Gammaproteobacteria; order Burkholderiales; family Burkholderiaceae_C; genus Inhella. Next base: position 4,573 of record JBKCVH010000134.1, read on the forward strand.
GCGCTCCTACACTGCGGGCATTCATCTCTTTTTGCATGCTCCGCAGTATGACCGACCGTGAATTCCACGAGCGAGCCGATGCTCTCTTGGATCAGCTCGAAAGCTTGGCCGACTCTTGGCTGCAGCGCGACGTCATCGACGTCGACGCACAGCGCGCCGGTGGCCTTCTGGAAATGAGTTTTCCAAATCGTAGCAAGTTGGTCGTCAACAAGCAGCCGCCGCTGCATGAAATTTGGTTGGCGAGCCGAGAAGGTGGCTACCACTTTCGCTGGAACGGTGCCGAATGGCTCGACACCAAGACCAGCGTGAGTTTCCAGTCGGTGTTTGCCGAGCAAGCCAGCCGCCAAGGCGGCCAGCCGCTATCGCTCTAAGCCTCAGTTCTTGAACAGGTCAAGGATCGACTTTTTTTCTTCCTGTGTGGCTTTTGGAAGGGCCGGGGCGTCCTCCTGCGTTAAGGCCGTCACACCGCGGTTGCCACTGAATTCGTCGAAGACCCAGTCGCCGCCGGCCATCACGACGCCCTCGGGCGGCTCAAGCGGCGCGACTGGTGAGTTCCGCAAAGCAAACTGCATGAAGTCGATCCAAATGGGGAGCGCCAAGCCGCCCCCAGTTTCTCGGACGCCCAGTTTGCGGGGTTGGTCATAGCCCACCCAAACGGCGGCCACCACTTCAGGTTGGTAGCCTACAAACCAAGCGTCCAGCGAGTCATTGGTTGTGCCGGTTTTTCCGTAGAGGTCGCTGCGCTTGAGTTGCGCTTGCGCCTTGGCTGCCGTTCCACTGCGGGTGACCTCCTGCAGCAGGCTCGACATGACGAAGGCATTGCGCGCCTCAATAGCGCGCGTCGACTCGTTGAGTTCAGGTGCCTTGGCCTCAAAGAGGAGCCGCCCCTTGTCGTCCGTGATGCGCTGAATCAGTGTGCTTGCGACCCTGTAGCCGCCATTGGCGAAGACGGCGTAGCCCTCGGCCATCTGCATGGGGGTCACCGATCCGGCGCCCAGCGCCATGGTCAAGTAGGCCGGATGCTTCTCAGCTTCAAAACCAAAGTGAGTCAGCCATTCCTGGCCCTCTTTGGCCCCAACGGCCCGCAGTACACGGATAGACACCATGTTCTTTGACTTGGCCAGCGCCGTGCGCAGGGTCATGGCACCTTCAAACTTGCCGTCGTAGTTCTTGGGCTCCCAGGGTTGGCTGCCCGTTGTCCCTGCATCGAAAAACAACGGTGCATCGTTGACGATGGTTCCAGGTGTAAAGCCCTTTTCCAGTGCTGCTGAGTAGATGAAAGGCTTGAAACTGGAGCCGGGTTGGCGCCACGCTTGCGTCACGTGGTTGAACTTGTTCTTGTTGAAGTCAAACCCGCCCACCATGCTTCGGATGAAGCCAGTCCGAGGGTCAATGGCCACCAGGGCCCCTTCAACCTCGGGCACCTGGGTCAGGGTCCAGTCTCCTTTGGTGCCCTTCACCAATCGGACCACTGCCCCGCGTCGAATCTGCACCTTGGGCTCAGCTCGTTCGGCGAGGCCCGTGCCCACGGGCTTGAGGCCTTCGCCAGTGACCGTAACGGTGTCGCCGCTCTGGAGCATGACCTGAACCCGCCGCGGGGAGGCTTCAAGCACTACGCCGGAGGCCAGCTCCCCGTTCGCTGGGTGCTCGGAAAGAGCCTCTGCCACTCGGGCGTCTAGCAGCTTGGGATCTTGTGGAAGGTCCACAAAGGCTTCGGGGCCTCGGTAGAACTGACGACGCTCAAAGTCAAGCAAGCCGCGACGGAGCGCGCGATAGGCGACAGCCTGCTCATCAGCGCGCACGGTAAGAGTGACCTGAAGCCCACGCGAATAGAGCTCGTCACCGAAGCGCTGGACCAGCATTTGCCGAGCTGACTCGGCTGCATAGTCGGCGCCGGTTTCTACCGAACTCCCTTGGCGAATTTTGAGCTTCTCCGCCTTCGCGGCTTTGTGCTGCTCGGCGTTGATGTAGCCGTTCTCGAGCATCCGATCAATGATGTATTGCTGACGGATGTGCGCACGCCGGGGATTGGCAATGGGGTTGTAGGCAGACGGCGCCTTGGGCAAACCCGCCAACATGGCGGCTTCCGCAATGGACAGCTCATCGAGCCGTTTACCAAAGTAGACCTCTGCGGCCGCCGCAAACCCGTAAGCGCGGTGCCCCAAAAAAATGTGGTTGAGGTAAACCTCAAGAATCTTCTGTTTCGAAAGCGCTCGCTCAATCTTGAGCGAAAGAAGAATCTCGTAAATCTTCCTGATTAGGGTTTTCTCTGTGCTGAGATAGAAATTCCGGGCCACTTGCATGGTGATCGTTGAGGCGCCTTGGCTACGGGATTCCCCTAGATTGGCCAAGCCGGCACGAACAATTCCCCAATAATCAACGCCGTGATGCTGGTAAAAGCGCGAATCTTCGATTGCCAGCACAGCCTGCTGCATGACCGGTGAGATTTGCGAAATCGGTAGGTACTGACGGCGCTCCTCGCCGAACTCCGCCAACAACTTCCCATCAGCCGACCAAACACGAAGGGGTTGTCGGGGGCGGTAATCCGTCAGGCCTCCGATGTCTGGGAGGTTTGGGTAGGCGGCGGCAAGAAGCACGGCAACCGCCAAAGTGCCGGCAAAGGCAGCTGCACAAAGCAGCGCGAGCGCAGTGAAAAGGCCCTTAGATAGGCGTTTGAGCCAGTGTCTTGGGGCGGCGGCGGAGGGCTCTGCAGTCAACGGCATGTAAAGGCGCAAGCAAGGCGCGGCACGGTGGAGAATTATAGAAATCGGCTAGGGTTGCCTTCGACCGCAGCGCGTCAAAGTTTGAATGCTGGGAACAAGGAGTTACAAGCCGGTGCATAGCGTACCGGTTGCGCAACGCTGGCATGCTTCAATAGGAGGACAAATTGAAGGCTGGCAATAGCTTTACTGCTAGCATGGAAGTAAGTTCTTAAGTGAAGAGGCCCCTCATCGGGGGGTGAGGACGGCACCATGGGATTTCTAGCAGGACTGCTGGGGCAGCGGCACCCACCGATGATCGGCTTGGATATCAGTTCCTCCAGCGTGAAGCTGGTGGAGTTGAGTCAGAACAAAGCTGGTGAATTCGTGCTGGAGCGCTTTGCTTCTGAGGCATTTGAGAAAGGTTGGATTGCCGACGGCCACATCGAGAAATTCGATGAGGTGGCTGAGGCTGTCCGTCGTTTGGTTCAGCGAAGCGGAGTCAAGACGAGAAAGGCGGCCTTGGCGATGCCGACCTCCTCTGTGATTACCAAGCGCATCATGCTTCCCGCTGGGTTGCGTGAAGACGAAATGGAGATACAGGTCGAGGCGGAGGCGAATCAGTACATACCGTTTTCGCTCGACGAGGTGAGCCTCGACTTTTGCGTCATCGGCCCGAGTCCCACCTCAGTGGGCGATGTCGAGGTGCTCATTGCAGCTTCGCGAAAAGACCGGGTGCAAGATCGGCAAGCTCTGGCTGAAGCTGCGGGCCTCAAGCCGGTCATTCTCGACATCGAATCACACGCCTCACGAATGGCGATGGGGCGCGTGATCAGAGCGCTACCGGAGTCAGGCAAAGATGCCTTGGTCGCTTTGTTTGAGATTGGCGCTGACACCACCAGCCTAAAAGTGCTGCGCGACGAAGAGCTTCTGTACGAGCGAGATCAAGCCTTTGGTGGATCGCAACTCACGCAATTGATTTCGCGCCAGTACGGCCTGTCTTTTGAAGAGGCCGAGCAAAAGAAGCTTGCTTCGGAGCTCCCGGAGGACTTTGGGACCGCCGTATTGGAGCCTTTTGTTGATAGTCTGTCGCAGGAGATCGGCCGGGCTTTGCAGTACTTCTTCACCAGCACGCCGCATCACAAAGTGCACTACGTCATGCTGGCGGGGGAACCGCCACCTTGCAAGGATTGAAAGAGCGGGTTACCGACCTCACGGGCTTCGCTTGCATGGTTGTCAATCCTTTCGACAACATGGTGATCGGCAGTGGGGTTCGGGAAGGGCGGATGCAGCGTGAAGCGCCGGCCTACCTCACTGCTTGCGGACTTGCCATGCGGAGGTTCTTCGAATGATTTTGATTAACCTGCTCCCTTATCGTGAGGAGCGGCGCAAGGCGCGCAAGCAAGGCTTCTTCGCCGGGCTCGGGCTGGCTGCGGTCGTCGGTTGCCTTGTGGTGGCTGCGGGCTGGCTGCTGTTGCAGACCTTGATCCTGAATCAGCAGGCGCGCAACAGCTACCTTGAGCAGGAAATAGCGCAACTCGAGGTTCAAATCAAAGACATCGCAATGCTTCGCGATGAAATTGACGCCTTGACGCGTCGTCAAAAGGCTGTTGAAGGTCTGCAGGGTGAGCGAAACTTGCCGGTCCACCTGTTGAACGAGTTGGCGCGACTGGCTCCTGAAGGTGTCTATTTCACATCCGTTAAGCAGACCGACAAAGTGGTCCTCGTGACGGGCATGGCGCAAACGCAAGAGCGAGTTTCCGAGTTGCTTCGCAATACATCTGCAAGCGCAGAGTGGCTTGTTAATCCTGATCTGACGGAGATCAAGCTGGCCGATGTGCGGACGTCCGGCCGTGATGCAAAGAGACTTTTTGAGTTTTCCATGAAGGTCACGATCAAGAGCGGCACGCCAGATCCCGAAGGCGCAGCCAAGACCGCCGCTGGCGTTCGGAAGGGCTGATATGGCGAACATTTCCTCTTTTGATCTGAATGCCTGGGGCCAAGAGGTCGCGGAGCAGTTCAAGGGTCTCGATCCCAATGAACCTGGCCAATGGCCTCTCTTTCCCCGAGTCGCCGCTTTTCTGGTGGTTGGCTTGATCGCAATTGCAGTCGGCTACTTCTTGCTCTTGGCGGATGAACAGGCTAGGTTGGATGCGGAGTTGGCGCGTGAGCCTCAACTGGAAGAATCCTTTCGTAGCAAGGCGGGCCAGTCGGCCAATCTTCCTGAATTGCGCAAGCAAAAAAGCCAAGTGGAAGAGTACGTTTCTCAACTGGAAAAGCAATTGCCGGGTAAAGCAGAAATGGATGCTTTGCTGTCGGACATCAACCAGGCTGGCCTCGGACGTGGTCTTCAGTTTGAACTTTTCCGGCCCAGCAGCGAGTTGGTGCGTGAGTCTTACGCCGAGCAGCCGATTTCGATCAAAGTCGCAGGTCGGTATCACGACTTCGGTTCGTTTGCTGCCGATGTCTCGAACCTTTCGCGGATCGTGACGCTTCATAACCTCGAGATCAAGCAGGTTGATCGCAGCGGCGCGGGACTCCTGCAGATGGAGGCGACGGCTCGAACTTACCGCTACCTTGATCCGGCCGAGATCGCAGAGCAACAGCGGCTGGCGAGAGAAGCTGCCAAGAAGGGGGGGGCGGCCAAGTGACGACCTTATCCAACCCGGGCATGGGCCTCCGCGTGTCACATCTGGTGCTTGTCGGCTTAAGCCTTGTGGGGTGCTCCTCCAATTTAGAAAGCTTGCAGCAACGCACGGAAGCTATTCGTAGCGAAGCCAAGCCGACGATCAAGCCACTGGCAACGCCGACCAAGTTTGAGCCGCAGGCCTACTTGGCACTGACTGGTGTTGAGCCATTTAGCACTCAGAAGCTTTCGGTAGCCACAAAACAAGAAGCGACGCAGCCAAATTCAGTGCTGGCGGCCGAAATGAACCGGCGACGAGAACCCCTCGAAGCCTATCCTCTCGACAACATGAGCATGGTGGGCAGCATGACGCGCAGGGATGGTCGCTTTGCCATCGTGAAAGTGGAGGGTCTTTTGTACAACGTAAAGGCCGGTGACTATCTTGGGCAGAACTTTGGTCGAATCTTGAAGATCGGCGAAGCCGATATCAGCCTGCGAGAAATCGTTCAAGACCCATCCGGTGAGTGGGTTGAGCGGGTTAGCACGCTGCAATTGCAGGAGGCGGCACGATGAAGATGACGCAGGAGAAGCTTGTGAAGCAAAGTGCTTTGGCCCTGATAGTGGCCTTGAGTTGCCTGATGCCCTCTTGGGCGTGGGCGCAAACCATGATTCAAGGCATTCAGACTGCCCAGCAGGCAGGGGTGGAGGTGCTTCGAATTGAATTTAATGAGCCGCTCAAAGAGGTTCCGAAGGGCTTCACCATCCAGACACCGCCACGCATCGCAATCGATCTGCCAGGCGTTGGTAACGCAATGGGTCGCCCAAGCGTGGAGATCAACCAGGGGAACGTGCGTTCTGCGGCCATTGCGCAGTCTGGCGATCGCACCCGCTTGGTGTTGAATCTGCGCCAAGCAAGCGGCTACAAGGCCGAGTTGCAGGGCAATGCACTGTTGATCGTGCTGGAGTCAACCAGCGTTGCTTCCGCTGCCGGCAGCGAGCCAGTGCACTTTGCCCCGAGTCAGGCCTCCAGTGTTTCTGCGCTCCGCGAGCTTGACTTCCGGCGTGGTCCAGATGGTGCGGGTCGGGTCATCGTGAATTTGCCAAGCAGCCAAGTGGGGGTAGATATTCAGCAGCAAGGCAAGTCGCTGGTTGTTGAGTTCCTCAAGACCAGCTTGCCCGCTGAGTTCCGTAAACGCATGGACGTCACGGACTTCGGCACGCCAGTGCAGACCATGACGGCAAGCCAGTCTGGTGATCGGGTGCGACTTGTGGTCGAACCCAAAGGGGACTGGGAACACAGTGCCTACCAGAGTGACAACCAGTTTGTGCTCGAAGTTCGTTCGGTGAAGCTAGACCCCAACAAACTCACGCAAGGCTCCGGTTACAACGGAGAACGGGTTTCTTTCAACTTCCAAAACATTGAAGTGCGCGCGTTGCTGCAAGTGATCGCTGACTTCACACAGTTCAACGTGGTCACGAGCGACACGGTGACTGGCTCCATCACGCTCCGCCTGAAGGACGTTCCTTGGGATCAAGCTCTTGAAATCATCTTGCAGGCGAAGGGTTTGGGCGTGCGCAAGAACGGGAACGTTCTTTGGGTCGCCCCAAAAGATGAACTTGCTGCAAAAGAGAAGCTCGACCTTGAGGCGCAGGCAGCGATTGCGCAGCTTGAACCCGTAAGGACGCAGGCCTTCCAGTTGAACTACACAAAGTCTGAAGAGGTCGCCAAAGGTTTGACAGGTGGCAACACAGTTGGTGGCGGTGCGCCCTCCCGTATCCTATCGGGCCGGGGCAGTGTGATTTTTGAAACGCGTACCAATCAGCTGTTTGTGACTGACATCGGGTCAAAACTTGAAGAAGTTCAAAGCTTGATTCAGCGAATTGACATTCCCGTGCGACAAGTCTTGATCGAAGCGCGCATCGTGGAGGCCGATGACCGGTTCGGGCGTTCCTTGGGCGTCAAGCTAGGTGGTGCAGACCTCAGGCGCGGTGCAGGCGGGATCCCAGGTTACAGCGTAGGCGGAAACAACTACATCTCATTCGGTGGCAACTACGACGCTGGCGGATTCCAGACTGGGCAACTCGCAACACAGCCTGGCTTCAACAATACGCAGTTCATCAACCTTCCGGCGGCAGCGATCAACAGTGTGGGCGCTGCAAGCATTGCTGCGACTCTGTTCTCCGCCAGTGCCAACCGCTTCCTCAATTTGGAGCTGTCAGCACTGGAGCAGGATGGCAAAGGTAAGGTCGTCTCGAGTCCGCGCGTGGTGACGACCGACCAAGTCAAAGCTTTGATCGAGCAAGGCGAAGAAATCCCGTACCAGCAATCGACGTCCAGTGGCGCCACCTCAGTGACCTTCCGCAACGCTAGCCTTAGGCTCGAAGTGACACCGCAGATCACCCCAGAAGGGAATGTGATTTTGGATGTTGACGTTAACCGAGACAGCCGCGGCGTGCTGACGCCACAGGGTTTTGCGATCAACAAGAAACATGTGAAAACACAAGTTCTGGTGGAGAACGGTGGCACCGTTGTCATTGGTGGCATCCTCACTATCGAGGAAAACGACACCATCAATAAGGTGCCTTTGTTGGGTGACATCCCCTTTGCTGGAGCCTTGTTCCGCAGCAAATCTCGCATTCAGAACAAGACAGAACTGCTGATCTTCCTGACGCCAAAAGTGGTCAGTGAGCGAAACAGCGTCCGCTGATCAGCCTTTGGAGTACAGAGTGATGAAGTCCTGGAAGACGATTGGTTGGCGCGTTCTGCGCAATGGCGCAGCGCTAGCAGTTGCCGCTGTTCTTGCGGCGTGCGGTGGTGGTGGTGGTGCAGCGGGTACGCCGATCAACGGTGGCGGTGGCGGTGGCGGTGGCGGTGGCGGTGGCGGTGGCGGTGGCGGTGGAAGTACTCATGCCGTATTAGTTAGCATCACCTTGTCGTCTTCTGCCGTGACCGAGGCGACTCCCGCGACGGCGACGGCAACGGTAAAGACATCATCCGGCACTGCGGTCAGTGGCACGGTGGTCAGTTTTAGCACCTCTGGAGGTTTGGGCGCACTCAGTGCTCCTTCCTCGCTCACCGATGCCAATGGGCAAGCGACTGTGGTGCTGCGTCCGGTCACGGCGGCGGCGGTCGGTGCTGACAACTTGGTCGGCAAGGTTACCGTCTCGGGCACGGAGTACAGCGGCCAGGTTGCGTTCCAGATCAACGGCAGTAATCCAGCGACGATCAGCTTGGCACTGGGGTCGTCCACCTTGCGTCCGGGCAGTCAAACGCCGGTCACGGCCACGGTAAGAACGCCAGCGGGCGCAGCCGTAGCCGGTGCCATCGTGGAATTCAAGTCTTCGCTAGGATCTGCGCAACTCAGTGCCACCAGCGCCGTGACCAATACCGACGGTCAAGCCAGTGTCAACGCGACGGCGGCGCAGGGCGTCAACGGCGCCGATAGCATCATCGCCTCGGCCACGATCAAGGGCACCGCGATCAGCGCGAGCGCCAACGTGCAACTCGGCACCGCTTCGGTCGGAACGCTGACGCTGGCCATGGTCAGCGAAGTGGGCTCAGGGCAAGCCGTACCGGTTGTGGCCACGCTCAACAATGCAGCGGGCACGCCCATCGCTGGAGCCATCGTTCGATTCCGCTCACTCGGGGGCTTGGCCTCCACCGATCGACCGAGCGACGTCACCTCGTCGGCGGGCACCGCATCGGCGAACGTCAGCAAGTCTTCCTCTAGCACCGTGGGCGCAGATCAGATCGAAGCCAGCGCCACGATCAGCGGCGTGGAACTCATTGCCACGAAGACGATCCGCCTCACGAGCGCGAGTCCCGCGGCTCCGCGCATCAGCTTCGTCATGCCGAGCGACCCTGTCACGTCGACTCAGCCTCGCGAGGCCACACTCCAAGTGCTCAAGGGCGATGGGATGCCTGCTGCCAACCTTTTGGTGCAACTTGGCACCACGCAAAACATCGGCAAGACGTCCAAACCGACCGACTTGACAGACTCGAACGGGCTTGTGAGGGTGCAACTGCAGGCAGCCAGTCCGGTATCGACGGGCGCGGATGAGTTGCAAGTGACGGCCACCGTCGAGGGCGTGACAGTCACGGCGCGGGAACCGTTCCGGGTGAATGCCATTGCGACAGGACAACTCGCGCTGGCGCTGGTCAACAATGCTGGGGTCCCGGTCACCACGGTGTCCAGCGGCAGCCCGGCCACGGTCAACGTTACGCTCACGAATGAAAGTGGTGCTCCGGTGCCTGGCTTGGTGGTCAGCTTCAGCACACTGTTGGGCTTTGGTCAGTTCAGCACGCCGACAGCCCTGACGAACTCGAACGGCCTTGCCGTCGTGCAGTTGCGTCCAGTCACGGCGCAAACGAGCGGCGCTGACACCGTCGTGGCCCGGGCCACGCTGAACGGAACCCCATTGACCGTCAGCAAGGGCTTCCAACTGACCGCCACCAACGTGTCGATCAGCGACGTACAAGTCAATCCACCGACCTTGGGCGCCTATGCGCAAGCCGACGTCATCGTCTCCTTGAGCGGTAATTCAGCGTCGGATCCGGTCAGCGTGACCCTCAATAGCACTTGCATCGGCGAGGGCAAGGCGACCCTCACCCCCACGACGGTGACCAGCACCGAGAGCTCGGTCCGCTTCACCTACCGCGACAACGGTTGTGGCGCAGTGCGTACGCAGGATACGCTGCAGATCTCGGTGACAGGGACGTCCGCCAACTCCACGCGCACGGTCGGACTCACCTCGCCGAGTGTCTCTGCGATCAATTTCACCTCGGCCACGCCAAGCACCATCTTCCTGAAGGGGTCGGGCTACACCGAGAACTCGTCGGTTCGCTTCCAGATCAAAGACGCCAACGGAAATGGCTTGCCGGGTCGTTGTGCCGAATTTGAACTCAGCACGCTGGCGGGTGGATTGTTGCTGGAGGATCAGCCGGCCCCGATCTCGCCGAGTTACCCGATCCGCCGCAAGTCCGACGCCAATGGCGACTACGTCGTTCGAGTCAACTCTGGCACGGTGCCGACCCCTGTTCGGGTCAAGGCCACCTTGGTGGATGGCGCCAACGACAGTTGTGTCGGAGGCACCCTGTCGAACATTGCCACCGTGTCGAGCAATTTGTCGGTGGCGGTTGGTTTGCCCGCGCAGTTGAATTTCTCGCTGTCGCAAGGCACGATCAACATTGAGGGTTATGACCGGGATGGTGCGACCAACACCTACAGCGTCATCGCGTCCGATCGCTTGGGCAACCCGGTGCCGGAAGGAACTTCGATCAACTTCGTGACGGAAAGCGGGCAAGTCCAGCCGGTGCGGTTCACCGCCATTGGCAATGATGGCCTCTCCAGGGCGACGGCGAACTTCATCAGCTCCGAGCCGCGTCCGCGGGATGGACGGATCACGATCTTGGCTTACGCCTTGGGCGAGAAATCGTTCTTGGACTTGAACGGCAACAACCAGTTCGACACCAATGAGCCCTTCCAAGACTTGGCCGACATCTTCCTCGACCGCTTGTACAACGTTCAGTACAACACCGCTGCCAATCAGTTGCAGCCGGCGCCGAACAGTGGCTTCAATTCGACGGAAGACCAGGTCATCTCCCTGACGCTGCCGGGCGCCTCATTAGGCACGTGCGTGGCACCGCAATCCGGCCTGCTGGCACTGAGCACGTCCATCCCGTCGCGCTCGGAAGGGGTGCGATGCACGGTAACGAACAGCACGCGTGATTTGCGCGCCTACGTGCGCCGTGCAGTGCAGACGATCCTGTCCACCTCGTCGGCCTCGCCAATGTGGGGGACGCGTCTTCCATCCGGCAGCTACGCGATTGGATCGAGTTGCCCGAGCCCGGTCACGCGCGTGGTGGGTTACAACGGCGACGACTCGGTCATCACGACCTCGATCTACCCCTTCGGTAGCACCCGCCTGTACGGTCAGGGAACTAGCAATTCGTTGTCGTTCTTTGCCTCTGATGCCAACGACTATGCCTTCAACCCCGTTGCGGCTGGGACTGTGATCACGGCAGCAGCTACCAACGGCTTGAGTGTCAGTGTGGCGGGGGGTAGTCCGGTGGCCAGCACGTCGTCTCCGACGGGGGCCGTTGTCAACTTCAAGTTCGACGACACGACCTTCACTGGAACGATTACCGTGACCTTCACGTCCCCCGCAGGATTGGGCACCTCGTTCTCGCAGTTCGTCGGTCGGGATGCGGCGCCAGGAGGTTCGATCGCCTGCCCATGATCGTCAGCTTGGTCGGTTTACCCGGCTCTGGCAAATCCAGCGTGGCGAGACTTCTGTCTCGTCACTACGGATGGCCGGTTCAGGACACGGATGCGGTCCTTGAGTCCCGGATCGGTATGTCGATCCAGACCTTTTTTTCCGCCCATGGGGAGCATGCTTTCAGGGAGTTGGAGGCTGAGGTTCTCGCCGGCTGTCTTCAAGACCGTGGGCCGCGGGTGCTTGCCACCGGCGGTGGCATCGTGCTCAGGCCTGAGAACCGGGAGCATTTGCATCGCCATACCCTGTGCTTCTATTTGCGGTCTACGCCAGAAGAGTTGGCGCGTCGCTTGAAGAACGACACACAAAGGCCGCTTCTGCAGGGTGTTGACGCCTTGAAGAAACTTCGCGAACTCAGCCAACAGCGCGATCCGCTCTACCGTGAGGCTGCGCATTACGTTGTGGAGGCGGGTCGGCCGACGGTCTGGGCCTTGGTGCATTGGATTTGTATGCAGTTGGAACTGGGTGGTCACGCCAAGGCGCCTTCTAAACTGGAAGCATGACTTCCTTTGCTGCACTGAACATTCCCGCTTTCTCTCCGCAGGTGACGCACTCACCGCTTGAGATTGATCTAGGGGATCGAACCTACCCCATCCATATTGGCGCCATCGACTGGGCGAGCCAGGCTTCTGCGCTACAGGCTCGCGGGCGACGTGCTGTGGTGGTAACCAACTCCACCGTGGGGCCGTTGTTCGCGGAGCGGCTGTGCTTGGCGCTCTCTAGTGCCTATGCAGAAGTCGATACCTTGGTGCTTCCAGACGGTGAGTCGTTCAAGAATTGCGAGAGTCTGCAGCGCATTCAGGCGCACTTGGCCGCAACGGGGGCCGATCGCCGCGTCACACTTTTTGCGCTGGGCGGCGGCGTCATCGGTGACCTCTGCGGGTTCGCCGCGGCCACGTACATGCGCGGGGTGCGCTTTGTGCAGGTGCCGACCACACTGCTTTCACAAGTTGATTCATCAGTGGGCGGCAAGACGGGTATCAACCTCGCCGAGGGCAAGAATCTGGTGGGCGCCTTCCACCAACCCGTCGCGGTTTGGGCTGATCTTGGCTGTTTGGCCAGCCTCCCCGAACGGGAGTTCAGTGCGGGCTTGGCCGAAGTCATCAAGTACGGGCCCATTGCTGACTCCAAGTTTTTCGATTGGCTGGAAGCCAATATGGACAAGCTTCGTGCTCGTGATCGAGAGGCACTCTCGATCGCAGTGCGCCGCAGTTGTGAAATCAAGGCCGCTGTGGTGGCGGCCGATGAGCACGAGGGAGGCGTTCGCGCCATCCTCAACTTTGGGCACACCTTCGGTCATGCCTTGGAAGCCGGCCTGGGTTATGGGCGCCTGCTGCATGGCGAAGCGGTGGCAGTGGGCATGTTGATGGCGACGGCGCTTTCTACCCATGAGTTGGGCCTTGATGGCGCTTGCCTGTTGCGGCTACGGGAGCTCCTGCTCAGAGCAGGTTTGCCAGTTAAGGCGCCGGCGTTGCCTGAATCGGAGTTTCTTGCCCTGATGCGCGGTGACAAGAAGGCCGAAGCGGGCGGTATTCGCTATGTGCTCCTTCCGCACTGGGGTGAGGCGAGTTTGGTCTCAGCGCCCGACGCAGCCGCGCTTGAGGCGATCCGGGCAATCGGCCACGCCTAGGCGATGGGTCTCGCAAGGCCATTCATGGCGGCGAATTCTTCGCGTTGCCCATTTGAATTGAGGTTGAGTTGTCAGGATTAGCGCCATACGCCTGTGATCCAACGCGCAGCCGTGGTCGTCGTTACCAGGAGCCTGTGGCCTTGGACCGCACCGACTACCAGCGTGATCGGGACCGCATTGTTCACAGCTCGGCGTTCCGGCGCTTGGTCTACAAGACCCAGGTGTTTCTGAATCATGAGGGAGATCTGTTCAGAACGCGCCTCACGCACTCCTTGGAAGTCGCGCAAGTGGGGCGATCGGTCGCCCGAAATCTGGGTTTGAACGAGGACCTGGTCGAGGCAATTGCCCTGGCACATGACCTCGGCCATACGCCGTTTGGCCATGCCGGGCAGGACACCCTCAATGCCTGCATGGCTGAACATGGAGGCTTTGAGCACAACTTGCAAAGTCTTCGTGTGGTTGACCACTTGGAGCGTCGCTATCCCAGCTTCAAGGGCCTGAACCTTTGCTTTGAAACCCGCGAAGGCATCCTCAAGCACTGCAGTCGACGAAATGCTGAGGCGCTGGAGCTGAAAGAGCCTGGAGGTGTCGCGGCGCGCTTCTGTTCGGGAGGGCAGCCAAGTCTCGAGGCACAGCTCTGCAATCTCGCCGATGAGCTCACCTACTGCGCACATGACTTGGACGATGGAGTTCGCTCCGGCTTGCTCTCCTTGGACGCGCTTGAAGAAGAGCCCACCTTGCATCGAATTGGCGAGAGCATGCGCGCCGACTTCTACGGCCAAGAGCTTTCAGCACGCGTTTGGCTCTACACCCTGCTGCGCCGCCTGCTCAGTGAGTCGGTGAACGACCTCGTCGCAGCAACCCAAGCGAGGGTGCTGGCGAGTGGTGTGATGTCTGTCGAAGACGTGCGCGCCGCCCCCGCTTTGCTGGGCTTTAGCGTGGATAGGGCTGAGGCGCTGGCACAGATCAAGCGTTTCTTGTTCGCTCGCTTGTACCGTCACCCCCAAGTGGAAGGGCAGCGTCAGTTGGCGCAAACGCTACTCAAAGAACTGTTCGATCACTATGCCGCCCACGGCGTTCCAGAGCCAACAGATGTCGATCCGGCGAGGGCCTGCGCCGACTACCTCGCGGGAATGACTGACCGCTTTGCCATTCGTGAGCACCAACGATTGACGGGTAGAACGGTCTTTCCGCAAGACTGAGGCCGAGTGAACTGATTGGCAACCTCGGGCAACACAGTTGTAGACGCTAATTAGGGTCAGAGTTGAGAATGTTCGCCTTCTCGCAGTAAAAGCGCCTGAACCATGGCCCGACTCCCTCGCCTCATACTTCCCGGGCAAGCCCATCATCTGCTGCAGCGCGGCAACAACCGTCAGCCGATTTTTCTGGACGACACCGACCGAAAGGCTTACCTCGACGCACTGCGCGAGGCGAGCTTGCTGCACGGTGTGCGCGTGCATGCCTACGCGCTGCGCACCGACCACGTCCATTTGTTGCTGACACCCCAAGCCAGCAGCAGCCTGGCTCGCGCGATGCAGACATTGGGTCGACGCTATGTCGGCGCATTCAACCGGCGGCATGGACGCACCGGCACGCTTTGGGAAGGGCGCTATCGCACCACGGTGGTGGAGGCGTCAGGGCTTTTTCTTGAGGTCATGCGTTACATCGAGCAGCACCCATTTCGTGGCGTTACGCCCGCCGAACCGAGCGATGCCTGTCCCTGGACCAGTGCACTGCATCATCTTGGCTTGCGGCGCGATGCTTTGATCAGTGAGCATCCCGCCTACTGGGCGCAAGGCAATACGCCATTTGAGCGTGAAGCCCGCCACAGGGCCGAGCTGGCGACGCCACTGCCCAGTGCTCTGCTCGAGCGCATACGGCGGCATGTGCACAGCGGATGGCCCTTGGTCTCAACTGCGGCAGCTGAGGCCCTTGCTGTTGAGCTGGGCCGGCCGATGAAACCGCGCCCTGCCGGACGACGACCTATTTCCAATGTCTCTGTCCCCAATTAAATGCAAGCTTTGTGGAAGATTGGCAATATCCGCACTCTGACCCCAATTGGTTTCAGCTGAGGAACATGCTGCAGCGCGGTAGGCTTCGGGCATTCGCCTTGGAGTTGCCATGTCCGCCTACGAACCCACCGCTTCTGAAAGCTCTTTGATCGAGCGCCAAATCGCCGCCGAACAAGGTCTGTACCAGCCCGGCAGCGAGAAAGACGCCTGCGGCGTTGGCTTTGTTGCCCACATCAAGGGCCATCGCTCGCACAGCATCGTGGCCCAGGGTCTGAAGATCTTGGAGAACCTCGACCACCGGGGTGCTGTGGGTGCTGACAAGCTGATGGGCGATGGTGCCGGCATCTTGATCCAGCTGCCTGACGCCTTCTACCGCGAGGAAATGGCGCTTCAAGGCATTCACCTGCCGCCCCAGGGTGAGTACGGCGTCGGCATGATCTTCTTGCCCAAGGAGCATGCCTCACGCCTTGCCTGCATCCAGGAACTCGAGCGCGCCGTAAAAGCCGAAGGCCAAGTGGTGCTCGGCTGGCGCGACGTGCCGGTGGACCGCGACATGCCCATGAGCCCAACCGTGCGCGAGAAGGAGCCGGTGCTCAAGCAGATCTTCATCGGCCGCGGCCCCGATGTGATCGTGCCGGACGCCTTGGAACGCAAGCTCTACGTCATCCGCAAGACCGCCAGCTCCGCCATCCAAGCCCTCAAGCTCACGCACAGCCGTGAGTACTACGTGCCCAGCATGAGCTGCCGCACCATCATCTACAAGGGCCTGCTG
>JBKCVH010000135.1:0-14845 GCA_046317675.1 Burkholderiales bacterium
GTGTGCAGGTCGGCGTTGTCGGGGCGGAAGTCCCAGCGCCCGTTCTTGAAGATGCGCTCATCGGCCTGCGCCCATAGCACCTCGACGAACACGGTGTCGTAGGCGGCTTCGCTGTGCGGTTCAGGAATGCGGCGCAGCTCCATCCACACACTGCAGCCGGGCACCATGGGCAGGCCCAGCAGCTCGCCGAGTCACTCACGCAAGCCTAGACCCAAGCCCAAAGAGCAACCCAGACACGATCGTTGAAACCACAGCGATCCCACAACTCGCGCCAAGCGTCGTTCCCAGGCCCACCGCAAACCCTAGCGCGTAAGCCAAAAACAGACCGCCCAGAACCGCAATTGCCGCCATACCGGTGAACTCGGTAACCCCTGTCCCCAGGCTGAAGCTCCAAAGAGTGAACATCGCAAGTGTTACCAAGAGGAGTGAAAAGGCAACGGCTCGAATCGTCTGCAGCAACGTGACCGAAACATTTCCTATCGCCTGCGCAGAAACCTTCACCACGAGGGAGACCAGAAGTGCGATACCAACAAACATAGCTGTTGTCTTCGGCGGTGCCATGAAGGCAAAAAACACGAACGCGCCAATGAGCAATAGGGAAGTCATAAGTTTTGTTATTTCAAAGCGTGCCCGGCACGTAACCTGCACCTACGAGCAACGCTTTGCTGCTTCGTACACGCCCGGTGCGGGAGCTTGTGTTTCGACAAATCGGAATCTTGGCATTGACGGCAGCGGGCCACAACCCTGCATTCGCGGGCAATTCAAGGGCAACCAGACTAGGCGGCACTACGGCTACGAACAACTGCAGCAGGTTGCGTACGAGTTGCTAGCCCTCTCGTCGATGTGGGCACTAGTGGATGCAAGACCGGCCCCCACATCCGCGCTGAGGCATCCATTGAATCGAGCTGGGCTCGAATGCCTCTTTAGCCCTTTCTCGTCCATAAAAAACAGCGGCGCCATCGGCCAACTTCCAGCCATGGAGCCGAATTCCCGCCTTGGCAGTGGACTGCGTGACCGTCGGCGTCCCGAACTCTGACTCCAAGAACTTGAACCCTTCCTCATGAGCTTCTTGGGGAATGGCGACGCCCATTCGAACCAAAGCGACCTCCGAAAAGATGAAATTGAGATACATGGCTGGCACGCCGTTGTAAGAGTTGGTGTAGACCGCACAGGCAGTCTTTGCACCAGAAACCCCTGTCCAGTCCGGCTGGCACACCACCTGATGACCCTGTAAGGCCCTGTGCAAATCAGCCTCACTTGCAATCGAACTCACATCAGACAGCTTGAGTCGCACCGGCTTGCGGCTTTCGGACTTGTAGAGGCGGTACTCGATCTCCATCCCCGACTGCCTGCGCGCATCCCCTCGCTGCGCAAACCACCAGAAACAAAACGAAGCCGTAAGCATCACCAAGAGCACGACCGTTCTGGTTGGCCTGGGGTTGGGCTTCTTTGCGATAGATACCGGCATAAATCTAGTTGTGAGAGTGAAGCGGCAACAGCACGCCAGGATGACGCACGGGACCTGCAAGTATTGCTGGGCAATTTGCTGGACAACACTTGCAAGGCCGCCCGCGGCCAGCTTGTGCTGCGAGCCGAGCAATCCGGCCCGAACTTGTGCATAGCCGTCGAAGACGACGGGCCAGGCATTCCAGAAACCCACAAAAGCGAGGCCCTGCGACGCAGCAGCCGCCTGGAGGAATCGACCCCTGGCAGCGGCCTGGGCCTGGCCATCGTGCAAGAACTGGCCACGCTCTACGGGGGCTCGCTGCAGCTCGGCATCAGCCCGCTCGGTGGCCTGCGGGCAAAGCTCAAACTGCCTGCGGCCTAGGGCGCCCAACCAAACTCAGCTTTGCTCAGTCGCCGTCTTGCCAGCGCGCCGTGGGGCCCGGCAGGTGCACGTGCCCCGGCCAGCAATGTGCGTGGTCGGTACCGGTCAAAGACTGCAGACCAGCACCTCGCAACAACGCCGCCAGAGGATTGACTGCTGGGGTCGCTCGGGGGTCGAGGGCTTTGTCGATGAGGTCCACCAAGCTGTGCAGGTGGACGCGCCGGGCCCGGTCGCCGCTGGCGGCCTTGGCGCTCAGGAAGGGCTTCAGCTCGCGCAGTTCGGCACGAATCGACGCTTGCCCTTCGTCCAGCCCACTCAAGCTGGCCAGACTGACAAAGTTGAGGCGGGCTACTAGGGTCTCAACGTAATGCCGCTGCAGGCTCCGCCGCAGCGTACCAAAGCTAGCAGCGCCGGCCGCCTCGCCGAACACGCCGCGGCGCAACTCGGCCAGCAGTTCGTCGAACGAGTAGCTCTGCGTGCCTTTCAAAGCCCCTTGCGGCAACTGCCTGGCCTGAGCCTCTTGGGCGATCAAACGCTGGCTGCGCGCCGGGTCGAGCAAGGTGCGAAGCAAGCTGCGCTGGTAAGCGCTCATCATGGCTTGCGTCTCCGAGCTTCGCAGGCGCTGCGTGACGGCGGGGTCCAGCAACCACTGCGGCGCGGTTTGCAAGGCGTCGCTCAAGAACTTCATCGCGCGAAGCTGCTCGGCCCTGGGCACTGGCGTGGAGATTGCGCCGGGCTGGTCGTTGTGCTTGTTCTGTAGGTTGTAGCCACCAATGACAGAGGCCACATGACCGAGTTCGCGCAACCACTGCATCCACGTCGCGCGGTACAGGTCCTCCAGCATCCTGTCGTCCTTGCCATCTTGCGGCAACAGCGCGGGCAGGAGCTTCACCACACGCTGCAAATTGCGCTGGCCCAGCGTGGTGGCGGTCACCGCATCGGCGTCGCCAACGGCCTCCATGTTCTCGCCAACATCACCGCCCTCAGCCTTTGGTGAGCTAAAGCGCAGCCAAGGCGTCGCGTCTTGCTCACGCGCCCAGGCGCTCAGTTGCGGAAGTTCGTCTTCGGGCGTCTTGGCGCCGGGAATCGGCGCGTAACCCCACTTCGTGGCGAACCGGTCGTAAGGGCCAATCTTGGGGATCAACAGCGCCGGATCGAGCTTGTCCTCCGGCTGGGCCAAGTAATTGAAACGGGCGTAGTCCATGATCGACGGCGAATGACTCATCGTCTTGAGCCACTGCGCGTCGCGCAGCTTCCGCACCGGGTAGAGCGAGCTGGCCTTCATGTTGTGCGGAAAGCCCAGCGAATGGCCAAGCTCATGGGTGACCACGAAGGCCACCAGCTCGCCGATCAAGTCGTCGGGCAGTGGTAGCTTTTGCGCCCGCGGGTCCAGCGGGCCGACCTGCGTGACGTACCAGTCGCGCTGGAGCTGGATGATGTTGTGGAACATCACGATGTTGGCGTTCAATATCTCGCCGCTGCGCGGATCGGCCAAGTGCGGGCCATAGGCGTTGGGCATGGGCGAAGGTACCCAACGGATGACGCTGTAACGCACGTCCTCGGGGTCGAACTCAGGGTCCTCAGTGGGCGTCGGGTACGGGCGGGCCTGCACCGCATTCTTGAAGCCTGCCGCCTCAAAGGCGCTATTCCAAGCCTCCACGCCCTTTTTCACATAGGGCACCAGCGCGGTCGGCGTGGCTTTGTCGATGTACCAGACCAGCGGCTTGACCGGCTCGCTCAAAGCGGCCGAGGGGTCCTTCTTTTCCAGCCTCCAGCGGGTGATCAGGCGCTCGCGCCGCACCTCCTGCAAGCCGGCTCCAAACTCGGTCCGGCCCACGCTGAAAAAGCCAACGCGGTCATCCAGCAGGCGCGGCATCATGGGCTGCTTGGGCAACTCCACGATGCTGTAGGCGAGGTTCAGCGACACGCTGCGGGCGGGCGCCATTTGCGGCATGACCGGCATGCCAGGCAGGCTGGGCATCATCGGCATGGGCGCAGCCCCTACCGTGTAGGTGTGCACCGCGTCCACCCGCACACTGCCGGGAAATGCCTTGGTCTGCTCGATGAAGCTGCGACTGCTGTCCAAGCCACCCCGCACCATGGCACGAGCGCTGAAGTCGCCGACCTCCGAATTGAACAAGCGCGTGACCTCAATGACCGGCGCGCCGTTCTTGCCGAAGGTCTCCACGGGGAACACCATCAAGATGGCGTCGCGCTGCGACTGGCGTACCGCGTCGGCCATTGGGCTTGCAGGCGCGCTCACCGCGTCCTGCGTCACCAGTTGCAACATCACTCGGTTTTGTTTCTGCACGAAACGCAGCACGCCCTGGTTGATCGTGCGCCCCACATGCTCCAGCCCGGCCGGCACGGCGGTGGCATTGGCCACCATGAGCAGCGGTTGTTCCAGCAAGTCCTTCGGGATCTCGAAGTACAGCTTGTTCTTCAGGCTGTGAACGCGAAGCAGACCCTCCTGCGTCTTAGCCTCCGCGGTGATCACCTTGTCAAAGGGCTTCGGATCACTCGGGTCGGGCTGCAGCGCACCAGGGGTCAAACCTGGACGACCCACACCTGCCGCAGCCGGCGCTCCGGGTGTCGCCGGCACCGGCGGTGTCTGCGCATTGGCGTGGGTGGTGGCCATCGCCCAGGTCAGCAGGGCAGGCAGCGCCCAGCCTCGAATCTTGTTGTTCATCACATCCCTTGGTGTACGCACTCGCGCGGCGCGGATGATAGACACGCAGAGGGATCGCACCCAGACGCTTGGCGGACCGCCAAAAGCTCGTTGTTGGCAGCACTTCTGGCGAGGTGTGTCAAGCCGCTGGCGGCGGCCCTTCACGGGGAACAAGCCCCACCACCAGCTTCGACAACTCGGCGACTCCAATAGGTGGAACGGGCAGCCAGGGCAGCGTGAACAACCGGCGGGCCAACCCAGCCGCCATGCGCGCCAGCTGCTTGCGCTCGCCGGCCAAGCGTGCGCCCAGCAAGGGGTCGTGTGTGCCTGCGGCCAGCATGCTTTTGTTGAGCACCCAGGCGTAGGGCTCAATGCGGGCGCGGCGCAGGTCGTCTTGCAAGGCTGCGGCCTGTGACACCGGGGTGGCCTCGGGCAGGGTCACCAGAATGATCTTGGTGTGCGCCGCGTCTTGCAGACGCATCAAGGGCGTGACGATGTGCGCCGCGCTGCGCCCGGCGAACTCGCGCGTGGTTTGGCGATGGTAGGCGCCGGTGGCGTCCATCAAGAGCATGGAATGGCCGGTGGGCGCCGTGTCCAGCACCACGAAGGCGCTGCGGCCCTCGTTGACGATGCGCGAGAAGGCGTGGAACACGGCCACCTCTTCGGTGCAGGGCGACTGCAAGTCTTCGAGCAAAAGCGCCTGCTCGGCCGCATCCAATTTGGGCGCTTTGGCGGCCATGATTTTGTCGATGTAGCGCTGCGTCTCCACCTTCGGATCAATGCGGCTGACTTGCAAGCCGGGCATCTCGCCACCCAAGGTCACTGCGAGGTGAGCGGCCGGGTCGGTGGTGCTCAGGTGCACCGTCTTGCCGCGCTGCACCAGGCCCAGGGCCAAGGCCGCGGCCACCGTTGTTTTGCCCACGCCGCCTTTGCCCATCACCATGATCAAGCCATGACCGGCGGCGGCCAGTTCGTCGGCCAGGTCGGCCAAACCCGCCAGGTCGGGCTGGGCATCGGCAGCGGGCTCAGCCGGTGGCTGGGGCTGATTCACTGGCTGATCACTATCGAGCAGCAACTGGCGCAAAGCCGGTAGGCCCACGGTGTCGAAGGCTCGGAGCGGCACGCGGTCTTGCGGCAGTGCGCGCAAGGCCTCGGGCATGGCGTCGAGCGCTTGCTGGCCCAGGGTCTCGATGGCGCAGGCCACGGCGTCGGTCCGCGCACTGGCGTGGAACACGCCGTTCACCACCAAGCGCTGGTTGTTCAAGCCCAGCTGGCGCAGTTCCATGGAGGTATGCGCCGCCTCTTGAATGGCGCCCTTGTCGGGCCGCGTGACCAGCACCACGGTGGTCTTAGCCGGGTCGCTGAGGGCGTCAAGGGCCGCCTTGAAGCGCAGCTCCTGCATCTTCAGCCCCGAGTGCGGGCCAAGGCAGGAAGCGCCACGGTCGTTGCCATTCAAGAAGCCAGTCCAGGCTTTGGGCAGGCTGAGCAGGCGCAAGGTGTGGCCCGTGGGCGCGGTATCGAACACGATGTGGTCGTAGCTTGCATCGCCTTCGGCCAGCAGCGAGGAGAACTCGTCAAAGGATGCGATCTCCGTGGTGCAGGCTCCCGACAGCTGCTCGCGCACGGTCGACTGCTCCTCGGCGCTCGCCGCTGGCCCCAACTGCGCCAGCACGCGCTGCCGATACGACTCAGCCGCCGCGTCGGGGTCGATGTTGAGCACCGAAAGGCCCGGTGCGCCGGGTACCGGCACGGGGGTGTTGCGGAGCGCCACGCCCAGCATCTCGTCAAGGTTAGAGGCGGCGTCGGTGCTCACCAAGAGCACGCGCTTACCGGCGTCAGCCAGGGTGAGCGCCACAGCGGTGGACACCGAGGTTTTGCCCACGCCACCTTTGCCGGTGAAGAACAAGTGCCGGGTCGGATGACTCAGCAAGCTGAAGCCAAGGGGCGCGCTGACTTCCATTGCCATCGTGGTTCCTTCTACTGCCCTTGACGAGGCCGCAGCATGGGGTGAAAAGCTTTATCTTGCTCCCTACCTGGGGCTCGCCTTGGCGCTTGCAAGCGGAACTTGCCGCGAGCGTCAAAAAAAGGGCTTCAAAGGCGCACAGGGGCCCAGCTTGCGCTTGCAAAGATAGGTGTTGAACGAGGTGGCCGTGCGGCTCTCATCGGCCAGCTGCTCCAAAGCCTTGGGCCCGGGGCGAATGAGTTCGCGCATCTTGGCGTCGCTCAGCGCATCCAGCATGGCGAAGGGTTGGCCGCGCGCCGGGTCCTTCGGGTTGCCGAGTTGGCGGTCGTCTCGCACGCCGTTGAACCAGCTCTTGCCTTGGGCGTCCAGCACGTCCAAGCGCGCGCCTTGCTGCACCAGGTGGTGGAACAGGTCCGGGTTGAACAGCACCAAGGCCCGGTGTGCCACGAGGAATGGAGCGTCCGTGCTGGGCTCGATGCGGTTGATTTCTTCAGCCCGTAGCGTGCCCATGCGCTGGGTGATGGCGGCCACGCGCTCGGGATCGATGGGGCTGGTGCTCTCGCTCTGGGGGGAGCGGAATCGGCGCAGGGTCCAGCCGGCCACGGGCAGGATGGGTTGCAGGCCCGCTCGGGCCGGTGCACCTTCGCTGCCGCGTGTAAGGAGGAGCGCCGGGGGCGCAGGCAGGCGCGGGTCACAACCGGCATCGAGAAGGAACTCGATGACGTCCGCCGAGCGGTGTTTGACCGACAACTGCAGCAAGCTGATGCCGTGGGCCGAAGGCTTGCAGATGGGCAGGCCCTGGGCCTTCATCAACTGCAGCCACTGCAGCTGAGTGGCATCGTTCAACACCCGTGCGGCTTTGCGCGGGCCGGTGTAGGGGCTGGGTGTGCTGGGGTCAAAACCGTTGCGCCAAACATCGGCATCGCCCTCACAAAGTAGGGGCAGCTTCTGGGCGGCAAGGCGCGCAAGCAAATCGAGGTTGCCGGTGTTGTGCAAGTTCTCCAGCAGGCCGCAGTACAGGTGGGTCTCGTTGCCCGTTTGGCTTTGCGCGTAGGCGTAGGGAATGAGCAGTGAGAACAGTTCGCCGCGCGGCTGGTCGACTGTGCACTCTTGGAGCTTGGCCCAGACCGAGCCCTTCGGCGTTCCGCGGGCCAGAAAGACGCGCACGCCGGCCGCGTCGCCCTTGCAGAGCGCGCGGTCCAACTCCGCACTTTCTTCATCCAAGAGGCGCTGCGCCTGCTCTTGGGCTTCTTGCTGCTGCTGCCGCTCTCGAAATCCACCGTCGCAACTGGGCAGCGGGTGCCGCCCAGGCAACTCGGCCATGAGGGTGTGCTGGTACACGTGCTTCAAGGGCGCTTCGAGCTCGAACTCGCGGTAGTCGCGCCGCTGGGTCACGTCGTAGCGAACCCCCACGGTGAGCTTGAGCGGACGCCCGTGCAGTTGCGAAAGTCCGGCGTCAATGCGCGCTGGGTCTTGATAGCTCTTCAAACAGTTCGGCTCTGGAAACTCGCCGGGGCTGGCTTCGAACGCGGTCTGAAACGGCTCGTACCAAAAGAGCTTTTCAATGCGGTAGCGCCCTGCGGGCAGTGACACGCCGGGGTGGCCGTCGTCGCGCTTGTTGTCTATGGCATTGGCAACACCGGGCAGTTCCTTCAAGGGCTTGCCGTTGAAGCTGATGCTGCTGGGGCCCCGGGGGTCAAAGGGGCTGGAAAGGCCAAGGCTGCGCTCGTAGGTCTTGACCTGCACGCCCAGGCTGTTCATCAGCTCGACCTTGGCCATGCCCTGCCGGTTCAAGGTCACAGCGTTTGGCAATTCCAACTCCAGCACAAGCCGCAAACCGGCCACATGGCCGTTGAGCAGCACGGGCGTCTCTTGCACCGAGGCGATGCGCAGGTCACCCATGGAACGCGCGAACTGCAGCCCTTTCCATTGCGGCTGCAGCACCGCAAAGCCAAACAACACCAAAGCCCCTGCGGTGCCTGCCACCAAAGCCCCTGCGGTGCCTGCCACCAAAGCCACCGCGCCCAAGGCCTTGAGCAGCACCCAATGCGGCCCATTACGTGCACTCAGCAGGGCCAGGGGGGCTGCAATGACCCCGGCAGCGACGGACAGCAGCACCAACAGGAAGCCACCAATGGCGCGGTCGTTGCCATGCACAAGGCCATAGCCCACCAGCCCAATGAGTAGGGGCACCGACAAGACGGTGAGCACCACATGCAGGTAGACCCAGGCCTTGAGCCGGCGCGCCCAAGGGCTAAGGGGCGGGGAAGGTGGCGAGGGGAATAGGTCGCTGGGAGGCATTCAAGGCCGCAAAGAGGCGAAGTTACGTGTTGCCATTCACCAGCCGCGACGGCACCGCAAAGGTGCCAGCCCCCAGGTGGTGCAGGGTGTGCAGGTCGGCGTTGTCGGGGCGGAAGTCCCAGCGGCCGTTCTTGAAGATGCGTTCATCCGCCTGCGCCCAAAGCACCTCGGCAAACACGGTGTCGTAGGTGGCTTCGCTGTGCGGTTCAGGAATGCGGCGCAGCTCCATCCAGACGCTGCAGCCGGACACCATGGGCAGGCCCAGCACCCCGCCGCGCTCGGGGGTGATGCCGTGTTGCTGGAACTTGTCGCTGCCCTGCAGATCGCGCCCGCTCTGGGTGCCCACGGCATAGCAAAAGTCAGCCAGCAGCGGGGTGGGTAGGCACAGGCCAAAGTGGCCACTGGCGAGCAAGAGCTCGCGGGTGTAGGTGTTCTTGTCCACCACCACGGCAATGCGCGGCGGCGTGAACTCCACCGGCATGGACCAAGCCGCCGCCATGACGTTGCGGCGGCCCTGGTGCTCGGTCGTGACCAGAACCGTGGGGCCGTGGTTGACCAAGCGGCTGGCGTGCTCCAGCGCGACGGGCTGCATGTGGGCGGCGCTCATAGGAGCCCTAAAAAGTGATCGAGCATGTGGAAGTGGTCGTCAAAGAATTCCTCCTCCATGGCGGCCAGCTCCTCAACCGGCACCCAGCGGGCAGCGCTGGCGTCGTCGCTGCCCTGCACGTCGGGCAGCTCGCGCTCGCCCAGGTCGAAGTGGTGGGCGTGCGAGATGGTGCGGCCGCGTTGGCTGCGGTCGGGGTGGTCGAACACGGCCACGGCGCGCAGGGCTTGGCGCAGGGTGTCGGGCAAGAGGCGCAGGCCGGTTTCTTCTTCCAGCTCGCGCACCGCGCTTTGGTACACCGTCTCGCGGGCTTCTAGGAAGCCACCCGGCAGCGCCCACAGGCCCTTGCCAGGGTCTTGGCCGCGCTGGATGAGCAGCACGTGGCCGGCGCAGCAAAGCACGGCGTCCACTGTGCTGAAGACCGGCGGGTACGGAGCCACTGCCCAGGCTTGGCGGTAGGCGCAGAGCATGGCCCATTCGCGGCGCAGGGCTGCGAGGTAAGGCAGGCGAGACCAGGCCTGCAAGAAGGCGCGGGTGCTGGGTGGGGCTTGGTCCACCCAGCTGGCCAGCGTGGCGTCCAGCTGTTCGGGTGCGCACTCGAACAGCGCGGCGCGCAGGTGGGTGGCATCCACGCGGTGCTGGCGCGGCAGGCTGATGAGTTGCCAGGGGGCGAAGCGGCGAAGGTAGTCGCTGGTGGCGTCTTTGAAGTGGCCGACCAAGGCGATGTCGCCGCTGCCCACGATCTTATGCACGCCCTCGCGCACGGCGAGCACCCAGCGGGCTTCGTCGTAGAGGTCGCGCAGCGGCAAAAACGCCACCCGCGCACGGTCCGCCTCGAGCAGCGCCAGCCGAATCATCTCGGCCCGTTCCTGCCAGCTGAAGGGGTTGCGCGGCGAGCGGGCTTGGTGAGCGGAGCCCAGAACCACCACCACGCGCGGCGCGCGGGCCAGGGCCTCGTTCAGCACGGCGGCGTGGCCCAGTTGGAAAGGTTGAAAGCGGCCGATAACGACGGCAGCGACTGGGGCCTTGGGTGTACTCATTCAAAAACTCCTGGGAACACCGCCGCAATCGGCATTTGCCGCCCTTGCCCGAAGGCGCGCCCGCGCAGGCGAATGATGGGCGGGGCTTGGCGGCGCTTGTACTCACTGCGGTGCACCATGCGCGCCACGCGTTCAATCAAGGCGCGGCCGGCCTCGCTGGCCCGCAGGCCGTCCACGCAGGCTTGGGCCGCCTCCAGCTCCCAGCGCGCCAGGCGCTCGCCTTCAATGACGAGCTTGAGCACTTCATCCAGCACCGGATAGG
Source organism: Burkholderiales bacterium (assembly GCA_046317675.1). Taxonomy (GTDB): domain Bacteria; phylum Pseudomonadota; class Gammaproteobacteria; order Burkholderiales; family Burkholderiaceae_C; genus Inhella. The sequence continues at coordinate 10,667 of JBKCVH010000135.1, forward strand.
GCGGCAGGCTGTCGCTGTCGCGCTGGCCGGGGGCCAGTTCGGCGGAGGGCTCTTTGTCGATGATGGCTTGCGGAATGAGCTCGCGACCGGCGGCCTCGTTGAGGTGGCGGCTCAGCGCAAACACCTCTGTTTTGTAGAGGTCGCCAATCAGGCCAAGGCCGCCATTGGTGTCACCGTAGAGCGTGCAGTAGCCCACCGAGACCTCGCTCTTGTTGCCGGTGGTGAGCAGCAAGTGGCCCCGCGCATTCGAGAAGGCCATGAGCGTGGTGCCGCGCACGCGGGCTTGTAGGTTCTCCAGCGTGAGGCCTTGCATGGGCGCTCCAAAGCTGCTGGCGAACTGGGCCTTGAAAGCATCCACGGCGCCGTGAATGGGGTGGTTCAAAAGCTCGATGCCGAGTTGCTGGCACAGCAGCTCCGAGTCGGTCACTGACCCGCTCGACGAGAAGCTTGACGGCATGGTGATGCCCACCACGTTCTGCGGCCCCAGCGCCTCGGCCGCCAGGGCGAGGGTCAAGGCGCTGTCAATGCCGCCCGAGCAACCCACCACGGCCTGCTTGAAGCCGCAGCGGCGTGCGTAGTCCTGCAGGCCCAGCACGATTTGCGCGCGGTAAAAGGCCATGGCGCTCAGGCCTGCGGGGTCGGGGCGCTGCGGCGCTTCGCCGCTCGGCTGCAAGAAGCGGCCACCCGCAAAGCAGAGGCTCTGCACGGCTTCTTTGAAGCGCGCGGCTTCAAACACCAGGCCGGCTTCGGGCTCCACGGCAAAGCTGGCGCCGTCGTACACGAGCTGGTCGTGGCCGCCGATGTGGTTCACGTACACGATGGGCAAGCCATGCCGGCGGCTTGCGGCGCCGAACACCTGATGGCGCTGCTCGCGCTTGCCGATGTTGCTGGGGCTGGCGTTGATGCTGATGACGAGGTCGGGCGCTGCGTCGCGCAGGCGCTCGAAGGGGTTCACGCGGTAGTCGCCGCCTTCGTCGTTCCAGCCGTCTTCGCAAATGAGCAGGCCCACTTGCGCCTCGCCAATGCGCAGCACCTTGGCCACATCGGGCCCGGGCTCGAAGTGGCGGCGCTCGTCAAACACGTTGTAGGTGGGCAGCAGCTGCTTGGCGTAGCGCAGCAGTTCGCGGCCAGCGCGCAGCACCAGCAGGCCGTTCTCCAGCTTCTTGCCGGCTCCCAGCTTGGCGGCATCGCGCCGCAGCGGCGCGCCCAGCACCCAGTGCAGGTCGGGGAGTTCCTCGGAGGCCTTGAGCAATGCAGCCAACCCCGCATCCACCCGCGCCATGAAGGCGGGCTCGTCCAGCAGGTCGCCCGGGTAGTAGCCGCTGAGGGCCAGCTCGGGGAAGACGATGAGCTGCGAGCCCTCGCGCGCCGCTTGCTGCGCGGCGGCCACCATGCGCGCCACATTGCCCGTTACATCGCCCACAGTCAGGTTGAGCTGGGCCAGGGTCAGCTTCAGCATGCGGGCTTCTCCACAGCGGCGACGCCGAAGACCTGGCGCAGGTAGGCCAAAAAGGTCTCGTCTTCGCACAGGGTCTTGCCCGGGCTGTCGCTCAGCTTGGCCACTGGTTGGCCGTTGGCGTGGGTGATCTTCATGACGATGTTCAAGGGCGTGGGCCCGAGGTCGTTGCTTAGGTGCGTGCCAATGCCAAAGCCGAGTTGCACGCGGTCGGCACAGTGGCGGTACAGGGCGATTGCTTTGGCGACGCTGAGGCCATCTGAGAACACCAGGCGCTTGGTGTGCGCGTCAATGCGCAGCTTGGCGTAGTGCGCCAAGGCCTTTTCGCCCCACACGGTGGGGTCGCCGCTGTCGTGGCGCAGGCCGTCAAACAGCTTGGCGAAGTAGAGGTCGAAGTCGACCAGGAAGGCGTCCATGCCCACCACGTCGGTCAAGGCCGTGCCCAGGTCGCCGCGGTACTCCTGCACCCAGTCTTCCAGCGCGGCCTTTTGGTGGTCGCGCAGGCGAACAGTGCCCAGGGCTTGGTAGGTTTGCAGGTATTCGTGCGCCATGGTGCCAATGGGCACCAGGCCCAGGTCCTTGGCCAAGAGCACGTTCGAAGTGCCCTTGAAGTGCTGCGGCAGGGCCTCCTTCAGGCGGCGCACCACCTCGCGCTGCCAAGCGCCCGAAAAGCGGCGGCGCAGGCCGAAATCGAACATCTCGAAGGGGTGGCGGTAGCTCTTCGGCTCAGCGGCAAAGGCTTGCAGCAATGCGATCTTTTCCGCCAAGCGGCGCTCGCCTTCAGCGCGCACTTCGGGCGTGTCAAAGCGCCGAAAGTACAGCTCGTTCACGATGGCCAGCACCGGGATCTCAAAGCCCATCACATGCACCTGAGGCCCCTTGGCCACGATGTGCAGCAGGTCGCCCTCGGTACTCACTTCAATGAAGGCGCGCTGGAAGCGAAAGATGCGCAGAAAGTCCACGAAGTCGCTCTTGATGAAGCGCAGCTTGCCCAAGTAGCTGAGTTCGTCGGCCTGGAAACTGAGGGTGCAGAGCGCGTCCAGCTCGTGCTCCACGTCCAGCTTCAACTCGGCCAGCGAGTAGGCCGGCGTGTTGCGGCACACAAAGCGGTACTCGGCCTGCGTTTCCGGGTGGCGGTGCAGCAGGGTTTGCCACATCGTGAACTTGTAGAGATCGGTGTCCAGCAGGCTGGTGATGACGGGTTTTTGCTCGGGTTTCTGTTCGGGCTTCATCTCAAACCTCCGTACTGACCGCAAGCCGCACGCGCTTGGCCTGCATGGCCGCCAAGAACTCGGCCTGCTGCGCCTCAAAGCCGCCCACGGGGCTGATGCAGTCGGTGAGCAGCACGAGCTTGCTCAATTGACCCGACGGCAGGTGCGCCGCCAGGTGCTCCACCGTGGCGCGCACGCAGTGGCTGCCGGCCTCGCCGGCAATGAGGATGCGGTCATGGCCATCCAGCGCCTCCAGCAGCGGGCGGTTCAGAAGGGTGCGCCCGTCATCGGCATCCGGCACCTCGGCTTGCAAAGCGCTGTAGTGCTCCGTCCAAGGGTTCTCGCCCTTGTTGACCACGGCCACGCTGCGGCCTTGGGCATCGGCCCAGGCATCCAGCGCCGCCTGCAGGCCGGCGTGCACGCCATGGCCCCAGCTGCCCATTTGGCAGTGCACGGGCCAGACCATCAAGGTGTAGCGGCCGGTGGCCTCCAGTGCATCCAGGTAGGTCAGCGCGCGCGGCAGTGCAGCGGCATCGCGCGGCAGGAACTCGCCTTGGCGCACTTGGGCGGCGGTGATGGGCGTGAACGGGCCCACCGCCGCCCCGTCAGCGCGGCGCCAAAAGCCCGGGTGGGCGATGTCAATGCGGTGGTGTGAGTCCAGGGTGACGGTGATGCCGGCCAGCCCCGCCCCCAAGCGCTGCACCAGCGCGGCAGTGCGCAGCATGTCGGCGTGGGCGCCGGCAACCGGAAGCGCCGGTGCAATCGGCTGGCGGGTTTGCGGCTGCAGCGGCAGCCAGTCAGCAGGCAAATCGCAGAAGTCGTTTTGCGGGTCAATCAGCAGCAGATGGGTTCTCATCGCGTCACTCTCTTTTCCATGATGTGCAGGCATCTTAAACCTAGTTAAATGCATTTTGCAATTAACAAGATCAAGCGCTGTTGCAAAGCTGCCAAGGCATTGCAAGCTTGCTATCCTTGCTTCGGTGAACACTTCAACAAACCACAAGACCGACAGCGCCGCCAAGCTCATCTGCACGGTGGACGTGGTGCTGCTCACCTTGCGAGAGGGCGAACTGCAAGTCTTGCTGGTGAAGCGCGAACGCGAACCCTTTGCCAACGCCTTGGCCCTGCCCGGAGGGTACGTGCACCCACAGGAAGACCAAAGCTGCCTGGAGGCGGCCCAGCGCGTGCTGCAAAGCAAAACGGGCCTGCAGATCCCATACCTGGAGCAGCTCGGTAGCTTCCGCGGCCCCGGCCGCGACCCGCGTGGGTGGAGCATCTCGGTGGCCTACTTCGCCCTGGTGCCGCCCGAGGCCCTGCCCAGCCCGCAAGCCGGCTGCGAGTGGCGCGCCGTGGAAGGCCTGCCCGCCCTGCCCTTTGACCACGCGAGCATTCTGGCCAGTGCGGTGGATCGGGTGCGCAGCAAGAGCCAGTACTCGTCACTGCCCGCTCACTTCTGCAGCGAGCCCTTCACCCTGCCGCAACTGCATGCGGTGTACGCGGCCGTGATGGAGG
>JBKCVH010000136.1:0-23954 GCA_046317675.1 Burkholderiales bacterium
CACGCTGTGGGCCTCTTGATACTCGCTCATGTTGATGGTGACGAGCTTCTTTTCGCCGCCATACAGAATGTCGGCCAGAGCCAACGCGGTTTCGGTTTTGCCCACACCACTGGGGCCCACGAACATGAATACGCCCTTGGGCTTGTTCGGGTCTTCGAGCCCGGCGCGGGCGGTGCGCACGCGCTGGGCGATGGCAGCGAGTGCATGCGGCTGGCCGATGACGCGCTCGTTCAGGGTCTCGGCCAAGCGGCGCACCGTGGAGATTTCGTCGCTGACCATCTTGCCGAGCGGCACCCCCGTCCAGGCGGCCACGATCTCGGCCACCACATGGGCGTCGACCTGGGTGGGGCGCAGAGGGTTCTGGCCTTGAATGGCGGCCAACTGGGCTTCCTTGGCGGCCAGCTCGGTTTGCAAGGGGTTCAAGGTGGGGGCGGCTTGGGTGGTGCTGGACTTCTTGCCCTTCTTGGCGGGCTTGGCGTCGCTACTCGCTACGACCGCCGCAGCCGGCGCGGAGGCCGATGCCTCGCCTTGCTCGCCGCCTTGCAGCTTGGTGCGGAGCGCCTGGATCTCGTCCACCAGGGCTTGCTCCAGGGTGAGCTGGGCGCGCAGTCCTTCGAGTTCATGGTCCAGCGCATCGCGCTCGCGGGCCAATTCGGCGCGGCGCTCGCGGTGGTCGGTGCCGAGCAGGGTTTCGCGAGCGAGGCTTTGCTCTTCGGCGTTGAGGCGCTCCAAGCGCTTGGCGCGCTCCTCAATCGCGGCGGGCACAGCGTTCTGGCCGAGCGCGACCTTGGCGCAAGCGGTGTCGAGCACGCTGATGGCTTTGTCGGGCAACTGGCGGCCGGTGATGTAGCGGCTCGATAAGCGCACAGCTTCGAGGATGGCTTCGTCCAGCACCTGCACCTTGAAGTGTTTTTCCATCAAGGGGGCCATTCCGCGCAGCATGGCGGCAGCGATGGGCTCAGACGGCTCCTCGACCTTCACGACCTGGAAGCGACGGGCCAGGGCAGCATCCTTCTCGAAGTACTTTTTGTACTCGGCCCAGGTGGTGGCGGCCACCGTGCGCAGCTCACCGCGTGCAAGGGCGGGTTTGAGCAGGTTGGCTGCGTCGTTCTGCCCGGCTTGGCCACCGGCACCAATCATGGTGTGGGCTTCGTCAATGAACAAGATGATGGGGTGCGGGCTCTTCTTGACCTCGTCGATGACGGATTTGAGGCGGTTTTCGAACTCGCCTTTGACGCTGGCGCCGGCTTGCAGCAGGCCCATGTCCAGGGTGTGCAGGTGCACGCCCATCAGCGGCGGCGGTACTTCGCCTGCGGCGATCTTGAGGGCCAGGCCTTCCACCACAGCGGTTTTGCCCACGCCAGCTTCACCTGTGAGGATGGGGTTGTTCTGGCGGCGGCGCATCAGGATGTCGATGGCTTGGCGGATCTCGGCGTCGCGGCCAATCACTGGGTCCAGCTTGCCGGCCTTGGCGCGGTCGGTGAGGTTGGTGGTGTATTGGTCCAGCGCTGGCGTGTTGCTGGGTCCGGCGGCAGCGCCCTGTGGGAGCTCGGCCGGGTTGGCGGCAGCGGCGCTCGCGGTTTGCACCGTGGCTTCATCGGAGCCGCGTGTGGCATCGGCCAAGTGGTGTTTGAGTTGGTCGATGGAAATGCGCGATAGCAGCGGGCTCACGCGCTGGGCGATTTGCGCCAGGCCGGGTTCGGTGAGCAAGGCCAGCAGCAAGTGACCCGAGCGGATGCGTGCGGTGGCGGCGTCGAGGGAGGCGATCAGCCATGCGTGCTCCAGCAGCACGGGCAGGCGGGCGCTGAAGACGGGCGTGCGGGTGTTGCCTTTGGCAAAGCGGGTCAGCTCGCGCTCCAGGTCGTTGAGCAGCGCCGTGGGGGCGATGTCAAAGCGGCGTGCCAAAAGGCTCAAGTCACTCTTGGGTTGCTCCAACAGCGCGAGCAGCAGGTGCTCGATATCGACCTCAAAGTGGCCGCGCGACAAGGTCAGGTTGGCGGCCCGCTCAGCGGCACGGCGGCAGGGGTCGTTGAGCTTGGAGATGAGGGTTTTGAGGTGCGTGGTCATGGCTGAAAAGGGCAAGCGGTGTTCAAACTGAGGATCGAGCTGAGGGGTTAGGCGGCGGCCATCAGGGCATAGCCTGGTTCGCTGCGGTCTTCGGTAGAGGGGCGGGTGCTGAGGAAGGCGTCATGGCCCAGCAGCGAGCCGGCACCCAACACGGCGGGGCGTACGTCGGCGGCCTGCAGGCACAGGCGCACTTCGTATTCCAGGGACTGGCCGGTGAGCATTTGCAGCCATTCGCGCAGCGCCAAGGCGCCGGGCTGGCCGGGCAAAAAACGTTGCAGCTTGGCCCTTGGCATGGGGCCTAGGGTGAGGCGCACGCGCTGGTCGCGCTGCCACACCCGGGCGCCCACCAGGGCTGATTTGCCGAGGCCGGCCTGACCCAAGCCCAGCTGGGTTTGCTGCTCAGTTCCCAACTTGAACCAGCGCCCCACCAGGGGCGTCACCTTCACCGCAACCCCGAAGTACTTGGCGAGCAACTGACCCAGGTTTTGGGCGCTGACGGAGCGGCGCTGCAACTGGCCCGCGAAGTACGCCATGGCGACGTCGGCCACGCCGCCGCGCTGGGCCTGCAGGCGATCTTGCAGCGCCGCCTGACCCACACCGGCCAAGCTGAGCACCTGGGCAAGGTAGTGGCGCTTGGGGTCTTGTTCGTACTGCAGCGCCAGGCGCTGTTTGCGCCAAGCTTGGTAGAGCAGGGTGGCCGCGCGCTGCAGAAAAATGTCGAGGAAGGCGCGGGCGGCGCCGTCCTTGTGGAGGTGCTCGCGCTGGAGCAAGAGTTCGGTGTAGTAGCTCGGCAAGGTGCCAGCGCCACCCGTCAGGCCCATGAAGGCGGGCGTGAGTTCCACCACAGGGGCGTCGCCCGGCTGCCCTGATTCCTCGGGCGATAGCGACCGCAGGCTCGCGATCTCGCTGGCCGGAAAGCCCAGGGAGAGGGAGTTGCGAAAGCGCACCCGCTGCAGCGCGGCTTCACTGCTCAGGCCATGGTGTTGCATGAGCCAGCGCTCCAACAAGCGCAGGGCTTGGAAGAAGCCATGCTCATGCGGTTGGGCCAAAAGGTGGTCGATGGCGCTGGACAGCACGCGCGCAGGCGCCTGCAGCGTCTCGGCCAGTCGTGGCGCCTCGCTCATAGCAGGGGGCCTTCGCCGGTGCGGCGCGGGCAGTCCACCAGCACTTCGCCGCTGCGGGCGCACAGCAGTTGGAGCTGAACAAAGCTGTTGATCTGCACGCTCAGGCCAAAGAACTCATCGAGCACGCGGGCAAACAGGTGCATGCCGGCGCCCACGAAGGCTTCGCGCTCCACGGTGAGTTGCACCTGCGTGCCGCGCACAAAACTCGGGAACGGCTCGCCGTCGATCCAAGCCACCACGGGCTTGGACTCCAGGCGGAGCAGGCCATCGAGCAGGCGCTTGGTGCCGCTGCTGCGGGGTAGGTCGTAGAGGCGCAGCAGTTCCTTGAGCCCGTCGAGCCCCGCGCCGCCCAGCATCAAGTGGTTGATGGAGAGGTGCGAGACCAGTTGCCACAGCGCGCCTTGGTCGCAGTCGAAGCGCTCACTGCGGGTCGGTTTGCGCAGCAGTTGAATCTCGCGCGCCGGTGAGCCGCCTTCCATGAACAGATCGCCTCCGGACTGGCCGATGGAGATTTGATTGGGGAGGTCGCGGTTCGTTGCGGTGACGTCGAGCGACAAGGTGTCAGCCTGCGGAGCCGCCACGTTGAAGCCCAAGTCCACGATGGTGATCTCGGTCTCGAAGCCCGGGGACAGCTCGGCCGTCACGAGGTCCCGGTGGGTCGACCAGTACCGCGCCGCGTTCTCGCCCGTGCTCAGCAGTTCGTCGTGCTGCAGGCTGAAGAACGGCTGGAAGCTTTGAATTTCCTCGCCCTGGTGCGATTGCTGCACACGGAAAACACGGTCGACGGAGTAAACCTCGTAGGCGTAAGCCCGGCGGGCATCGGGCAGAACCGGGTATTCGCTGCGTGCTTGGGTCAAGCGAATCGGCTCGGCGCGGATGGCGAATCGGTTGATGACCGGCGTGCAGCCAAGGCGCAGGTTCTTGGGGCCGAGCGATTCCAGCAGGCGTGCGCTCGGGTTGTCGGCGCGCAGGCCGGCCATGGGCAGGTGGAGGGTGAAGCGACCGCCTTCAACGCCTTCCGTGGGCAGGGCGACGTCGATGAAGTTGAACTTCTCAGGAAAGGCGAAGTACTCGGTGAGCAGGCGGTAAGGCTGCGCTGCGCGGGCGTCCAGGGGCAGCAGGGCTTCGTCGTCCGCAAAGCCCAGGGCACGTGGCGCCCCCTTGGCCACGCTGCGCCACGGGTGGCCGGGTCGCAGCTCGGCCAAAGTGCCCAAGCAATGGCCCAGCAAGGCCTCGCGCAAAGCGGTCACCACCGACGTGTCGCCATCAAGGTACACGCGCAGCGCCGAGCCGCCGATGGTCTCCCAGCGCACCTGTGCAGAACTCAGCTCCAAGTCGATGGACAGCATGCTGGTGCTGCCTTTGGGCAAGGGCGTTCCGTCGGGTGCCTGGAGCACGGCGCTCCAGCGCAGGCCCGCCACGCGCAGGGGCATGAGTTGCACGTCATAGGCCGTCGTGAAGCGGCATGCAACGCCGCGCACCGGGCGCGTTTGCAGGGCGGTGCCGCGTGGCACTGAAACGGGCGTGCTGAGTTGTGCCAGCCCGCCTTCAAAGCAAGCGATGGAGCAGGCTGGAAACGGGCGCAAGTAATGCGGGTAGAGAACTTCCAGCAGTGCTTCGGTGACTCGGGGAAAGTCGTCGTCGAGGCGCTTGTGCACTCGGGCACTGAGCAAGGCGAACGACTGGACCAGGCGCTCAACGTGCGGGTCTTCGAGCAGGTTGCCGCTGGTGGACAGCCGGCCGGCAATGCGCGGGTAACGCTCCGCAAAGGCGCCGGCTTGGTCGGCCAAGAAGCTGAGCTCGCGCTCGTAGTGGGGCAGGAGGTCGCGCATGGGCTTTAGCTCCCTTGCCGCGTTGCGCGGCTGTCGGCGCGGTTATCGCTTTGCGCCACTTCGTAGCGTTGACTGCCCGGGTGCAGAACCGCATCGAATGCAACGGGTTCGCTGTCTGGGTGCAGCAGCAGCTTGGCGCGAATGGAGAAGGACAAGCGAGCCTGTGCCGAGCGGTCCTCGCGCACGGAAACGTCTACATCGCGCAGCCGGGCGTCTTGGCGCGTGAGCGCGTCGCGGATGTTGTCGCCAATGCGCTGGCGATCGCGGTCGCTGGCCATGCTGAGCGAGGTGATGTCGACCAAGCCCAGGGTGACCAGGCTCTTGGCCGCACGCGGGTAGGCCGCTAGATCTTCGGGAGAAAAGCTGGCGTGGGTGTTGAGCACATGCTCGATGTCGCGTGCCACCGAGTCCTTCATGCGTTCAATGTTGAAACGTGCCAACACCCCGCGCTGACCCTCATGGGCGTCGCCCAGCAACTTGTCGAGCAGGGAAGGGGAGTAGGTGTTGGCCATGGGGGTTCTGCGTCGCAAAAACAGGAGAAGCGGCGCGCGGCCGCTTCTCTGGGGCGGAATCAGGCTGCGTTAAACAGCAATGTTCTTGCGCAGATCCCAGCCGGCCTTGCCGGTGCTGGTGGCCGAACCGTCGTGCTTGTGCTGCTTGTATTCCCAGACGATCTTTCCGTACTTCAGGCCGAAGCTTTCAGCCGGCAGTTCTCCACCGTCAATCACGGTGTCGACCGACGAAACCACCACGTCTTCCAGGACGATGGTGTAGTAGTCGATGCGGGTCTGCGAGGTGCTCGTCGTGCTCTTGCCGCCGTAGGCGCGGTAGAACGTGATGATGACCTTTGGGTAGATCGTGCCGGCCGAGCAAGCGCGCAGCAGCTTCGAGGTGGCCTTGTCGATGTCCTTCGTGAACAGCATTTCGCCGTGCTCGGTGCGCTCGGCGGTGTGGGCGCCTGCGGTCGAGGCCGAAGACGACTTCGGCTGGTTCACGCGGTGTTTGAAGGTTGCGACTTCGATTTCGTTGACGTGCTTGGTATCGGTGCTGTCGCCTTGCAGTTCGCTGGCACCTTCAAACTTGACGTAGATGTCTTTCAATTCAGTTTCCTCCTAGAAACAGGGTTGAGAAGCCGGAAGCTTTAGCGCTTCTGGCCTTGAGGCAACTCAGCGACCAAGCGAAGCGAGACCGAGAGTTCATCAAGCTGGAAGTGCGGCCGCACGAAGCTGACCGCGCGGTACACGCCAGGACGCCCTGGCACTTCATCGACCGAGACGCTGGCCTCGCGCAATGGGTAGGCGGCCTTGGTCTCTTGGGATGCGTTGTCGTCCTCGACGACGTACTGGCGAATCCAGCGGTTGAGGAACTCTTCGACATTGCCGGCGGAAGCAAAGCTGCCAACCTTGTCGCGCATCATGGCCTTGAGGTAATGGGCAATGCGGCAAACGCTGAACATGTACTGCAACTGCGACGACAGCACCGCGTTGGCGTTGGCGGCGTCGCTGTCGTACTTGCGTGGCTTTTGCGTGGACTGCGTGGCGAAGAAGGCGGCGTAGTCGGTGTTCTTGCAGTGCACCAGGGGGATGAAGCCCAAGTCGCTCAGTTCCTTCTCGCGGCGGTCGGTGATGGCGATTTCGGTGGGGCACTTCAGCGCCACTTCGCCTTCGTCGGTTTTGAAGGTGTGGCTGGGCAGGTCTTCGACCAAGCCGCCGCCCTCAACGCCACGAATGGCAGCGCACCAGCCGTAGTTCTCAAAGGCTGCCGTGAGGCGTGCCGCCATGGCGTAGGCTGCGTTGACCCACAGGTAGCGCGAGTGGTCGGTGCCGTCCACGCTTTCTACGAAGTTGAAGCCCTCGACGGTCATGCCGTCTTTCGGGTTGTAAGGCAGGCGGCCCAGGAAATGCGGCAGCGTCAGACCCACATAGCGCGCGTCTTCCGACTCACGGAACGACTTCCATTTGGCGTAGTCCACGGTGTCGAACACCTTGGACAGGTCGCGTGGCTTGCCCATGTCGGTGAAGGTCTCCAGCCCGAACAATTCGGCGGAGGCCGACGAGATGAAAGGCGCGTGCGCAGCAGCAGCCACATGCGACATCTGCTCCACGAAGTACATGTCTTCGGCGCCGCGGCCAATCTCGTAGTCGCCGATCAGCGCGCCGAACGGTGCTCCGCCGAAGGTGCCGAACTCTTCTTCGTAGACCTTCTTGAACAGGGCCGATTGGTCGAAGTCAATGGCGGTCTTGAAGTCGCGAACCAAGTCCTTCTTGGCGGCGTTCAGAACCTGGATCTTCATGCCAGCGCCGGTGCTGGTGTGCTTGCACAAATAGTGCAGGCCGGTCCAGCTGGATTCCAGCTTTTGAAACTCAGGGTGGTGCATGACTTCGCTCAACTGGCGCGAAATCATTTCGTCCAGTTCGGCAACGCGGGCATCGAGCGTGACGCTGAGGTTGTCGGACACCACAACGGTGCCCTGCATGACTTCACGGACCAGCTCAGAGATCAGGTCTTTGGCGCGGCTGTGCTCGACGTCGGAGCGGGCAACCTTGCTTTGGCTGACGATGGTGTCCAGAAGGCTGGCTTCTTGGGTGGGGGCGTGTTGCGCGCCCAGGGTGGCGGTTTGCGACATTGAATTCACTCCTGCGCGGGTTGCGCTTCGCGTTGCAGCTTGGCCATTTGCTCGGTGCTGCTCAGCACTTCGCCCAGCAGGTCTTCCAGCTTCTCGTTGCCAGCCAGCTTGTTGCGAAGGTCAGAGAGCTTGGAGCGCGCCTCGAGCAGCTTCTTGAGGGGCTCGACCTGCTCGACCACCGCCTCGGGGCGGAAGTCGTCCAGCTTGTTGAACTCCAGATTGACCGCGAACTCGCCGCCGTCTTGCGACAGCTTGTTTTTGACGCGATAGCTCGCTTTGGGCGCCATGCCGCTCATCACGTCGTCGAAGTTGTCGAGGTCGACGCTGACGAACTTGCGGTCCTTGACCTTCGGCAGGGGCTTGTCAGGGTCCACTTGGCCCGAGAAGTCGCCGAGCACGCCGACCACAAAGGGCAGTTCTTTCTTCTCAATGCTGTCGCCGATTTCGACGTCGTAGGTGAGCTGGACGCGTGGCGGCCGCACTTTGTCGAGGCGCTTTTGGATGCTGTCTTTTTTGGCCATGGGATCTCCGTGAGTGGCGTTGGCGGAGCGCGTCAGCGCAGGATGTCGAAAGGGTTGCTGGCGGGCTTGGTGCCCGTTGCGGTGGCGGCTGGCCGGGTGGGTGCCGCCGGTGTGATGGGCGGTGTTGGCTTTGTGGCGGCGGGCGCAGCGAGCGTGGCCGGTGCGGCGTTGGCCGTGGTGTTGCCTGCTGGTGGGGCAGCCTTTGGCGCAGTTGCCGAAGGCGAGGCTCCAGCCGGCGCGGTGGCCCCAGTGGTGGCCCGCGGTGCATTGCCTTGGGCGGTCGCGGCGGCTGCCGGCGCCGTGCCCGCCGCAGTGGCCGTCGAAGTTGCGCGCGGCTGGGTGCGGTTGTTAGGACGCCGGTTGTTGTTGGCGGTGGGCGTTGCCGCAGGCTCAACGCGAGGCACCAAAACTTGCTCGCCCAGGGTCTCGCGAAGGGAGCGCGTCAGGTTTTGCGCCTCGGTGCGGGTGTCGTTGGGCAGCCCGCTTTGCTGAGCCCGCAAGGCCGCCAGGGCCGAAGAAGAAACCCGCAGCCCAGCGACGGCCAAGATGCTGTGGGCCGTGCGGTCTTGTGGGTCGCGTTGCGTGACCTCTTGCGCAGCCAAGATGGCGTTGCCGTAATCCGTGGCTTCGAAGTAGTCCTCGGCGAGCTTGCTCCACGGCTCCTTGCTGGTCGGGTAGCTCTTTGCGGCATCCCGCAGCGCTTGGCGGGCCTTCTCTTTGGTGCCGGCTTGAACGGCAGCTTGTGCCGCTTGCATCAACTCACTCAAGGTGGGTTGGGGCGGGGCCGGGGTCGGTGCGGGCGGCGCAGGAGGTGGGGTGGCGCACCCGGTCATCACGGCTGTCAGGAGCAAGCCCGCCCACCACGATGCACGGCGAAGCGGCGCACGAGCTTGGCTCGCGGGCACGGCCTGGCCCTGCTCCTTTGAATTGATTTCTTTCAAAAAATACTCCGACACAGGTGAGCGTCATGAACTGGCGCCCACCTTGGTATTTAAATAGGGTGACGACGCTTTTTCTGCCAGCGTCGAAATTGAGTGAAGCCAATGTAGGTGAGAGTTTGTTGTTGCACCACCCCCGAGATTGGGGTGCAGTTGTTACAAGTTCGCAAACTGAATTCAACACAATGTTGGGACCATGCGCACACCAACCCTTACACCCTCTCTTCGGCCCGCGTCTTTGCCCCTTTTGGCGTGCACTTTGGGGCTGAGCTTGATGCTGGGTGGCTGTGCCTCAACGGGCCCTTCTCCCAGTGGTGCAGAGGCCGCTGGGCTCATTGACAAGACGCTTCAAGCGGTCGGCTTGCAGAAGCCTGCTGCGGTGGATGAATTGGGCAAGTTGCCGCCGCTTCCTTTGCACACTTCGGTCACGCTGCGGGTGCACGCAGGCGAGGTTTTGAACACCGATAGCGCGGGGCGTTCGCTTGCACTTGTTGCACGTATTTACAAATTGCGCAATTCGGAAACATTTTTGCAGACGCCCTATGAGTCATTTCAAGTCGATCCAATTGGTAACAAAGAATTACCTTTTGCCAAAGACGTCGTTGAGATGCGCGAAGTTGTTTTGACGCCAGGGCAAAAACTCGAGGGTATTGAGAAACTCGGACCCGGAGTAAGGGCTTTGGCCGTTGTGGCTTTATTTAGAGCGCCTGCAGAAGGGCGCTGGAGATTTGTTTTTGACAGCAAAGCGGCGGCCGGATCGGGCGTCACCTTGGGTGCGCACGCCTGCGCCTTGAGCGTGGCCCAAGGCCAACCCTTGGAGACGGCCCCCGAACTGCTGCGCGTCGCGGGCGTGCGCTGCCGAGGCTGATCGAGCGCTTTGGCAGCGGCGCGACGCACATACACATCGAGATACGGGGAACCCAATTGATCCACTCTTCCAAGCTCCTTTGGGGCGAAGGCCTCTTCCTTAGGCCGCAGCATTTCCAGCGCCAGGATGCGTACCACGAGACCCGACTCATCGAGGCCGTTCGCAGCCTTCACCCCTACGCCTGGGGCTTGAGCAAAGTTCGTGTGGATACCGATGCGTTATCGGCCCAACTGCTTCGCCTGACGGATTTGCAAGCTGTCATGCCCGATGGCGAGCGCTTGCACTGCCCCGGTGACGATGAACTGCCGCCGGCGCTGTCTTTGGCGGGAGTGCGTGCCGGGGTGAGCGAGGTTCTGGTGCACTTGGCACTTGCGCCGCTGCGCACCCACGCGAGCAATTCGGTGGCACCGGGTGCCGAAGCGTCGGCGCCAGTCCGTTACGTGCAGCAGGGCGAGCGCGCGACCGATTGGTTCACCGGCGCTGATGAAGCTGAACTGATGGTGCTCCGCCGCAGCCCGCGCCTGCTGCTCGACCACGAGCCGCGCGACCAACTCGTCAGCATGCCCATCTTGCGTCTGCGCCGGCTGGGCACCGGTCAGTTCGAGCTGGATGCCAGCTACGTGCCGCCATCGCTGGCCCTGTCGGGGGCGCCTGCGCTGTTGGCGCTGCTGCGCCGGCTCATGGACGCCCTGCAAGCCAAGGTGGATGCGCTTTACGGCTTTCACCGGGAGCCATCGCGCCATGTCATCGAGTTCCGCTCTGGCGACGTCGCTTCGTTCTGGCTGCTGCACACCGCCAGCAGCGCCTTCGCCGGCCTCTCACACTTCCTGCACCACCCTGGGCTGCACCCGGAGCGGCTCTACCAGCGCTTGCTGGAACTGGCGGGCGGCTTGATGACTTTCTCGCGCGTGCACGCGCTGGCTGACTTGCAGCCCTATGACCACACCCAGCCGGGCGAGTCGTTCCAAGCGCTGGAAGGTGTGGTTCGCGACTTGCTGGAGACCGTCATCTCCACCCGCTACTTCGCGCTGGCGCTGGAGCAGATCAAGCCCTCGTTCTACCAAGCAAGGCTCGATTCGGAGCGCATCACCGCAGAAACCCGCCTGTTCCTGGGCGTGCAAGCTGCCCTGCCCATGAGCGAGCTGATCGACATCGTGCCCATTCGTTTCAAGAGTGGCGCGCCCGATGACGTGGAGAAGCTCGTGCTCTCCGCCATGAGCGGCGTGCGCTTGGCCCATGCCCCCCAGGTGCCAGCCGCCATTCCCGTCAAGCCCGGCTGCAGCTACTTCGCCATCGAGCCGCGAGGCCCCTTGTACGAACGGATGCTGCAAGGCCAGACCCTGAGCCTGTACGTGCCCTCCGGCATCCCAGACTTGCAACTTGAACTCTTTGCCCTGAACGGTTGAGATGAGCACCCAAGCCACCCCCTCGCTCTTCGGCGCAAGCGCCAGCCCCTCCCCGCCAGGCCCCGCGGGCAGCTTCAGCGCCGCACCCCAGCAAGCCCGCAACCTCTTGGACCTGCTCTACGACGGGTTCTACATGGTCTTCCTGCTTCGCAATCGCCACATTCCCAGTGGTGCGGTGGAATTCCGAGACCGCCTCAAGGGCTTTTTGGCCCAGTTCGAACGCGGGGCTCAGCGTTTGCACAGTTCGGCTGAGGACGTTTACCTCGCCAAATTCGCCTTCATTGCCCTGGTGGACGAACTGGCCATGAGCCCGCAACTCGGCCTGCGCGACGTGTGGGAGCGCCGCCCCTTGCAGTTGGAGTTGTTTGGCGAGCAACTCGCCGGCGAGCGCTTCTTTGAACACCTGGAAACCCTGCGCCAGCAAGGCGCCGCCCGCATCCAAGTGCTGGAGGTGTTCCACATGTGCCTGCTGCTGGGCTTCCAAGGCCGCTATGTGCTGGAAGGCAGCGAGAAGCTCGGCTTCCTCACCGCGCGGGTGGGTGACGAGATCGTGCAGTTGCGCGGCAAGCAGGCCCCGTTTGCACCGCATGCCTTGGCGCCTGACCGCATCTTGCACACCCTCAAAGGCGACGTCCCGCTGTGGGCCGTCGGCTCCGTGTTTGCGCTCCTGGCCTTGCTCGCCTTCATCGGCCTGAACCGCCACCTGAACCAGCAAACCGAACGCGAGCTCGGCGCCCACAACGCCCTCGTGCAAATGCCGGCGCAGAGCGCGCACGTCAGCATCACCTTGCCTTGATACCCACTCGGCAATGGGCCACTTGGCGCTCATGCCCTTGAACCCAAGCGGGCTCAGACCCGCGCCGCACTGCACCTTCAGGGAGTTGTTGACTTGCCGCCCATCCTGTCCACCGCCACAGCCACGCTCACCACGCTCGCCCCGGGCTTGGCCTCCCGCCTTGACTTCTTGAGCCTGTTCGACGAGCACGACCGCCTGCTCCAGGTCAGCACCGCGCTCCCCGCCCTGGCCCTGATTCCCGAAGCCCTGCGCGGCGTTGAAGCCGTCAACGCCCCGAGCCTGGCCGGCTTCGCCTTCGAGCTCGACGCCCTCTCGACCAACGCCCACTTCGAACTCAAGAAGCTCATTGGCGAGCAAATCACCGTGCGCATCCGCCAGGGCTCGGGCGCTTATCGGGCCCTGCACGGCTACGTCACCTCCGCCGCTCAGCTCGGCGGCAATGGCGGCCTGGCCCGCTACCAACTCCAACTTCAAAGCTGGACCGCCTTCCTGGCCCTGCGGCAAGACAGCTGGGTGTTCCAAGACCAAGACGCGCGGCAAATCATCGAATCGGTCTTCAAAGACCACCCCCAGGCCCACTGGCGCTGGGACGCCACACGCCCGCTCAAACCCCGCAGCCTCTGCACCCAATACAACGAGAGCGACGCCGCCTTCGTGGCCCGCCTCTTGGCCGAAGAAGGCCTCTCCTGGCACCTGGAACAACTCCAAGGCGACGCCGCCCAAGCCGCTGACGACCAAGGCCATGCCCGCCACTGTCTCGTCATCCACGACAGCAGCAGCCACCCCCAGCGCCAAGCACTCGGCCAACTGCGCTTCGCCGCCTCCCCGGTGCTGCGCCCCGGCAGCCGCCTCGCCCTGCAAGACACCCTCCAGCAATTCAGCAGCCATCGCCAGATCTGGGCCCTGGAAGTTCACGTCGCCAGTTGGGAATAGAAGAAGCTTAGCTGCGTGCAAGACATCAGCCACAGCCAACTCAGCACCGGCGACGCCCCCAAACTGGAGCAGTACCACGGCAACGGCGCCTACCGCTTCCAAGACACCCTGGGCGCGCAAGCTCACGCCGACCAAGCCCTGCAAGCCCTGGAGCTGAACCTCAAGCGCCACCAGGGCCTGGGCAGCGCCCGGCACCTGCAAGCCGGCTGCTTCTTCACCCTCATCGACCACCCCCAGTACGGCGCCAACACCACCGCCCTGAACTACACCGGCGCCTTGCTCGCCAGCCACCAGCGGCCGGACAACCAGTTCTGCCTCACCCAAGTCGAACACCGCGCCCGCAACAACCTCGGCGCCGAAATGGCCAAGCTCCTCGGCCAGCCCCAGCTCGAATCTGGCCACTACCAATGCCAGCTAGAAGCCGTACCCGCAGCCGCCCCACTCACCCCCGAGCCCCCGCGCAAACCCACCGCCCACGGCACCCAAGTCGCCCTGGTGGTGGGCGTGCCCAGTGAAGCCCTGCACACCGACCGCAACCTGCGCGTCAAAGTCCAGTTCCCCTGGCAGCGTGGGCAAAAGCCCAACCGGGGCGGCTTGAGTTGCGAAGCTGAATCGAATGCACCCGGCAATGCACCCGGCAACGATCAAGCCCACACCTGGGTGCGCGTCGCGCAAGCCCAAGCCGGCGCCAACTGGGGCCACCACTTCACCCCCCGCGTCGGCAGCGAAGTCCTCATCGGCTACGTTGAAGGCGACATCGACCGCCCCGTCATCCAAGGCCAGCTCTATAACGCCCAGTACCGGCCGCCTTGGGCCGCCGGCGAGGGCAGTGGGGCCAACCACCCGGGCACCTTGAGCGGCCTCATCAGCCAAGGCCTCGGCAAAGAACAGACCAGCAACCACTGGCTGCTGGACGACACCCCGAGCCAACTCCGCACCCGCGTCGCATCCAGCCACGCAGGCGCTGAACTGAGCCTTGGCGAGCTCATCACCCAGAACCCGCTCACCAGCACCCGAGGAGCCTGGCGCGGC
This sequence comes from Burkholderiales bacterium, assembly GCA_046317675.1. Classification (GTDB taxonomy): domain Bacteria; phylum Pseudomonadota; class Gammaproteobacteria; order Burkholderiales; family Burkholderiaceae_C; genus Inhella. The sequence goes on from JBKCVH010000136.1 coordinate 14,144, forward strand.
ATCGGCGCTGAGCTGAACACCCAGGGCTGGGGCTCCTTGCGCGCCCCTCAAGGCCTCATCCTCAGCACCACCGCCAGAAGCGCGAGCTATGGGTCAGCACAAGGCACCCAAATGGACAGCCAAGAGGCTCTCGCGCAGCTCAAAGCCGCACGGGACCTTGGACAAAGATTGAGCAGCGCCAGCACCCCGGCTGGCCAGTCCAAGCTCAAGAGTCATGAAGCCGACCAAGCGCTTCACACCCTCACGCAAGACCTCGACACCAAGGAGCGCGGCAAGCACCCGAGCCACGTGAATGGGCAAGAGGCCAAGCAGCCCAAGAGCGGTAGAGCACTGGAAGACCCGGTCCCCAGACCTGCGCGGCCGTACCTCATCCTCGACACCCCCAGCACTCTCGCGCACGCCACGCCGGGCGATGTGATGCGCCTGTCTGGACTCAGCACCAGCCGCATCACCCAAGGCGACCAGCACGACACCGCCGCGCACACCGCGCTGCATTTGGCGGGTGAGCAAGTCAGCCTTTACACCCATGAAGGCCAGTTGCAAGTTAAAGCCGCTGCCGGGCCGGTGTCCCTGCAAGCCCATGCCGACAAGCTGGAAATCCTGGCCGACCAGACGGTGCAAATCCTGTCCGTCAACGACAGCATCCGCATCGAAGCCCAAAGCAAGATCGAGATCGTGGCGGGGGATAGCAAGATCACCTTGCAGGGCGGGAACATTGAGCTGAGCACTTCGGGGAGTTTTGAGGTCAAGAGCAGTACGCACAACTTCCTCGGGGGCGGCAGTGGGAGCGCAAAGTTGCCTAGCTTGCCCAAACACGGCGCGGACCTCGTGCAGTTTGAACCGCTTGCGGCAGTCGTTCCAGCCGTAGCAAGTGCCGCTGCTGCAAAGGTGCTCAAGCGTCCCAAGCTTGAGCGCGAACGGTTTGACGAAGCCTTCAAGTTGCTCGACCCTGATGGTCAGCCATTGCCGAGAGTTGCCTTCAAGGCGCAAAGCGTCAAGGATGCCAAGAAGGCGAGAACCAAAACCGATGGAGGCGCCGTCCGTGTGGTGACCGCCGCTGCAGAGCCTGTCACCTTTGAGTTGCGCTGGTATGAGTTGTCCTAAGCCATCGTGTCCTGGTCGCGTATCGCCCAGCGAACGCCAACGTCTTCATTGCAAAGCAGTCCTGTGAGCGATCCCACCACCATCAAAGTCACCACCAACACCACGCCTAACTCTTGCGTGGACGTCCGATGCGACTGCAACACCATGTGGTCGCTGGTGCAGCAACTGAGCTACCAACGGCTGAGCGTGAGTACCGGCGAGCTCAAAGGCAAGCTCGTGCAAAGCTATGCGGTGCGCGCGCGGCGTATCTCAGGCACCTACGCGCGGTTCTACTTAGAGCAAGAAGAAGGGGGCGACCTGAGCAAGAAAGGCCGCTTTTACTGGATGGCACTGGGGGCGTTTGCGAGTAAGACGGTCGCTTGTACGCTGGAGGCGTGGCAGGTGAGGATGCAAGCGGCTGCGATCGACACCACGAAAGAGGGCCTTGGCAAGGGCAATTTCTGGCTCTTTTGTGACATCAGCGCTTGGCATTGGTATTACTCGATCTACCCAAGAACCTTCGAGAAGTGCCTTGAGAGTCGCAATGCCAAAAATTATGTGCCCACCGTGAAGGCTCAAATGGCTAAATTGCCGTGGCAGGCCGCCGCGTTGCCGAAGATCAAGCAAATGGTGGTCTCGGAACACATCAAGACGGGGTTTGCGAAGGTTAAGGAATTCGAAGAAAGCACGAACACCATAAGAGCAAGGGATGCGCAGTTGAAGCACCTCCTTGCAATTGCTGATCACGAGCAAGGTGTGATTCTTCAGCCGTTAATTTACGAGGATGCGGATTTTGTTTTTTGGCTGAAGTTGCAGCGCAGTGCTTGGGTGAACTGGGCTAGTCCTAATTTGGAGCTGGCGTTCAGTTCAGCTTGCAAGACGGATGATGAGAAGCTGAAGTCGGTGGCGCCAGAGGGGATGAAATTGGAGGACTTACAGAATCGAATGGATTGGATTGGTAAGGCGGCCAAGAATTTCCATAGACTTATGACGACTCAGAAATCATATATGGAGAGCCAGCTGGCCATAATGGCTAGCTGGCACGCTAATTTGGATGAATAACTCGGCAAGATTTCTGCTTAATTTTCGGTGTGGTTACCAATTAGTCTTCGCGCTTGCTTTTTTACTTGGGCTCGTTGCTTGCAAACCTAGCATCAAGCAACGTACTGGTGATGTTGTTGCAACAGAGGAGATAAAAATGAATGAAGAAATTATTATTAACCTGGGTGAAAAAGGCACTGATTTTTCGAAAAGACACCGGGCGCTGGTGCGTGTGGTACATCAGCCGGCAGGCGTAGATTTTTATGAATTGAATTGGCCAGTGGCACCGCGTGGCAAGGTGAAGTTTGATGTTGGACGGAGTTCATTCGGAATATCTAATGTTTTAAGTGTTTCTACTTCACAGGACCTAGGGCCGTTGAAGGATGAAGGCTTTAACGAGATAGACATCAATGCTGGAATCACGGCGCCAGAGTTAATATCCCATGACGAAGCTCGCTTAAAGTTCTACGAAGTCCTAAAGGCATTAAAGGCGAAAGGTTGGACCCAGCGCTACTACCACGATGATCCCCGAATATCTGGCCGCTTCCGACTGGATCATATTCTGGGTGTCTCCGATTCAATTGGTCTTGATTGCGATTATGTTCCATCTATTCAGGAGTGGATGAGGATTCCATCGCGCACTGCTTGCATGCTTTATGCCGCCGGTGTTTTCTTAGATGTTTCATTCACCCGCGAACCTTCTCTAATCGACCCCACCAAGCCCGGCGCTTACTTACTCACCTACAACCTCAAGACCGACACCGAGTACTTCCGAGGTTTTGCCGGGCCGGATGACCGCTTGCGCTGGAAAGAAGTCCTCAAGCCAGAGCTGGCAAAGGCAGCAGCGAGTCGCGCTGAAAAGGAAGCCGCGCTTCGCGCCAAAGGCGTCCCTATTGACGAGTCGTACCAAGACCCACCACTGCCCGCTGGCCTGCGCTAGGGCAGCTACCGTTCAGCCTTACCGGTGAAACCCCGCTGGCACGTCCACCTCGGCCCCACCTGGAACCGCTTCAGCGGCCCGCGCACTGACATGCAACTGCTCGGCACGGTGCAGCACGGCCCACAGATCAGCGCCCTGCGCAAGCTGCCCGAAGGCCGCTACGTGCAAGTTATTAATCCGGCCCTTTTGCACTTGAATTTTGCTGAGTCGCCCGCATATCGGATTCATGCAAGCAACTGACATGAGATCGCTGAGCCGCGAGGCACGGCATGAGCGCCGCGTGCAGGTCATTCGACTGCGCAAGGCTGGCAACACCTACGACGAGATCGCGCCCTCACTGGCCTGAGCCGTACGGGCGTCTTCAACATCTGCAAGCGCCATGAAACGCTCGGCGCCAAGGCCCTACTCGACACCATCGGGGGCCGCAAGGTGGGTGAGAAGCGGCTGCTCGACGTAAGCGTCCGGCCAACCCACCTTGACAGCGGGCTGCTTGCTCCCCGAGTTCGACACCGTCTAGCCGGAACTTCTCGTCCCAAGACGCAAGAAGTTCTGTCCTGACAGTCACTTGGCGCGCCGGTGTCGTCGGTTCAGGCCAAGCTTTGTAGTGGCACGTGCGCTGCGAACGGTAGTTCAAAATTCCCATCAGCGCGACTACACTCCGGCTCATGTTCCTCAAGCTCACGAAGTCAGGCGGCCGGCACTACGCGCAGCTCGTGGAGTCGTTTCGCAACGAAGACGGCAAGCCGCGCCAGCGCACTATCTGCACGCTGGGCCGGCTTGAGCCCGGCGGTGATGTCGACAAGCTGATCGCCGCGCTGCAGCGAGCGCGCGGCCTGGACGCCACCCCGGCCATCAACCCGCTCGACGGCCTACGCTTCGAGGGCAGCCGCTGCGCCGGCGATGTTTGGGCGCTGTGGCAGTTGTGGCGCTCGCTCGGCTTCGACGACCTGGCCGCCGCCTGGCGTCGCTCCCGGGTCGAGGTCGATGTGCTGGGCTGCCTGCGTGCGATGGTCTTCAACCGCCTATGCGACCCCGGCAGCAAGCTCGGCGTGCTGCGCTGGCTGGAGACGGTGGCGCTGCCACTGGACTTCGGTTTTGCCCAGGGTCCGCCGCAGCACCAGCATCTGCTGCGCGCTATGGACGTGATCGACGAACACAGCGATGCGCTCGGCACCCGCCTGGCCACCTTGATGCGTCCCTTGATCGACGAAGACCTGTCGGTGGTGTTCTACGACCTCACCACCGTCGAAGTCGCAGGGGATGCGGTGGTGACTGACGACGTTCGCGCCTACGGCATGAGCAAGTCGGGCCTGGTGGCGCGGCAGTTCATGCTGTCGCTGGTGCAGACCGCCGAAGGCCTGCCCATCGCCCACGAGGTGCACCCGGGCAACATCGCCGAGGCCAAGACGCTGCTGCCGATGATCAAGTCGCTGCTCGCGCGCTACCCGCTCAAACGCGTGGTGTTGGTGGCCGATCGCGGGCTGCTCAGCGTCAACAACCTCGACGAGTTGGCCAAGCTGCAGGCCACGCTGGCCGCCGAAGGCCGCGTCGTGAGCCTGGAGTACGTGCTGGCAGTGCCGGCGGCACGCTATGGGGACTTCGCCGACGACTTGCGTGCATCAGCCAGCGCTCAGCCTGCAGACAGGCCTTGGGTGACCGAGACGACCTGGCAATCGCATTCCAAATCGTCGTCCAAGTCGTCGTCCAAGTCGTCACCTCCCTTGGCGAACACACCGCGTCGGCTGGTCATCGCCCACGACCCCGAGGTGGCCGAGCGCCGCACCCAGGCGCGAAACAAGGCGATCACGGAGTTGCTGGCGCTGGGCGAGCAGTGGGGCGGCAAACTCGATGCGCAGGACGCCGGCGTGCGCCGCTGCGGGCGGCCGCTGTCGGACTCGGGTGCCAAGGCGCGCTTCTATCATGCGGTCCAAGAAGCGAACCTGGCCCACTTGATCAAGGTCGACCTGCAGGCCGAGGCCTTCAGCTTCACCATCGACGAGGACAAGCGGCGCTACCTCGAACTGCTCGACGGCAAGCTGCTGCTGGTGACCAACACCGACGCGCCGGCGGCCGAGGTGGTGCAGCGCTACAAGAGCCTCGCCGACATCGAGCGGGGCTTCCGAGTGCTGAAGTCCGACATCGAGATCGGCCCGGTGTACCACCGGCTGCCCCAGCGCATTCGCGCCCATGCGCTGGTGTGCTTCATGGCGCTGATCCTGTACCGGGTGATGCGCATGCGCCTGAAGGCCCACGCCCGGGCGGAGTCACCAAGCCGGCTGCTTGAACAACTGCAGCGTGTCCATCAGCAGACCGTGCGCACCGCTGATGGGCAAGTCCTGCACGGGTTGACCGAAATGACGGCGGCGCAGAGGTCGCTGTTCACCGTCCTCCAACTGCCGATACCCACGCCCGCCGAACTCTCACAGCCCGTTTTGTAGTCTGCGCTTTTGAGCATCGGTCAAAGCAAATCAAGGACTTACGTGCCGTAAGTGTCGAACTCGGGTGGCAAGAAGCCGGAAGACCTAGATCTTTCCTTCTACGACTTGCCACTGGGCAGCCCTCAGCACGCCAAGGCTCTTGAAATGATTCCCCGGGTGAGGGCGCTTCTGAGAATGTAAGGAGAACGCTGCGCGGTAGCTCTTCAAGCGCAGACGATCACGCCCTCGCTGACCAGCTCTTCAAACAAGCTCGTCAGGGCTTTACCACTCATCGAGTAGGGGTCCAGCTTGGCGGTTTCGCTGAACCGGAGCACCAAGGCGGGGTTCAAGCGCTGCAGGTTCACCTGGCCCATGCTCCACCCAGCAAAGCGGCGCTCGGCAATTTCCTCGTACCCGAGCAAGGTCACTTCGGTGTGCCGAGCATCGCTGCTGATGGAGTTGTAGAGGCGGTTGACGGCGGGGCGGCTGCCTTCTAGGACTTGCACAAAGACGCCATCGGCCTGGCAGAGCAAGCCGGTGATGCCGCGCGCCGGGTTGTTGTTCCGGGCTTGGCGCAGGATGCCGGCGAGCTCGATGTCTCCGAGGGTGCTGCTGGCGCGGCTGGCATAGAGCAAACGTACGAGCATGGTCTCAGCCTTGGTTCTTGTTGGAGAGCAGGGAGAGGAATTCGCGCCGGAGGTTGGCGTCTTTCAGGAAGGCGCCGCGCATCACGGAATTGGTCATCTTGGATTCCACATCCTTCACGCCGCGCCAGGCCATGCAGAAGTGATCGGCTTCCATCACGATGCCTAGGCCGTCGGGGGTGACGCGGTCTTGCAGTTCGTCGGCCAGCATGGTCACGGCTTCTTCTTGGATTTGCGGGCGGTTCATGATCCAGTCGGCCAAGCGCACGTACTTGGAGAGGCCAATCAGGTTCGAGTGCTCGTTGGGCAGCAGGCCAATCCAGAGCCGGCCCATGATGGGGCACAGATGGTGCGAGCAGGCGCTGCGCACGGTGATGGGGCCCACGATCATCAATTCGTTGAGCCGCGTCACGTTCGGGAACTCGGTGATCGCGGGCGCCGGCTTGTAGCGGCCGGCGAACACCTCGCGCACGAACATCTTGGCCACGCGCTTGGCGGTGTCTTGCGTGTTGTGGTCGCCGTCGGTGTCAATCACCAAGCTGCGCAGCACGCCTTGCAACTTTTGCTGGACTTCGGCTTGCAAGGCGTCCAGTTCGCCTTCCTCGATGAAGTCGGCAATGTTGTCGTTGGCGTGATGGCGGCAGCCCGCACTGACAAGGCGGTAGCGAATGCGCTCGCTGACGGGCGCGTCGGGCGCAGGTTCAACTGCGCGGGTGGCATGCGGGTTCATATCGAACATTGTGGGCGCCTTTCTACACTGGCCGCATGACCCAGGCTTTCGCTGCCCCCGCTTTGCATCTCCTCTTGTTGGAGGCGGCGCGCGCCTTGTCGCTTTTGCGCGCCGGCCGCAGCCTGACGGAGGCCCTGGAAGCCTGCCCTCCTGCCCTGCGCCCTGGCACGCAGGCTTTGGCCTTTGCCGGCGTGCGCGCCCATGGGCGTTGCGGCGCGCTCATTGCCCAGTTGGTGCCGCGCCGCGCTCCGCCTTTGGTGGAGGGTCTGCTGCGTGCTGCCTTGGCGCAGCTGCTCAGCGAGCCCCCCAGTTACGCGCCCCACACGCTGGTGAACCAGGCAGTGCAGGCGGCCCGCAAGGCCGTGCCGGCGCAAGCGGGTTTGATCAACGCGGTGCTGCGCCGCTTCTTGCGGGAGCGCGAAGCCTTGATGGCGACCGCACTGATGACGCCCGAAGCGCAGTTCGAGCACCCGGTGTGGTGGCTGCAACGTTTGAAGCAGGATTGGCCAGAGCACTGGCAGGCGATGCTGTTGGAAGCGCAAAAGCCGCCGCCTTTCGCGCTGCGCGTGAACCGCCTGCAGCAAACGCCGGCGGATTACTTGGCGCGCTTGCAAGGTGCAGGCTTGGCCGCCCGCCCTCTGGGCGCCTCGGTGCCCGAGGGCGTGTGGGTCGATCCGCCGTGCCCCGTCACGCAGTTGCCTGGCTTTGCCGATGGCGCCGTGTCCGTTCAAGACGGAGCCGCCCAGTTGGCGGCGCCCTTGCTGCTCGACGGCGTGGGCAGCCTGCCCGATTTGCCCCAGGGCGCCCGCGTGCTGGACGCTTGCGCCGCCCCCGGCGGCAAAACCGCCCACCTGCTGGAGCGGCGACCTGACCTGCAGTTGCTGGCCCTGGACCAAGACGCCCAGCGCCTGCGCCGTGTGGATGAAACCCTGCAGCGCTTGAAGCTGCAAGCCCGCTGTGCAGCCTTTGACGCCCGTGATGTGGCCGCTTGGTGGGATGGCCAGCCCTTCGATGCCATCTTGCTCGACGCCCCTTGCAGCGCCTCGGGCATCAACCGCCGCCACCCCGATGTGCGCTGGCTGCGCCGTGAAACCGACATCGCCCAGCTCGTGACCACTCAGGCGCAGCTGCTGGAGGCCCTTTGGCCCTTGCTGGCGCCGGGCGGCCGACTGCTCTACGCCACTTGCAGTTTGTTTGCCGCCGAAGGGCGCGACCAAGCCGGCGCCTTCTTGCACCGGCACCCGGAAGCCCGGGAACACCCGGTGCCCGGCCACAGCGGCCACCACCTTGGCCTGCCCGAGAATGCGGGCGTGGCCGTGCACGGTGCCGGCTTTGCCGTGCCGAGTGACGGTTTCTTCTATGCGCTCTTCGTGCGCTAACCCTCCAAGCCCTCACGCCCCACCTTGCTGCGCAACTTGCTCTTGGCCGTCCTGCTGCTGTGCGCGCTGCATTCCGCAGCGTGGTCGCAGGCCGTGCTGGAGAACCTGAAGCTCAGTCGCGCTGAGGAAGGCCTTCGCCTGGCTTACCGCGTGCGTCTGGAGCTTCCGAAGCTGGTGGATGAAGCGCTGCACAAAGGCGTGCCCCTCTGGTTTGTGGCTGAAGCGAAAGTGAGCCGCAGCCGCTGGTACTGGCGAGACGCCACGGTGGCACGCAGCGCGCGGCAGTGGCGCCTCAGCTACCAACCGTTGACCCGCCAGTACCGCTTGTCGAACGGGGGCTTGCACCAAACCTACGAGAGCCTCTCCGAGGCCCTGGTGGCCATCGGCCGCGCCAGCGGCTGGCTGCTGGAGCTGCGCGAAGAGCCGCAAACGGATGGCAGCTATGAGTTGGCCTTCAATTTGCGGCTGGACACCACGCAACTGCCCGGCCCGCTCCAAATTGGCCTCGGCCCCGGCGCGCAGTTGAGCCTGAGCCGGGAGCAAGCCGTGGGTGTCCAAGACTTGCTGCTGCCGGCCTTGGCGCCTGCTGCCACGCCCACAGCGCCGGGTTGACGCCATGGCCAGCCGGATCAGCACCGCCGCCCGCTGGGGTTGGACGACCACCTTGCTGGTGGTGGCGGGCGCCAGCGGCGTGTTGGCTTACCTCTTGTCCATCGGCGCCACCACGCCCAGCGGCTTCATTGAGCGGCACCAGGCTTGGCTTTACTGGGTCAACCTCGGTGTGGGCTTGTTGCTCGGGCTGGTGGTGCTGGGCGCCGCGCTGCGTCTGTTCTTGCGCGTGCGCCGGGGTCGCTTTGGGTCGCAGTTGCTGGGCCGGCTGGCCCTCGTGTTTGCAGTGGTGGCGGCAGGCCCGGGGGCTTTGATCTACGCGGTGTCGTTCAGCTTCGTGGAGCGGTCGATCGAAAGCTGGTTCGATGTGCGCCTTGCTTCCGCCCTGGAGGCCGGTTTGAACCTCGGCCGCGCCACCCTGGATGCGCGCGTGGAAGACGTTGCGGCACAGGCGCGCCAAGGCGCACAGCAGCTTGCAGAGCCTGGCAGCAGCCCGGCGCTCACGCTGGAGCGCTTGCGCGAGCGCTTGGGCGCCGAGCGGGTGGCCCTGCTCGGTTCCAGCGGCCAAGTGCTCACCGAAGTCCGCGACATCAACGCCCCAGCGGTGGCGCCCACCTTGAGCCGTGAGCGGGTCGATGCGAGCCTGCTGCGCCGAGCCGGTCGGGACGGCACCGCCGCAAGGCTGGAGGGTTTGGATGACGAAGTGGCCGCCAGCGAGGGCCGTGCGCACATTCGTGCACTCGCCTTGGTGCCTGCCACCGCTTTGTCTTTGGCCGGCGGTGATCGCTATGTGATGGTCGAGCTCTCGCCGCCGCGCAGTTTGGTGGCCAACGCCCTCGCAGTGCAAAGTGCCAGTCAGGCCTACCAGCGCCGCGCCCTTGAGCGCGACGGCTTGCGCAAGATGTACCTCGGCACGCTCACCCTGGTGCTGGTGCTGGCGGTGTTCCTGGCCTTGTTGTTGGCCATTC
>JBKCVH010000137.1:0-10252 GCA_046317675.1 Burkholderiales bacterium
ACGCTCAGCTTCCGCGCGCTCGCGCGCTTCGGCCTCGGCGCGTTCGCGCGCAAGGCGCTCCATCTCCGCCTGCTCGCGAGCGAGGGCTTCCGCTTCAAGGCGAGCCTCCTCTTCACGGCGACTCAGATCTGCCGCTTCAGCCGCATCGGCTGCAGCTTGGGCTGCAGCGTCATCAGGGCCATCCTCGCGCTTCACAAAGACGCGCTTTTTGCGAACTTCCACCTGGATGGTGCGAGCCTTGCCGCTAGCGTCTGCCTGCTTGATCTCGCTGGTCGACTTCTTGACCAGGGTGATCTTCTTACGCTCACTACTGCCGGTCCCGTGCGATTGCCGCAGGTGATCCAACAGTCGCTCCTTGTCGGATTCGGTCAGTGCCTCTGCATCGGAGGACTTGGGCACGCCGGCGGCTTGCAGTTGCTCAAGCAGCGTGCTGGCCGGCCGGTTCAACTCGGCGGCAAACTGGGCGACGGTGGTCACTGCCATTCGGGGACTTCCTTGGGTGCTTCTTGGGGTTCTAGGGCGTGCTTGCTAGCTTGATCACTAGGCTTACGCGAACCAATGTTCGCGGGCCTTCAGGATCAGGGACTTCGCAGCCTCCTCACCCATACCGGTCATCTCGGTAAGTTCATCGACCGCCAAGTCAGCCAATTCGTCGCGCGTGTGCACGCCGCCATCAGCAAGCTTCGCAACCAATTCCTGCGTCATCCCGTCAAGGTCGCGCAGATCCTGCGACACCTCTTCGACCGACTCTTCGCGGGCGATTTCCATTGTCAACAGCGCATCCTTCGCACGGGCGCGCAGTTCGTTGACGGTGTCTTCATCGAAGCTTTCAATTTCCAGCATTTCAGCCAGCGGCACATAGGCCACTTCTTCAAGGCTGGAGAAACCTTCTTCAATCAGGATGTCTGCAACTTCTTGGTCGACGTCGAGCTTCTCGATGAAGAGCTTGCGAACGCCGCCGGTTTCTTCGGCCTTGCGCGCGGCAGCATCGTCAGCCGACATGATGTTGATACGCCAACCGGTCAGCTCGGAGGCCAAGCGGACGTTTTGGCCACCGCGGCCAATGGCGATGGCGAGGTTTTCCTCGTCAACCACCACATCCATGGCATGACGCTCTTCATCGACCACGATGCCCGACACGTTAGCTGGAGCAAGCGCACCAATCACAAACTGGGCCGGGTCTTCACTCCACAACACGATGTCGACGCGTTCGCCGGCCAACTCATTGGTCACTGCGGTCACGCGCGATCCACGCACGCCGACACAGGTACCGATCGGATCCACGCGCCGGTCATGGGAGACCACGGCAATCTTGGCGCGACTACCCGGATCTCGAGCGCAGCTCTTGATCTCAAGGAGCCCTTGCTCAATTTCCGGAACTTCTTGCGCAAACAACTCAACCATGAAGGATGGCGCCGAACGGGACAGCATGATTTGCGGCCCACGCACAGTGGAATCAACGCCCAGCAACACAGCGCGAACGCGGTCACCGCTCCGAAGGTTCTCTTTCGGAATCATCTCGGTGCGCTTCAGGCGCCCTTCCACTCGGCCGCTCTCGACAATGATGTCGCCCTTGTCCAGGCGTTTCACGGTGCCGATGAAAATCTTCTCAGCGCGCGCCATGAAGTCGTTCAGCAACTGCTCGCGCTCAGCATCACGGATCTTCTGCAATATCACTTGCTTGGCAGCCTGGGCGCCAATGCGGCCAATCGGCACCGAGTCAATGCCCTCTTCGATGTAGTCGCCTTCGTCGATCGTGCCCACGCGATCCATCGCGTCACAGAGCAACTCTTCCGCATCAGGGTTTTGCAGGCCAGCGCTGTCTGGCACCACCAGCCAACGGCGGAAGGTTTCGTAGACGCCGGTCTCGCGATCGATGGAAACACGGATGTCCCACTCAGCGCCCACAAACTTCTTGGTAGCCTGAGCCAACGCTGATTCAACGGCGCCGAACACCACTTCACGTTCCACGCTCTTTTCGCGCGAAATAGCATCCACCAACAACAACAGTTCGCGGTTCATGGGTTCAGGTCTCCGTCAGGCTTCTTGTCATGGTCCTGGGCTGCAGGCTTTGCCTTGCGGCCCTTGAAATCAATCACCGGAACGAGGCGCGCCTCGCGAATCTCGTCCAGCTGAAAACTCAGTACTTGCTCTTTTCCGGCCTCGCCGAACACCAAGGCCCAGCCATCGACCTCACCGCGCTGCAACAAGCCGCGGTACTTCTTGCGACCCTCAAAGGGCATGCGCAACGAAACATCAATCTCTGAACCGACGAAGCGCTCAAAGTGCGCTGGCTGCCGCAAGAGGCGATCCAGCCCAGGGGAGGAGACCTCTAGGCGCGCGTAGTCAAGCGCTTCGACTTCCAGCACGGACTGCAACTGACGCGTTACGCGCTCACAGTCGTCGACGGTCACAAACTCGCCCGCCCCCAAGCGGTCGATGTAGATGCGCAACAACCCACCGGCGGAGCGCTCACACTCCACCAGCTCAAGCCCGAGGCCCGTTACGGTTGTTTCGACTTTCTGCTGCCAGCTCATCGGTTGTCGCGGTCTTTACTGATTCTGAAATGCGGATCGGCCAAAAAAAATGGGCTGGATGAATCCGCCCATCGCTTTCTTTACTCAGCGAAAGGCGGATTCTAGACTGAACTCGGCACGGGTTCCCCCTAGTTGGATGGCGCATGACAGAATCTGCCCCCCGTTTTGAGCCTCTGGAACAACACATGGGTTTCCTCGCCGGTAAGCGCTTTCTCATCAGCGGTGTCCTGTCGAACCGCTCCATCGCCTACGGCATTGCCCGGGCGTGTCATCGTGAGGGCGCCGAACTCGCCTTCAGCTACGTGGGGGAGCGTTTCAAAGAACGCACCACCGACTTTGCAGCCGAATTCGGCTCCACCTTGATCTACGACTGCGACGTCGGCAGCGACGAGCAGATTGAACGCACATTCGCCCAACTCGGCGAGGTTTGGCCTGAGTTTGATGGTTTCGTGCATTCCATCGGCTTCGCGCCGCGTGAGGCAATTGCCGGCAGTTTTCTGGAGGGCCTGTCCCGCGAGAACTTTCGAATTGCGCATGACATCAGCGCCTACAGCTTTCCTGCCATGGCGAAGGCAGCAGCCCCTAGGCTGCGCGCTGGGGGTGCTTTGCTGACCCTGAGCTATCTGGGCGCACTTCGCTTCGTGCCCAACTACAACACGATGGGCTTGGCCAAAGCGAGCCTGGAGGCCAGCGTGCGCTACCTAGCCCATGACTTGGGTGCCAAGGGTGTGCGGGTCAATGGCATTTCAGCCGGCCCGATCAAAACGCTGGCCGCCTCTGGGATCAAAGATTTTGGCAAGTTGCTCGGCCAGTTTGCGGCCACTGCGCCTTTGCGCCGCAACGTCACGATCGACGACGTGGGCAACGCCGCCGCGTTCCTGCTATCGGACTTGGCGTCCGGCGTGACCTCGGAAATCCTCTACGTCGACGGTGGCTTTAGCCAGGTGGCAATGGCGGGCGAATAGAAAAGGGGCTCGCAAGAGCCCCTTTTGCTTGACCAAGCGCTGTGCGCTCAGCGCTTGACGCAGTCCACGTAATAGGTACCGCGCCCAGTTTCCACATCGACCTCGTGCACCAAGCCGTGCACATCGGTGGCGAAACCAGGGAATTTGGCATTGAAGCTGCGCGTGAACTTCAGGTAGTCAACGATCTTCTTGTTGAAGCACTCGCCCGGCACCAGCAAAGGAATGCCCGGTGGGTAAGGCGTGAGCAAGCTGGTGGTGATGCGGCCCTCCAACTCGTCAATGCCTACACGTTCCGTCTTGCGCTGCGCAATGTGCGCATAGGCAACGCTCGGCGTCATCTCGGGCTGCAAGTTGGAGAGGTACATGTCGGTGGTCAGCCGCGCAATATCGCCCTCGGCATAGGCCTGGTGAATGCTTTGGCAAAGGTCATGCAGGCCCATGCGCTCGTACTTCGGGTACTTGGCACAGAACTCCGGCAGGATGCGCCACAAAGGCGCGTTCTTGTCGTAGTCATCTTTGAACTGCTGCAGGGCGGTGAGCAAGGTGTTCCAGCGGCCCTTGGTGATGCCGATCGTGAACATGATGAAGAAGGAGTAGAGACCCGTTTTCTCCACCACCACGCCGTGCTCCACCAGGAACTTGGTGACCACACTGGCCGGGATGCCGCTCGGAGCAAACAGACCGTCGATGTCCATGCCGGGGGTGATGATGGTGGACTTGATTGGGTCCAGCATGTTGAAGCCTTCGGCCAGCCCGCCGAAGCCGTGCCAGTCCTCATCGGCATGCAGCATCCAGTCCTTGGATGCTGGCTCGCTGGTCTCGGCCAAAAACTCGGGGCCCCAGACCTTGAACCACCAGTCGACACCGTACTCTTCATCAACCTTGCGCATGGCGCGGCGGAAGTCGAGCGACTCGCGGATGCTCTCCTCGACCAAGGCTGTGCCAGCCGGCGGCTCCATCATGGCGGCGGCCACGTCGCAGCTGGCAATGATGGAGTACTGGGGGCTGGTGCTGGTGTGCATCAGGTAAGCCTCGTTGAACAAGTGCTTGTCGAGCTTTACTTGCTGCGAGTCCTGAACCAGCACTTGGCTGGCCTGCGAGATGCCGGCCAGAAGCTTGTGCGTGCTTTGGGTGGCGTAAACCATCGCCGTCTTCGGGCGCGGCCGGTTTTTGCCCATGGCGTGGAACTGACCGTAGAAATCATGGAAAGCAGCGTGCGGCAGCCAAGCCTCGTCGAAGTGCAAGGTGTCGATGTAGCCGTCAAGCTTGTGCTTGATGGTTTCGGTGTTGTAGAGCACGCCGTCATAAGTACTCTGCGTCAGCGTCATGATGGCCGGCTTTACCGAAGCCGGGTCCACATGCTTGAGCAGCGGGTTGGCCGCAATCTTGGCGCGAATGGCTTCTGGGCTGAACTCGCTCTCCGGGATCGGGCCAATGATGCCGAAGTGGTTGCGCGTCGGCGTCAGGAACACCGGGATGGCGCCGCACATGATGATGGCGTGCAGGTTGCTCTTGTGGCAGTTGCGGTCAATGACCACCACATCGCCCGGCGCCACGGTGTGGTGCCAAACCATCTTGTTCGAGGTTGACGTCCCGTTCGTGACGAAGAAGCAGTGGTCCGCATTGAAGATGCGTGCTGCGTTCTTTTCGCTCTGGGCAATCGGACCGGTGTGATCCAGCAATTGACCCAGCTCTTCCACCGCATTGCAAACGTCGGCGCGGAGCATGTTCTCGCCAAAGAACTGGTGGAACATCTGGCCGACGGGGCTCTTCAAGAAGGCCACCCCGCCGCTGTGCCCTGGGCAATGCCAGCTGTAAGAGCCGTCCTGCGCATAAGCCATCAGCGCCTTGAAGAAGGGCGGCGCAAGGCCATCCAGATAGCTCTTGCACTCACGAATGATGTGGCGCGCCACGAACTCCGGCGTGTCTTCAAACATGTGAATAAAGCCGTGCAGTTCGCGCAGCACGTCATTTGGCAAATGCTGGCTGGTGCGGGTCTCGCCGTACACGTAGATTGGAATGTCCGGGTTCCGGAAGCGAATCTCTTCAATGAACTTGCGCAGGTTCAGCACCGCGGGGTCTAGCTCAGGCCCTGGGGTGAATTCCTCATCGTCGATCGACAAAATAAAGGCGCTGGCCCGGCTTTGCTGCTGAGCGAACTGACTCAAGTCGCCATAGCTGGTGACGCCCAGCACTTCCATGCCTTCTTTCTTGATGGCATCGGCCAACGCACGAATGCCGAGGCCGGAGGTGTTCTCTGAGCGGTAGTCCTCGTCAATGATGACGATGGGGAAGTGAAAACGCAGCATGGCGAGGCTCCGGGGAGCAAGAGACAAAAGACCCCCGGCGCCAAAGCAGCCGAAGGAGGGGAAGGTCGAAAAAGGGCGCGAAGTTTAGGGCGACCCTACGACAACACGATGAAAGCCACCGCCCTAAACTGGGGCTACAACTTTTTGCAGGGGAGAACAGCAATGGAAGCGCCCACCCTTTGGTGGATTTTGGCCGGCTTGCTTGTGGCCGCCGAGCTAACGACCGGTAGTTTTTACCTGCTCATGCTGGCCTTGGGGGCAGCCGTCGGTGCGATTGCAGCTCATTTGGGTCTGGGCACCACGGCTCAAGTCGCCACTGCCGGTCTTTCGGGAGGGCTCAGTACGCTGGGCTGGTACCTGTACCGACGCCGCCACGTGGTGGATGCGCCCGACACCCAGGGCAATCGCAACGTAAACCTTGACGTCGGTGAAACCGTCCAGGTTGTGCAGTGGGACGAGCAAGCCATCACGCAAGTCAAGTACCGGGGCGCCAATTGGGCAGCCCACTACGTCGGTACCGGCACACCCGCCCCTGGCCCGCATCGCATCAAGACACTGCGCGGCAATCAACTCGAAATCGAACCGGTCTAAATCATGGAAATCGCTCTCATCATTGCCGTCATCGCGGTGCTCTTCGTCAGCCGCGCGATCAAGATCGTGCCGCAGCAAAACGCTTTCGTCGTTGAACGCCTGGGCAAGTACGACCGCACCATGACCCCCGGGTTGCACCTGCTCGTGCCTTTCATCGATCGGCTTGCTTACCGCCATTCGCTGAAGGAAATCCCGTTGGACGTGCCCAGCCAGGTTTGCATCA
Source organism: Burkholderiales bacterium (assembly GCA_046317675.1). Classification (GTDB taxonomy): domain Bacteria; phylum Pseudomonadota; class Gammaproteobacteria; order Burkholderiales; family Burkholderiaceae_C; genus Inhella. The sequence goes on from JBKCVH010000137.1 coordinate 6,626, forward strand.
CCAAGGACAACACCCAACTCACCGTTGACGGCATCTTGTACTTCCAGGTGACGGATGCCATGCGCGCCAGCTACGGCAGCAGCAACTACATCGTGGCCATCACGCAACTCGCGCAAACCACGCTGCGTTCGGTTATCGGCCGCATGGAGTTGGACAAGACTTTTGAAGAGCGCGACGTCATCAACAGCTCAGTCGTGCAGGCCCTGGACGAAGCCGCCTTGAACTGGGGCGTGAAGGTGCTGCGCTACGAAATCAAGGACCTGACGCCACCGCCGGCGATCCTGCACTCCATGCAAGCGCAGATCACGGCCGAGCGCGAGAAGCGCGCGCTCATCGCTGCGTCCGAGGGCCGCCGCCAAGAGCAAATCAACATCGCCACCGGTGAGCGCGAGGCCGCCATCGCCCGCTCTGAGGGCGAGAAGCAGGCCGAGATCAACAAAGCCGTTGGCGAGGCCGCCGCCATCACCGCCGTGGCCGACGCCACGGCAGACGCCATCCAAAAAATCGCCCACGCGATTCAGCAGCCGGGTGGCGATCAAGCCGTCCAACTCAAGGTCGCTGAAAAAGCCGTTGACGCCTATGCGCAGCTCGCGCAGAAGAACAACACCATGATCGTGCCCGGCAACATGAGTGAAGTCAGCGGCCTCATTGGCACCGCCATGGCCCTCATGAAAGGCAGCAAGCCCTCGTGAGCTCGAGCGCCCGCAATGTGCTCGGGGGCGCTCTGCTCCCTTGCTCTTTTGACCCCCTGACCGGCTGGCTGCGCGACGGCTGCTGCAACACCGACGCCCAAGACCAAGGCAGCCACGTGGTGTGCAGCCGGATGACGCCCGCCTTCTTGAACTGGCAGCTGGAACGTGGCAACGACCTCATCACGCCACGGCCTGAGCTGCGCTTCCAGGGCCTCAAGCCGGGAGACCGCTGGTGCGTTTGCGCCGTGCGCTGGCGCGAGGCCTTTGAGGCCGGCTACGCACCGCCCGTGGTTCTGGAAGCGACGCACGAAAGAGCGCTCGAGTTCCTGCCGCTGGAATGGCTTAAAGCGCACGCACTTCCCGCTCGCGAACCGCGGGACGCCTGAAGAGCAGAAACAGCCGGCTAGAATGGCGGGCTTCGGAGAGGTGGATGAGCGGTTTAAGTCGCACGCCTGGAAAGCGTGTGTGGGTTTATCCCCACCGCGGGTTCGAATCCCGCCCTCTCCGCCAAGAACAACACAAAAACGGGCCTTCGGGCCCGTTTTTCGTTTCAGCACGGGTTCGTCCTAGCCGACCCCGCCCTTTTCAAATTGGGGTGAGCTTGGCCACCGCCAGCGCCAACCACTTGCTCCCGTGCCGCCCAAACTGGATGTGAGCACGGGCATCGGGGCCTTGGCCCTCCAGCGTGAGCACCACGCCTTCGCCAAACTTGCCGTGAAACACGGCCTGCCCAACGCGAAAGCCGCTGTCGTGGCCGGCTTTGCGAGGCGGCGGCGGGGGCGCTGTTTCGGCGGGGGCTGCGCTTGACCAAGCGGGCTGCCGCCCTGCCCCCACGATGCCTTTGAGCCCACTGCCGCGCTGCCAAGCGTTGTTGTAGTCACGTTCGAAGCCGCTGCCGAAGCCACCCTGCTTGGGGCTGAGCCACTTCAAGGACTCCTCGGGCAGTTCGCCCAAAAACCGGCTCTTCACGTGGTATCGCGTTTGCCCGTGCAGCATGCGCGACTGCGAGAGGCTCAAGTGCAGCCTTTGGCGCGCGCGGGTGATGGCCACGTACATCAGGCGCCGCTCTTCCTCCAACCCGTCGGGGTCGGCGAGTGCACGCTCGTTCGGGAACAGGCCCTCTTCAAGGCCAGTGAGAAAGACGGCATCGAACTCCAGGCCCTTGGCGGCGTGGATGGTCATGAGCTGTAGCGCGTCTTGTCCGGCCTCGGCCTGGTTGTCGCCGGCCTCCAAGCTGGCGTGGGTCAGGAAGGCGGCCAACGGGCTCATGATTTCGCCGGTTTCAGCGTCGGGCGTGAGGCCGGGGCCTTGGCCGAGCTCGTCAACGGGCAAGGCCACGGCGTCGCGACCGAAGCCCTCTTGAGTGACGAAACTCTCGGCGGCGGTGATCAGTTCTTCCAGGTTTTCCAGCCGCTCGGCACCGTCTTTGTCGCTGCGGTAGTGGGCCGCCAAACCGGAGGCTTCAACGACGTGCTCCACGATGTGGCGCAGGGTTTGACCCTCAGTCGCAGCACGCAGTTGCTCAATGAGCTGCACAAAGGCCCCCAAGGCTGCCGCCGGACGGCCTTGCAGCGCGCCTACGCTTTGCCACAGGCTGCGACCGCTGGCGCGGGCGGCGTCTTGCAGCAGCTCCACGCTTTTGGCACCAATGGCGCGGGCCGGAAAGTTGACGACGCGCAGGAAGCTGGTGTCGTCATTGGCGTTCTCCAGCAAGCGCAGGTAAGCCAGCGCATGCTTGATTTCAGCGCGTTCAAAGAATCGCAAGCCGCCGTACACACGGTACGGAATGCCGGCATTAAAGAGCGCCGACTCCAGCACCCGGCTTTGCGCGTTGCTGCGGTAGAGCAGCGCCATCTCGGCGCGCGGCGTGCCGCTGCGGTGCAGGGCTTGGGCTTCTTCCAGCACCCATCGGGCTTCGTCGAAGTCGCTCGGCGCTTCAAACACGCGCAGCAGCTCGCCTTGGCCAGCGTCGGTGCGCAAGGTTTTGCCCAGGCGCCGTTCGTTGCGGCTGATGAGGTGGTTGGCGGCGTCCAGGATGTGGCCGCAGCTGCGGTAGGTCTGCTCCAGCTTGATGTGCTGGCGCACGCGGTAATCGCGCTCGAAGGCGTGCATGTTGCCGACCTGCGCGCCCCGGAAGGCGTAAATGCTCTGGTCGTCATCGCCCACGGCAATCACGGCCTGCCGCCCGGCGGGGTCGGCGAACAGCTTGAGCCAGGCGTACTGCAGGGTGTTGGTGTCTTGGAACTCGTCCACCAGCACGTGCTGGAAGCGCGCTTGGTAGTGGGCGCGCAGGAGCGGGTCGTCGCGCATCAGCTCGTAGGTGCGCAGCATGAGCTCGGCAAAGTCGACCACGCCTTCGCGCAGGCATTGCGCGTCGTAGGCGGCGTAGATTTCAACGAGCGTGCGCTCCTCAAGGTCGCGGGCAATCACGTCATTGGGCCGCTCCGCGCGTTCTTTGCGCTGCGCGATGAAGCCGGCCGCCGCCTTGGGCACAAAGCGCTCCTCGTCCAGCTTCATGCCCTTGATCACACGTTTTACAGCGGCCACGCTGTCGCTGGCATCCAAGATCTGAAAGCCCTGCGGCAAACCCGCCGCCTTCCAGTGGCTGCGCAAAAAGCGGTGGCACAGGCCGTGGAAGGTCCCAATCCACATGCCGCGCACGTTGTAGGGCAGCATGGCCGCAAGGCGCGTGAGCATCTCTTTGGCAGCCTTGTTGGTGAAGGTCACCGCGATCACGCCGCCGGGACCCACCCGACCCTGCTGCAAGAGCCAGGCAATGCGGGTGGTCAGTACCCGGGTCTTGCCCGAGCCGGCTCCCGCCAAGATAAGCGCCGATTCATCGCCCAAGGTGACGGCGGCGAGTTGTTCGGGGTTGAGGTGCTGCAGCAGGGTGCTATTCATTTGAGGGCGATTGTCCTAGGCCAAACCACATCGA
>JBKCVH010000138.1:0-2627 GCA_046317675.1 Burkholderiales bacterium
AGCAAAATCGAGCGCATGCGCCGCCTGCCTTCGATCCAATCCCCAATACCCACCGCAACACACCCGCTGAACCGCGACTGGAGCGGCGGTTTTGTTCAACACGGTTTACCTGCCGCCGGTTGCGCTCAGCTGCGTGGCAAACGCCGTGCGGCGGCAGATAAACGCTGACTGTTAGAGCGCTAAAGTCATGGTTATGCGGATCAATGTAGCTGCAGAGCGAGAAATCGTAGTTGGCGAGGCGGTCGTGGTTGAAGGCTGCGCGCCCGAAGGGACGTACGTCGCCGTGTTCGAGGACGACGAAACGACAGGGTACTTTTATGCGCTTGATGCCTCGTGCAAGGGCAATCAAATTCAGGATGCGCTTCAGATATACAACGTTGCAAATGTCGCTGATCGCTCCAAGCCATCAATTGTGACAATCGGCTGGTCACATGACAGCAAGAAGGTGGCCCTACTTATCAATGGGCGCACGCACGCCGTGTTTGACTTTTCCTCTCGCCGCGGTTTCTGCCGTACTGGATTCCCTCCACCGCCAAATGCGAGCGGCTGGTCTGAGCCGGGGCACCAGTGGAGTGACGCTGCCATTGGGCTGTTTGAGTGAAGCGCTCTAACCCTTCGCTCAACCGGACCCGCTACGGCATGCCGCCTACGGGCCTCATTTCATTCTGGCCCTTCGGCGCCTTGCCGTCGCGGGCCGGTTAGCTCAAACGTTGACCAACCGGACCCCAGCAAGGCCCGCTGCACCTCGCACAGCCCCAGTCGCGCACGCGGCATGGCTGGATGACTTCTGGGTCACTCTGCGTGGGAAGGCAATTGCCGCAATTCAGCGCCGAGTGAACCGCTTTGCCAAGCGTTCAGACTGAGACGCAACGCGGATTCAGTAGTCCGTGGCGTGCCGGCTCGCAGTCATTGGCCAGTCGGTCGAGCCCGCCCGTTCACCCTTGGTTGAGATCCGCTCAGCCCTGCCAGCCAATCCGCCCGGTCAGCATCTGCCACCACATCACCCAGTCGCCCATGAAGGAGTAAAGCGGCTGCTTGAAGCTGGCGGGTTTGTTCTTCTCAAAGCCAAAGTGCCCCACCCAGGCCCAGACGTAGCCTTGCACCAAGCCGACGGCTATGAGCCAAGGCTGCGCGGTGACCGCTGCCGTGAGCAGCAGCAAGGCGCCAATGCTGGTGCCGATGAAGTGCAGGGTGCGGCAGGTGCGGTTGCGATGCTCGCCCAGGTAGAAAGGGTAGAACTCCGCAAAGCTGCTGAACTTGGGGGCTGCGGGAGCCGGCGCATCAGACTGGGACATGGGGGCACTTTCTGTTGCTGGGAAGGGTGCAGGCCGGGGGCAGTGAATTTAAGTATGGCACTGGGGGTGGATCAGGCCGAGACCGCCAAGGCCCAGGTTCAGGCTCAGGTCAATCGGCAGCCACAGGTTCGTTCTCGGTGTGCCGATCCGGCTCCGTGGTGCGGAGGATTTCGTTCAGCACCGAGGTGGCGTAGTTCCCTGCCGGCAAAGAGAAGCTGAGCACCAATTGATCGGCCTGAGGCCATTCCCAGGTCAGCTCGGCCGGGCTGGCCACCAGGGCGCGGCGCTCTTGGTCCAGGCCGGCGTGTTCCATGCCGTCGCACAGGGTGGCGTGGCGTTGGGCCACGCCGTTTTCTAGGGCCTGCGCTTCATCGGTGGTGGTCACGCGGCCGCGGCCCCAGAGGGGTCCGGTGGGCTGGCCTGCTTCGTTCATCACGTCGCCCGGCAGGGTCTTGCCCCATAGCCCCTGCTGCATGCGCAGCGCCAGCACCTCGTTGAAAACAAAGGAGCGCACGGCCGAGAGGTAGATGCCCTTCTTCTTCGGGTTGCGCACGCGAATCTCGCGCGCCAGCATGGCCCGGCCCTGCTCGACGTTGCCGCCGTCAAAGCCGAAGCGCTGCGCGCCGAAGTAGTTGGGTACGCCTTGTGCCGCAACCGCCTTCAGGTTGGCCTCGATGGCCTCGCGGCTGCCCGCCACTTCGCGCAGCACGATGCGGAACCGATTGCCCTGCAGGTCACCGGGGCGCAGCTTCTTCACGTGGCGGCTCTGGCTCAGCACCTTGAACTCCGGGTGCTGCAGTGGGGTCAGGTCGGGCGTCTCGCCCTTGGGGAGGTAGATGCTGAACCACTGCCGGGTGATGGCGTAGCGGTCTTTGAGGCCGGCATAGCCCACGTCCCACTCCTTCACGCCGGCCGCCTCGGCCAGCTGTTGGGCCACGAAGGCGGTGTTGGCCCCGTTCTTTTCAATCTCCAGCCAGATGTGCTCACCCGCACCCGAGGGCAGCTGCAGCGGCAGCTCGGTGACGATGAAATCCTCGTTGAGGTGCTTCAGGGTGGCGGTGGCGCCGCTGGCGGGGTAAGCGCTGGGCCACTGGGGCAAGCTGGTGTATTGAGCGTCGGTCATGAGCGGGCTGGTGTGAGCAGCGGTCGAGTGGGGATGGGCTGTCCAGCCGACCCAAATGGGCAGGTTACCTGAGGCCCATCTTGGGCTGGGCACTTCCCTACACTGCGCGCCGCCGCCCCGGCAGCCCACTGGCAGCCGAGGCGTTCAACCGCTGGGGGTGTTGGCGCAACTTCAAAGTGCGCGCCGACTGAGAGAGTCCCTTTGAACCT